>JAUXVE010000077.1 GCA_030680415.1 Rubrivivax sp.
TAAGCCCCCAGAACAGCCGCAATCAAGGCGCAAAGCGCAGCCGGGGTGGGGCCCCGGCGAGCATTTGCAACGCGGAGTGCGGCTGTTCTGGGGGCTTACCCGTAGGGCAGGGGTACCCAAGGGCCCTGCGCGGCGTTGCACCGCTTGCCCGCACGTCAGTGCGGGCTGCGCGCTGCGCCTTGCTCAGGGCCCTTGGCCACCCCTGCGCGGGTGCACGGGATTGCCTCTCAACCTCTGAACAGGAGACAGGCTGCATGAGACTCAAAAACAAGGTCGCCATCGTCACCGGCGGCGGCTCGGGCTTCGGCGCCGGCATCGTGCGCAAATTCGTCGCCGAGGGCGCCCAGGTCATCGTCGCCGACCTCAATTTCGAGGCCGCGCTCGACATCGCCGCCGCGGCGGGAAAGGCGGCGCGAGCGCTGCGCGTGGACGTGGCCAACGCCACCGAGGTGCGCCTGATGATGGAAGCCGCCGAGCTGCATTTCGGGCGCATCGACATCCTCGTCAACAACGCCGGCGTCACGCACCTGCCGCAAGCGCTGGAAGAGGTCAGCGAGACCGACTTCGACCGCATCGTGGCGGTGAACATGAAGGCCATCTACCTCGCCATGCGCGAGGTCGTGCCGCGCATGAAGGCCAACGCGCCGGGTACACAAGGCATCCGCGGCGTGGTGCTCAACATGGCCAGCACGGCGGGAGTGAGCCCGCGGCCGCGACTGGGCTGGTACAACGCCAGCAAGGGCTGGGTCATCACCGCCACGCGCGCCAACGCGGTGGAACTGGCGCCCGCGGGCATTCGTGTCAACGCGCTCAACCCGGTGGCCGGCGAAACGCCGCTGCTGAAGTCCTTCATGGGCCAGGACACGCCCGAGATGCGCGCCAAGTTCCTGTCCACCATCCCGATCGGCCGCTTTTCCACCCCCGAGGACCTGGGCAACGCCGCCTGCTTCCTGTGCAGCGACGAGGCCAGCATGATCACCGGCGTGTGCATGGAAGTCGACGGCGGCCGCTGTATTTGAGCGGAAGCGCCGGCAAGCGGCGCCACCTACGACAGCTTGTAGGTCTGCAGGTGGATGCTGGTTTCGGTGGCGCCGATGCCCTTGATGAGCCGCACGCGCTCCAGCACCTCGGCCAGTTCGCCCAGGTTGGCGGCGCGCAGTTCGGCCAGCAGGTCCCAGCGGCCGTTGGTGTCGTGCAGCGCCGCCACGCCCGGTTCGCCGAGCAGGGTGCCGATGACTGTGCGCGTCTGGTTGCCCTCGACGGCGATGCTCATCCAGGCCTCGATGTTGTCGGGCTGCACGTCGGGTCGCAGCCGCACGGTGTAGCCGACGATCACGCCCTCGTCTTCGAGCCGCTTGACACGGTTGGTGACGGTGCCGCGCGACACGCCCAGCTTCTTGGCGAGCCCTGCGACGCTGGCGCGCGCGTCCTGGCGCAGCAGGCCGATAAGCCGCAGGTCCGTGGAGTCCATCGGTCATTATGTCAATTACCGCTGCCGAAATGACAGAAGTCTCTCGGATTCGAAGCAATCCTGCCGCTTCTCGTTGTCGCCGGCCGCTCGAAGAATCTCCACTGGAGACCAGACGAGAGACCCCGCGCCATGACCACCCTGCTCAGCACGAACGACATCGCACGCATCGTCGCCGCCCACGGCGTGCCCGAAGTGCTGCGCCGCATGGAGGCGGCCATCGGCGCCGACTTTCGCCGCTGGCCTGAGTTCGACAAGGTGGCGCGCGTCGCCAGCCACTCGCGGCACGGCGTCATCGAGCTGATGCCGGTGGCCGACGACTCGAGCTACAGCTTCAAGTACGTCAACGGCCACCCCGGCAACCACCGTCACGGCCTGCCCACGGTGATGGCCTTCGGCGTGCTGGCCGACATCGCTACCGGCCGCCCCCAACTCCTGAGCGAGCTCACGCTCACCACCGCGCTGCGCACCGCTGCGACCTCGGTGATGGCGGCGCGCGAGCTGGCGCGGCCCGGCGCGCGCACGATGGCGCTCATCGGCAACGGTGCGCAGAGCGAATTCCAGGCGCTGGCCTTCCACCACGGGCTGGGCATCGACACGCTGCGCGTTTTCGACACCGACGCCGCGGCCAGCGCCAAGCTGCTGCGCCACCTGGGTGGCGTGTGCGGGCTGCAGGTGCGGGTCTGCGCCAGCAGCGCCGAGGCCGTGCGTGGCGCCGACATCGTGACCACGCTGACGGCCGACAAGCGCCACGCCGCCATCGTCACGCCGGAGATGGCAGAACCTGGCATGCACCTGAATGCCGTCGGCGGCGACTGCCCCGGCAAGACCGAGCTCCACCCGGGCGTGCTGCAGCGTGCGCGAGTGTTCGTCGAATACGAGCCGCAAAGCCGCGTCGAAGGCGACATCCAGCAGATGCCGGCCGGTTTTGCCGTCACCGAACTCTGGCGCGTGCTCACCGGTCAGGCGGCCGGGCGGACCAGCGCTGCCGAGCTCACGGTGTTCGATTCGGTGGGGTTCGCGCTGGAGGACTACTCCGCGCTGCGCCTGATGCGGGATCTGGCGCTGAACCTGGGCCTGGGCAGCGAGCTCGACCTGATACCGGCGCTGCCCGATCCCAAGGACCTCTACGCCCAACTCACGGCCGCGGCCGTCAGCGAAACGCGTCGACTGCGCGCGGCCTGACGGCACGATGCCGTGCCGCGCGGGCGGCGCCGTTCAGTCGATGCGATAGTGCCGGTCGGCGGCCGCCATCAGGTCGGCGGCAAAGCGCGGGTCGTGGTCGACCCAGGTCTGGGCATACCGGCGCAGGTCCGCGGCTTCGGTGACATGCGTTGCTTCCAAGCGACGCACCGCTGCGGCGGCGCGCGCGGTGCCAACGACTTCCAGCCAAGCCATGACCTTGGTGATCAGGTGGGCGGCCAATGCGGCACCACGGGGTGCCGCCACGGGGCGCGGGGTGTGAACGGAGATGGTGGTCATGATGAGTCTGAGCCTTGTCTGAACCGCCTTCACTGGCGGCATTGACGGCATACTAGGGTTTACACTAGTATCGTGCAAGTGAATAATGCTCACGTAAGACATGCATCGATCGCATGTGGCAAGATCCGGCATGTCGCTGAACTTCCGCACCCTCGACCTGAACCTGCTGCGTGTCTTCGACGCCGTCATGGCCGAAGGCAGCCTGACACGCGCCGCGGCGGCGCTGGCGATGACGCAGCCGGCGGTCAGTCACGCCCTGCGCCGGTTGCGCGAGGCCGTGGGCGAGGACCTGTTCGTGCGCGTCGCGCACGGCGTGCGGCCGACGCCGCGCGCCGTGCTGCTGTGGCCACAGGTGCGCGCGGCGCTGGGCACGCTGCGGCAGGCGCTGGCGCCCGGTGACTTCGACCCCCGCCGTGACGCAGTGCAGCTGCGTATCGCCATGGCCGACGCCACCGCGGCGATGCTGGCGCCGGGCCTGGTGCGCGGCATCGACAGCGGCGGCGCCCTCGTCAACCTGCGTGTGCTGCCCCTGGTCACGCGCGACCCGCGCGGGCTGCTCGACGCGGGCGACGCCGACCTCGCGGTGGGCTTTTTCCCGGAAGTCATCGCCGCGATCGTGTCCCAGGGGCAACAGAACCACCTGCGCCACGCCCGGCTGTACGAGACGCGCTATGTCTGCGCCATGCGCCGCGGCCATCCGCTTGAAAAGCAGGCACTTACTTTGGACGCTTTCTGCGACGCCCATCACCTGCTGGTGAGCTTCTCCGGACAGCCGCACGGTTTCACCGACGAGGCGCTGGCGGGCCTGGGCCGCCAGCGGCGCATCGTGCTCACCGTCAACCAGTTCTTCACTGCCGGCCGCGTGGTGGTGCGCTCGGACCTGCTGACCGTGCTGCCCGAAGGATTTGCCGAAGCGGCGGGCTTCGGCCACGAACTCGTCACCCGCGAACTGCCGCTGGTGCTGGCGCCGGTACAGGTGGAGATGCTCTGGCACCTGCGCCACGACGCCGACCCGGCCCACCGCTGGCTGCGCGATCAGCTGCGGGCGGCGGTGACCTGATCCGCGCCCGCCGCCCGCCGCCCGCCGCCCGCCGGGTGGCGCAGCGGCAGCCGGCACCCTCAGGCGCCTATAACTGTCGCCATGGCCACCGCCGTGCGTTCGACATTGCCGGTGTTGAGCCCGGCGACGCAGATGCGCCCCGAGCGCACGAGGTAGACGCCGAATTCATCGCGCAGCCGGTCCACCTGCACCGCCGTGAGGCCGGTGTAGCTGAACATGCCGCGCTGGCCGAGGAAGTAGCCGAAATCGCGATCGGGCCGTTTGGCCTGCAGCACCGCGTACAGGCTGCGCCGCATGCCCTTGATGCGCTCGCGCATGGCGCTGACGTCGGTTTCCCAGGCCGCGCGCAGTGCCGGGTCGGTGAGGACGCGGCCGACGATGCCGGCGGCGTGGATCGGTGGGCTGGAGTAGTTGCGCCGCACCGTCGCCTTGAGCTGGCCGAGCACCAGTTCGGCTTCGGCCGCGTCGGCGCAAACCACGCTCAATGCACCGGCGCGCTCGCCGTACACGCTCATGCTTTTGGAGAACGAGTTGGCGATGAAGAACGTCAGTCCCGACGAGGCCAGCGCACGCACGGCATCGGCGTCTTCGGCGATGCCGTCGCCGTAGCCCTGGTAAGCCAGGTCCAGGAAAGGCAGCAGTTCACGTTCGCGCAGCACCGGGATCAGCGCGCGCCACTGCGCGGGCGTGAGGTCCACGCCGGTCGGGTTGTGGCAGCAGGCGTGCAGCAGCACGACGCTGCGTGCCGGCAGCTGGCGCAGGGTGTCCAGCATGGCGTCGAATTTCAGCCCGCCGGTGGTCGCGTCGTAATACGGGTAGGTGTGGACAGCGATGCCGGCACCTTCGAACATCGCGCGGTGGTTGTCCCAGGTCGGGTCGCTGACCCAGACCTCGTTTTGCGGCAGCCAGCGCTTGATGAAGTCGGCGCCGACCTTCAGCCCGCCGCTGGAGCCCACCGTCTGCAACGTGGCCACGCGGCCGCCCGTCACGGCTTCGTGCCCGGCGCCGAAGAGCAAATGCTGCACCGCCGTGCGCGTGGCGGCCGAGCCTTCGATCGGCAGGTAGGACTTGGGCGCGCTCTCGGCCAGCATCGACGCTTCGGCCCGGCGCACGCAGTCCAGCACCGGGATGCGTCCGGCGTCGTCGAAGTAGATGCCGATCGAGAGGTTGACCTTGCCGGGTCGCGGGTCCTTCTGGAAGGCCTCGTTGAGGCTGAGGATGGGGTCGCCGGCGTAGGGCTCGAGGTGGCTGAACATCATGCCGCGAGCGCCTCTTCGATGTCCTTGCGCAGCGCTTCGGGGGCATCGTTGGGGGCATAGCGCTTGAGCACCTTGCCGTCGCGACCGACGAGGAACTTGGTGAAGTTCCACTTCACGCCCTCGCTGCCCAGCAGGCCCGGTGCCTGGGCCTTGAGCCACCGCCACAGCGGGTGGGCCTGCGCGCCGTTGACCTGGACCTTGGCCATCATCGGGAAGCTCACGCCGTAGTTCAGCTGGCAGAACGACGCGATCTCCTCGTTGCTGCCGGGATCCTGGGCGCCGAACTCGTTGCTCGGAAAGCCGACGATGACGAGGCCGCGGTCGCGGTAGTCCTGCCACAGATCCTCGAGCCCGGCGAACTGCGGCGTGAAGCCGCAGGCGCTGGCGGTATTGACGATGAGCAGCACCTTGCCGCGCTGGGTCGACAGATGGGCCGGCTGGCCGGTGATCGACACGGCCTCGAAGTCATAGATGCTGGCGGCGGCCATAGCGGGACCCTGCGCGAACGAAAGCGCCCATGTTAGCGCCCCGCCTGGGCAGATGCGCTGCGTCGTTGACAGGTCGCCGGCCGGGCCGCACCATCGGCCGCAAGATGTCCGGGATCTACCGTGTCGCCGTGCTGGGGTTCAGCGATTTCGAGCGCAGGACGCTCGCTTCGTGCTTTGCGCTGGCCCGCCATCGCAACCCGAGTTACGAGTCGTCGTCGGTGCTGGACGAGAGCGATTTCGTGCTCGCCGACGCCGACCATGCGCCGTCGGTGCAACTGGTCGCAGCCACCGACCGGCTGGCCGAGACGGTGTTCGTCGGCAGGCAGCGACCGGCCCGCGCCGTGGCCTGGTCGACGCGTCCGCTCGACCCGCTGCGGGTGATGCGCGCGCTCGACACGCTGGCGCTGCCGGCGGCAGGCGGCGCGGTCCCCCGCCCACTTGAGCCGCCGGCTGAACCCGAGGCGCAGGCGTCGGCGCCTGCACCTGCTGCGCCTGCACCTGCTGCGCCATCAGCCCCATCTGCGCCACCCAGTGCCCTGCTGGTGGACGACAGCCCGACCGCGCTGCGTGAGCTGTCTTCGCGCCTGCAGCCCTGGGGTCTGGCGGTCGACTGCGTGCGCAACAGCAGCCAGGCCATCGAGCGGCTGGCGCAACGCACCTACGACTTCGTCTTTCTCGATCTCGAACTGGGTGCCGACAGCGATCTCGACGGCCTGGCGCTGTGCAAGCACATCAAACGCGACCATCCGCTGCCCGGGTCGGTGGTGGTCATCGTGTCGGCCCACGACGGCGAACTCGATCACGTGCGCGGCGCACTGGCCGGCTGCGACGCCTACCTGGGCAAGCCGCTGCAGGCCGCGGCGCTCGAGCGGCTGCTGCTGCGTCAGGGGCTGGAGGCGCCCGCGCCCAGAGCGCAGCCGGCCTGAGCGGCGCGCGGCCGCGCTCAGCCGCGCGCCGACAGCAGTGTGGCGCCGACGATCAGCGCGCCGCCCAGCAGCAAGGTCGGCGTCAGCGTGCCGGCGCCCAACAACACCGCCGAGCCGGCGGCGAACAGTACCTCGGTGACCATCACCACCGCCGTCACGTTGGCCGGCAGGCGTGCCGCACCGTACTGCAGCGCCAGATTGCCGGCCAGGAAAGCCGCGCCCATGGCCACGCTGCCGGCCAGCCAGGCGAAGGCCGGCGCCGGCAGTGCGGGCACCGTGCCTTGCAGCGCCAGCACGGCGGCCAGCACGCCGGCCACCAGCGCGCCGCCGAGGAACATCGCCAGCGCGCGCGCCGCCTCGGGCCGGTGCGCCTCGCGCCGCAACATGACGTTGTTGAGCGCGAAGCTGAAGCCACCCACCACGCCCAGCCATTCGGGCAGCGCGCGCGGCAACGGCCAGCCGCCGCCGTCGGGCTGCAGCACGATCGCCGCACCGGCCAGCGCCAGCACCACGCGCAGCGCGGCGCCGGCGGTCAGCGCTTCACCCAGCAGCGCCCGCGCCAGCAGCACCGCCCACAAGGGCATCAGGTAGAACAGCAGCACCACGCGCACCACGTCGCCGATCGTCACGCCCCAGTTGAAGGTGGCGTTGGTGGTGCCTGCGGCCAGCACCAGCACCCACAGCGTGGGCGTGCGCAGCAACTGGCCCCAGGCAGCACGCCGCCACAGCGTGATGGCCACCACTGCCAGCGCGTAGATCAGCACCGTGGCCCACAGCGGGTGCAGGCCCTGCGCTTCGAGCTGCCGGAACGGCCACCACGACACGCCCCAGACGAGCGCGTTGATCAGCAGGGCCAGCGCCGGCAGCCAGGCCTGGCCTGGGCTAGTGGCCATCGCTGCGCGCGATGGCCAGCAGGCGGTCCAATTCGTCGCGGTGCTGCAGCAGGTTGCGTGCATGCCAGCGGCGTATCAGTTCCATGATGCCGGCCACCACCAGGCCGAAGATCGTGATCGCGCTGAAGGCCGAGAGGCCGAACTTCGTCATCCCGGCGTAGAACGCGCCCAGGCCCAGAATGCAGGCCTGTTCGTTGAAGTTCTGCACCGCGATCGAACGCCCGGCGCCCATCAGGTTGTGGCCGCGGTGCTGCAGCAGCGCGTTCATCGGCACCACCAGGAAACCGCCCAGGCCGCCCAGCAGGATGAGGAAGGGCGCGGCAATCCAGACCTGGTCGATGAAGTTCATGCCGATCACCAGCAAGCCCATGCCGATGCCCAGCGGGATCACCGCCGTGGCGCGGTCCAGCCGCATCATCGCCGAGGCCATGACCGCGCCCACCGCGGTGCCGATGGCGACCACGCCGACCAGGCTCGACGCCTGTGTCGTGCTGTAGCCCAGCGCCGCGCCGGCCCAGGCCAGCACGATGTAGCGCAGGTTGCCGGCCACGCCCCAGAACAGCGTCGTCGTGGACAGCGAGATCTGGCCCAGCTTGTCGTTCCACAGCCGTGCGTTGCAGCGCGAGAAGTCGCTCACCAGCAGCCACAGGTTGCCGCTCAGGTGCTGCAGCGGCGCCTGGGTGCGCGGGATGTAGAGGTTGAACGCGGCCGCCAGCACGTAGAGGAAGACGATGGCCGAGATCGCCGCTTCGGGCGGCGTGTCGATGCCGGTGTCGAAGTGGGGCATGTCCAGGCCCAGCAACAGCGGCGCCACGTGCGGGCCGACGAGCTGGCCGCCGAGCAGCACGCCGAGGATGATCGAACCGATCGTGAGGCCCTCGATCCAGCCGTTGGCCTTGACCAGCTGCGACGGCGGCAGCAGCTCGGTGAGGATGCCGTACTTGGCCGGCGAATAGGCCGCCGCACCGAGCCCGACCACGGCGTAGGCCAGCAGCGGGTGGCTGCCGAACAGCATCATCAGGCAGCCCGCCACCTTGATGCTGTTGGACACGAACATCACCCGACCCTTGGGCAATGCATCGGCGAAGGCGCCGACGAAGGGCGCCAGCACGACATAGAACAATGCGAACATCGGCACCAGGGCCGCGCGCTGCCATTCGGGGGAACCACCGGCTCGCAACAACTCGACCGCGGCGACGAACAGCGCGTTGTCGGCCAGCGAGCTGAAGAACTGCGCCGACATGATGGTCGAGAAACCTTTTTTCATCGGGTCGCGCGCGCAACAGGCGCCGGCGTGGGCGCCTGTGTCTTGTCTCCAGCTCCGGGGCCGGCGGGTTATAGCACGCGCCCCTGGACTGTCAGAATCGTGCCGCCCTGCACGAGGTACCGACATGCCGCGCCCGATCGAAGCCCTCATCCACGCCACGGCGCTGGCCGCCAACCTGGCCCGTGCGCGTGCCGCCGCGCCCGACGCGCGGGTGTGGGCGGTGGTCAAGGCCAACGCCTATGGCCACGGCATCGAGCGTGTCTTCGAAGGCCTGCGCGGAGCCGACGGCTTTGCGCTGCTCGACCTGGCCGAAGGCGAGCGCGTGCGCTCGCTGGGCTGGCGCGGCCCCGTGCTGCTGCTGGAGGGCTGCTTCGAGCCGCGCGACCTGGAGTCGTGCTCGCGATTGAACCTGTGGCACGTCGTGCACTGCGCCGAACAGATCGACTGGCTGGCGGCGCACAAGACGCACCAGCCGCACCGCGTGTTCCTGAAGATGAACAGCGGCATGAACCGGCTCGGTTTCCGGCCCGCGGCCTTTCGCCCCGCCTGGGCGCGGCTGAACGCCTTGCCGCAGGTCGACGAGATCGCCTTGATGACGCACTTCTCCGACGCCGACGGCGAACGCGGCATCGCCCGCCAGGCGGCTGCCTTCGACGCCGCCACGCGCGACCTGCCGGGCGAGCGCTGCCTGGCCAACAGCGCGGCCGTGTTGCGCCACGGCCTGGGCAACGACTGGGTGCGCGCCGGCATCCTGTGCTACGGCAGCGCGCCCGACTTCCCGGCCCACGACATCCACCACTGGGGACTGCAGCCGACGATGACGCTGCGCTCGCGCCTGATCGCCGTGCAGCAGCTGCAAGCGGGCGACACGGTCGGCTATGGCAGCAGCTACACCGCCAGCGCGCCGCAGCGCATCGGCATCGTCGCCTGCGGTTATGCCGACGGCTACCCCCGACACTGCGGCACCGACACGCCGGTGCTGGTGGACGGCGTGCGCACCGGCACCGTGGGCCGCGTCTCGATGGACATGCTGGCGGTGGACCTGACACCGGTGCCGGCCTGCGGCATCGGCAGCGAGGTCACGCTGTGGGGCCGCGGCCCGGGCGATACGCTGCTGGCCATCGACGACGTGGCGCGTGCCGGGGGTACCATCGGCTACGAACTCATGTGTGCACTGGCGCCTCGCGTGCCGGTATCCGCAATCGACTGAACCCCGCCAGCGCAGGAGCGAACAGCACCATGGGCATCATCGGCACCATCTTCGTCGGCCTCATCGTCGGCGCAATTGCACGTTTCGTTCTTCCCGGCGAACAGAAGATGGGCTGGATCCTGACCATCGTGCTCGGCATCGCCGGCTCGCTGGTGGCCGGTTTCGTGGGCCAGGCGCTGGGCTGGTACACCGTGGGTGAGCCGGCGGGCTGGATCGCTTCGGTGCTGGGCGCCGTGGTGCTGCTGATCGTGGTGGGCAAGCTCAACCGCCGCTGAGCGCGCACCCGCCATGCGCCGCAGTGGCCTGCGCGTGCAGCCGGCCGAGGTGGAAGTCTCCGCCATCCGTGCCCAGGGTGCGGGCGGGCAGAACGTCAACAAGGTCTCCAGCGCAGTGCACCTGCGCTACAAGGTCGCCGCGTCGTCCTTGCCCGACGACGTGAAGGCGCGCTTGCTGGCACTGCCCGACAACCGCATCAGCGCCGACGGCGTCGTCGTCATCAAGGCCCAGGAGCACCGCAGCCTGGAGATGAACCGCGCCGATGCGATGGCGCGCTTGCAGGCGATGGTCGACCGCGTGGCGGTGGCGCCGCGCGTGCGCCGCGCCACCAAGCCGACCCACGGCTCCAAGATGCGGCGGCTGGAAGGCAAGGCGGTGCGTGCGCAGGTGAAGGCGGGGCGCGGCAAGGTGCGCGGCGAGTAGGGCGGACGCGCCCGACCGCCCAGGCCATGCGTTTCAAGCCACGCGCAGGCCGTGTCGCAGCTCGAAGCCCGGCCGGTCCACCTGCGCGTGCACGGCCTGGCCGCGCAGCCTGTGCAGGTTGTCGTCGACGGCCTGCTCCAGGTGGATCACGGCGCACTGGCGCGGGCAGCAGGCCCAGTGCTGCAGGGCCGACAGCGGCAGCAGCTCAGGTTCTTCCATCGCCGGCTTCCCGTGGTGGAAACGCCCGCCGGCGGCGGGCGTCGCGCGTGCACACCACCAGGCAGCCCTGGACGGCATCGCGCAGCGCCACGGCCGCCATGGTGCCGGCCGCCGTGCCGTCGATGGGGTGCAGCCGCAGGTAGACGATGGCCGGCGGCGGTGCTTCGCCGTTCTGGAAGACGGGTTCGCCGAAGTCGGCGTCGAAGGTGACCAGCACCCGGGCCTGTTCGCGCGCGAGCGCCAGGACGCGCCTGTCGTCGGCAGCGGGCGTGTGGTCTGCCACGAACACGACGTCGTGCCCCTCGGCGACCCGCACGCGGCCGGCCGAGCGCGGCAGGTTCTCGTCCAGCAGCAGCGCGGCCACCGGGTGCCCGACGTGCAGCCTTACTCGGGCAGGCTGGCCGCCGCCTTGGCCTCGAGCACGAAGTCCACGCCGATGCGGGTGCCGGCGATGCGCGGCCGCCCGAACAGCGTGTCGGGCGACGTGACGATGCGGCCTTGCCAGTCCATGTTCAGCACCTCCGGGCCAGGGTGACGCCGTTGCCGGCGGCCAGGCTCTCACCCGGGGCCGGCGCGCGGCCGTCGAAGGCGACCGAGTATGCGCCGAAGTCGCGCGACGGCGCGCTGCCGTCACCGCTGCGGGTGATTGTCAGGCGGTCGAACAGCGCGTGGGCGTGCGCGTTGCCGAGTTCGCCGGCGTGCTCGAAGACGTACAGCCCGCGCGTCGACATCTCGCCGCGCGCGGCGCTGCGGTCGTGTTCGAACATCTGCTCCAGTGCCTGCCACAGCAGGTCGAGGCCGGGGCCGTGGGCAATGAGGTGCATGCGACGATTCTGGGGGCGGGGTGGCTCACCAGGCGAGCCGGCAGCAGGCGCATCCTGAGGCTGCCAGCGCCCGGTAGCATCGTCTCATGGCCAAGACCGTCTACACCTGCCGCGAATGTGGCGGCAGCAACGCCAAGTGGCTGGGCAAGTGCCCGCACTGCGACGCCTGGAACACCCTCGACGAGACGGTGGCCGAAGTGGCCGGGCCGGCGAAGAACCGCTTCCAGTCGCTGGCGAAATCGGTGCCCGTGGCCACGCTGTCGGAGATCGACGCCGCCGAGGTCGCGCGCACGCCCACCGGCCAGGAGGAACTCGACCGCGTGCTCGGCGGCGGCATCGTCGAGGGCGCGGTGGTGCTGATCGGCGGCGACCCCGGCATCGGCAAGAGCACGCTGCTGCTGCAGGCGCTGGATGCGCTGTCGGGGCAGATGAAGGTGCTCTACGTCACCGGCGAGGAGAGCACCGCGCAGGTGGCGCTGCGCGCGCGGCGGCTCGGCCTGGGAGGCCACAAGGTGCGCGTGCTGGCCGAGATCCAGCTCGAGAAGATCGTCGCCACGCTGGCGGCCGAGGCGCCGGCGTTCTGCGTCATCGATTCGATCCAGACGGTCTATTCCGACCAGCTCAGCTCGGCGCCGGGTTCGGTGTCGCAGGTGCGCGAGTGCGCGGCGCAGCTCACGCGCCTGGCCAAGACCAGCGGCGTCGCGATGGTCTTCGTCGGCCACGTCACCAAGGAAGGCGCGCTGGCCGGCCCGCGCGTGTTGGAGCACATGGTCGACACCGTGCTCTACTTCGAAGGCGACACGCACAGCAGCTTTCGCCTCGTGCGCGCCATCAAGAACCGCTTCGGCGCCATCAACGAGATCGGCGTCTTCGCGATGACCGAGCGCGGGTTGAAGGGCGTGAGCAACCCGAGCGCGATCTTCCTGTCCACGCACGGCGAGCCGGTGCCCGGCAGTTGCGTGCTGGTGACGCTGGAAGGCACGCGGCCGCTGCTGGTGGAGATCCAGGCATTGGTGGACAGCGGCGGCCCGAGCCCGCGCCGGCTTTCGGTGGGCCTGGACCGCGACCGTCTGGCCATGCTGCTGGCGGTGCTGCACCGCCATGCAGGGGTGTCGTGCATGGACCAGGACGTGTTCGTCAACGCCGTGGGTGGCGTGCGCATCAGCGAGCCGGCGGCCGACCTGGCGGTGCTGCTGGCGATCCAGGGCAGCTTGCGCGGGCGCGCGCTGCCGCGCGGCTTCATCGCCTTCGGCGAAGTGGGCCTGGCCGGCGAGGTGCGGCCGGCGCCGCGCGGGCAGGAGCGGCTGAAGGAGGCGGCCAAGCTCGGATTCAGCGTCGCCGTGGTGCCCAAGGCCAACGCGCCGAAGAAGGCGATCGAAGGGCTGCAGGTGCACGCGGTGGAACGCATCGAGCAAGCCATCGAGGTCGTGCGCGGGCTGGGCTGAGGGCGCGGCGCTGCGTTCGCGGGCGGCGCGGCGCCGGCGCCGGACTTGCCAAAGCCAGGCAGGGGTCGCGACACTGGGCGCCCGCGCCAATGGTCAAGCGGCGTCCTCCCGGCACCCACACCCACGGATCCCCCCATGCCCCACTTCAGCACCTTGTCCATCACCCCCGACGCGACCCACCCGCGCGTGGCGCGCCTGCTGTTGAACCGGCCCGAGCGCTTCAACGCCATCGACGACGCCATGCCGCGCGAGATCCGCAGCGCGGTGGAGTGGGCCAATGCCGAAGCCGAGATCCACGTCATCGTCGTCGAGGGCGCAGGCAAGGGCTTCTGCGGCGGCTACGACCTCAGCCAGTTCGGCGCCGGCGACATCGACCACCCCTGCCAGCAGGAGCGCGCGCCCTGGGACCCGATGGTCGACTACGCCTGCATGAAGCGCAACACCGACGACTTCATGAGCCTGTGGCGCAGTGCCAAGCCCACCATCGCCAAGGTGCACGGCGCCGCCGTCGCGGGGGGCAGCGACATCGCCCTGTGCTGCGACTTGCTGGTCATGGCCGACGACGCGCGCATCGGCTACATGCCGACCCGCGTCTGGGGCTGCCCCACAACTGCCATGTGGACCTACTGTCTCGGCCCCTTGCGCGCCAAGCAGCTCATGTTCACGGGCGACGTCGTCGACGGCCGCACCGCCGCCGCCTGGGGCCTGGCCAACGAGGCGGTGCCGCTGGCGGCACTGGAAGGCGCCGTCATGAAGCTCGCCAACCGCATCGCCGGGGTGCCGCGAGCGCATCTGGCCATGCACAAGATGGTGGTCAACCAGGTGCTGCTGACCATGGGGCTGGAACAGACGCAGATGATGGCCACGCTGTTCGACGGCATCACGCGGCACGACCCCGAAGGTCTGTGGTTCCGCCGCTATGCGCAGGAGAACGGTTTCAAGGCCGCGGTGCAATGGCGCGACAGCGGGCGCGCCATTCCCGAAGGCGATGAAGCGCGCGCGCTGGTTCGCGAAATGGAGGCGCGACGAGAACCCCGCTGACCGTCGCATTCGTCGGCGCGCCGATTGCGGCGCGCCGGCAGTGAGAAGATGGTGGCGTTGCAGACATCTGCCGCGGCGGCCCGTGCAGCCGCGACGCCTCGCCCCTGCCCTGGCTGCCGAGCTTGCCGTGACCGAAGGAGCCCCCGAATGTGGAAACACCTGGCCCTCTTGTGGACGATGGTGCGCGGTGACGCCCGGCTGTTGTGGCGCGGTTTGCATCAACCGGCGTCGCCGCGCCGGCTGCCACCGGCGCTGTGCGACGAGACCGCGCGCCAGCCGGCGTAGCGGCGGCTTGGGCCTCGATCTGATCTGCCGATGAGGCTGGGTGTCGTTTCCGATATCCACGGCAACCTGCCGGCGCTGCAGGCGGTGGTGGCCGATGCCGGGCCCATCGACGGCTGGCTGGATCTGGGCGACCTGCTTTCGGGCCCCTTGTGGCCGGCGCAGACCGCCGACTGGCTGATGGCCCGGGGCTGGCCCACGATCGCCGGCAACCACGAGCGCCAGGTGCTGACGCAGCCGTACGAGGCCATGAGCGCCACCGACCGCCACACCGCCACGCGGCTGCGGCCCGAGCACCGCGCGTGGATCGCATCGCTGCCGGCGGCGATGTCGCCGGCGCCGGGATTGCTCTGCGTGCATGGCACGCCTGGCAGCGACCTGCAGTACCTGCTGCAGACGGTCACGCCCGCCGGGCTGCGCGAGGCCGGCGACGACGAGGTCTTGCAGCGCCTGGCCGGCGTGGCCGTGCCGCTGCTGCTGTGCGGGCACACGCACCTGCCGCGCGACCGCGTCGTCGGTGGCACGCGCATCGCCAACCCGGGCAGCGTCGGTCTACCGGCCTACGACGACGAGCACCCGTTTCAGCATGTGGTCGAGAACGGCTCGCCGCAGGCGCGCTACGCGGTGGTCGAGCACGACGGTGGCGGCTGGCGGGTGCAACTCAGGGGTGTCGACTACGACTGGGAAGCGGCGGCGCGGCGTGCCGAGGCCCACGGCCGCGGCGACTGGGCCGACGCGCTGCGCACGGGTCGCGTCGGCCGCCGCGAACGCGACGTGCTGCGCTGAACCCGCGCCGAGGTCAGCCTGCGAACTTCTCGCGCAGCGCTTCCGTCAGGCCGTAGCGCAGCCGGCGCAGTTCGTTGCCCAGCCGGTAAGCATGGGCCGGCAGCCGCCGCACCCAGTGGAACTTGCGCGACGCCCCCGGCGGCGCGGCGATGGTCGAGGCGATCTGGTCGTCGTGGCCGCAGGGCGTGGGTGTCACCAGCCGCACCTTCAGTCCGAAGCGCCAGCCCTGATCGAAGACATGGTCGTAGGGCAGCTTCATCGGCAGCAAAGGCTGCGCACCGTGCAGATAGGCCCGTGCGGCAGGGCGGTTGATGACATAGGCCGAAGCACCGGTGCAGCGCGACAGCATCACCGCCAGATGGTGGCCGGGCGCGAGCTCCAGGTAGGGTAGCGGGGTGCCCGAATGTACGCCCGAGAGCTTGACCATGTCCCAGCGCGCCATGTGCTGCATCAGCCCGCGCAGCACGGCCGGCAGGCTGTCGTGCAGCAGCACGTCGTCTTCCAGGATCAGCGCGCAGGCGGCGTCGCTGGCCAGGAACAGGCGCATCGCCTCGACATGCGACAGGTAACATCCCAGCTCACCCGGCACCGGCGTCATGCCGTGCTGGCGGCGGTAGGCCGGTTCGTCGAGCGCGGCGCGCTGGGCCGGCGTGAGGGCTCGCGCGTCGACCGCCGGCAGCCGCGTGTACGGCAAGCCCAGGCGCTGCAACTGCCCGCTGATGCGCGCCAGCCGCTCGGGGGCCCGGTCGAGGTTGATCACCCATGTCTGCACACCATCCATCGCCGCGATTCTGCGTGAAGGCCCCGGCCGGGGTGCCCGGGTGACGGCCTGGGTCGGCTGGGCCCTGGCCGTGGCGGCGCTGGCGGTGGGCTACGCCGGCTACGGCTGGCCCGGCGTCGTGCTGGCCCTGGGTGTCGTGGTGTTCTGGCTGCTGCTGCAGTTCAGCCGCGCGCTGCGCGCCTTGCGCCAGGCCTCGGGGCGGCCGGTCGGCCAGGTGCCCAACGCCGTCATGCTGCATGCGAAGCTGCGCCGCGGGCTGCGGCTGCCGCAGGTGCTGGCGCTGACGCGCAGCCTGGGGCAGCGCGTGGCCGAAGAGCCGGAAACCTGGGCCTGGCGCGACGCGGGCGGCGACGCGGTGCAGGTGGAACTGCACGACGGCCGCGTCACGGCCTGGCGGCTGCAGCGCAGCGACGCCACCGCGGGCCACCGGTCGCCGAACTGAGGGGCGTCCGACCGCGCCTGCGGCGGCCCCTAAAATCACTGCTTTGGATGCCCCGAGGAGCCCCCATGTCGATGTCCGACCGCGACGGCAAGATCTGGATGGACGGCCAGCTGGTCGAATGGCGCGATGCCAAGATCCATGTCCTGAGCCACACGCTGCACTACGGTTGCGGCGCCTTCGAAGGCGTGCGTGCCTACAAGACCGACCGCGGCACGGCCATCTTTCGACTGCCCGAGCACACCGAGCGGCTGTTCAACAGCGCTAAGATCCTGCGCATGAAGATCCCGTTCACGCCGCAGCAGGTGATGGACGCGCAGCGCGAAGTGGTGCGCGTGAACAAGCTGGAAAGCTGCTACCTGCGGCCGCTGACCTGGATCGGCGACCAGAAGCTCGGCGTCAGCCCCAGGGGCAACACCATCCACCTGATGGTCGCCGCCTGGCCCTGGGGTGCCTACCTCGGCGAGGAAGGCTTGAAGCACGGCATCCGCGTCAAGACCAGCAGCTACACGCGCCACCACGTCAATATCACGATGACGCAAGCCAAGGCGGTGAGCAACTACACCAATTCGATCCTGGCCAACATGGAAGTCACCGACGAAGGCTACGATGAAGCGCTGCTGCTGGATGCCAGCGGCTTCGTCAGCGAAGGCGCGGGCGAGAACCTGTTCATCATCAAGAAGGGCGTGGTCTACACGCCGGACCTGAGCGCCGGGGCGCTGAACGGCATCACGCGCGACACCATCTTCGCGATCTGCCAGGACCTCGGCCTCAGGCTGGTCGAGAAGCGCATCACGCGCGACGAGGTCTACATCTGCGACGAGGCCTTCTTCACCGGCACCGCGGCCGAGGTGACGCCGATCCGTGAACTCGACCGCATCGAGCTCGGGCTGGGCAGCCGCGGCCCGATCACCGAAAAGATCCAGGCGGCTTTCTTCGACATCGTCAACGGCCGCAACCCGAAGTACACCGAATGGCTGACACCGGTGTGATGCGATGACCGAAGCCAAAGCGCTGGTCGAACTTGCCGCCGCCGAGCTGGTTGGCCCCGGCGTCACCTTCTGCCCCAACCCGCGCATGGCCTTGTGGAGCAACCATCCCAGGGTCTTCATCGACGTCGCCACCACCGGCGAGGGGCGCTGCCCGTATTGCGGCACCGTGTACCGGCTCAAGGCGGGCGAGAAGGTGCCCGCGGCGCATTGAAGCGCCGCCGGAGGATGCCGCCGGGCAGACGGATCAGGGTGCGCCGAAGCCGTAACGCGTGAACACGGCGCGTGCCGGCGGCTGGTTGAGAAAGAGCACGAAGTCGCGCGCCAGCGCCGGCTGGCGGCTGGCGGCCACCACGGTGGCTGGGTAGCGCACGGGCGTCTGCACGGAAAGCGTCTGCACCACGCGCACCCGTTTGCCGGCCAGGGCCACGTCGGTGCCGTAGACGAAGCCGGCGTCGGCGTCGCCGCTGGCCACGGCTTCGAGGACCGCACGCACGCTGTCGCCGGCCACGATCTTCTGCTGCACCGCGGGCCACAGGCGCAACGCGTCGACAGCCTGGCGCGCATAACGCCCGGCCGGCACGGTGGCCGTGCGGCCCATGGCGATGCGCCGGATCTCGGGCCGCGCCAGGTCCTGCAGGCGCTGCACCGGTGAATTGCGGTCGGTGGGCACGATCAGCACCAGGGTGTTGGTGGCGAACTCGCGCTGCGCGTCGGCCAGCAGCAGCCGGCGCTGGATGCCGCGCGCCAGCGTGTCGGCGTCGGCGCTGGCCAGGACGTCGGCCGGCTTGCCGCCGGCGATGTCCTGCAGCAACACGCCAGAGGCCGCGAACTGCAGTTCCACGGTCACGCCCGGGCGTGTGGCCTCGAAGGCCCGCGCGACGTCGCCCATGGCCTCGGTGAGGCTGGCGGCGGCGGCCACCGTGATCTGCTGCGCGGCAGCGGGGGTCAGGCTGGCCAGCGCCAGCAACAGGAGGAAGACGATTCTCATTGGTGGGCCTCAAGTGCGAGCATAAGGGGCGGCTCGCGGGTCATTGCGACGCTCGCGCAGGAACGGCCAGCCGGCTGGGCGCTCCTGCGAGCTGCAACTGCTGCCGTCGTGCGCGCCAGCCCCCGACTGGCAGGCGCCAAGGGCTCAGCGGTCGTGTTGCTCCAGCGCCAGCGCTGCACCGGTGAGCGCAGCCAGCGTGTCGGTGATCAGCGCCGTGGGGATGGCCTGCAGGTAGTCCTGGAAGCGGCCCTTGGCTTCGAAGCGCTCGCGGAAGCGCGAAGCGAAGAAACGCTCGCCCAGCCGCGGCACGATGCCGCCGCCGATGTAGACGCCGCCGCGCGCGCCCAGCACCAGCGCCACGTTGCCGGCGAAGCCGCCGAGCAGGGCGCAAAAGCTGTCGAGGGTGCGACTGCAGACGGCATCGTGGCGGCCCAGGCCGCGCTCGACGATCTCGACGGTGCTCAGCGGCGCCGCGGCTTGCCCCAGCACGTGGGCCACCGCGGCGTGCAGTAGCGGCAGGCCGATGCCCGAGAGCAGCCGTTCGGCCGAGACGTGCACGTGGTGGTGGCGCACGGCGGCCAGCAGCGCGGCCTCGAAGTCGTCGCTGGCGGCCAGGCTGGCGTGGCCGCCTTCGCCGGGAACCGCCACCCAGCCGTGTCGGGTGGGCACGAGTCCGGCCACGCCCAGGCCCGTACCAGGGCCGATGACGGCCAGCGTGCCGTGGGCCGCAGCGGACGTCACCGGCACCGGCGCTGCACCGAAGGGCCGGATCTGCGTGCCCTTGAGCCGCGGCAGCGAAAGCGCCAGGGCCTCGAAGTCGTTGAGCACCAGCAGGGCTTGCAGGCCCAGTTCGCGCTGCACGGCGCGGCGCGAAAAAGCCCAGTGGCTGTTCGTCAACTCGACGCGGTCGCCGCCCACCGCGGTGGCCACCGCAAAAGCGCCCGCCCGTGGCGCCCGGTAGCGGCTGCCGAGTTTCTGCGCGACCTGCTGCAGGTAGATCGCGGCGGCGGCAGCCGGGCCGGCGTGGCTGGCGGCCGCCATCGTGGCCACATGCTCGATGGCAGCAGCGCCGGCATCGAGCCAGCCGAAGCGCACGTTGGTGCCGCCGATGTCGGCCACCAGCCACGGGCGCGGCAGGCCTTGCGGCAAGCCTGCCGAAGGGCCGGGGGCGGCCGTGCCATCCGTGCCCGGTGCAGTGGAAGGGCTATCGATCTGGGTCATGGGCGGCACGTCCACAAGCAGACTCGTCGGTCCTCTGGTGGCGCCTTTCAAGTGCATATCCCACGCGAGGCGCCGACGCAAGCAGGTTCATCGTGCCGAGTTTAGGGCCCGCCGGTAGAATGACAGGCCTCCCGAGGAGCGTTGCAACGGCCGCCATTGCGCATGCCGCCAGGCTCGGGAACCTGAGGTGCCTGGCGGGCCGCAGGCTGCAACGGCGCTCACCCTCTCCACGAGTGACCAGGGTGACCGCCGCATGACCCCCATCGAATCCCTCGCTCCACCACCGCTGCGCCTGGCCGGCCTGGAGCCGGTGACCATCGGCGAGGGCCACCTGTTCGTCAACATCGGCGAACGCACCAACGTCACCGGCTCCAAGGCCTTCGCGCGCATGATCCTCGAGGGCCGCTTCGAGGACGCGCTGGCCGTGGCGCGGCAGCAGGTGGAGAACGGCGCCCAGATCATCGACATCAACATGGACGAGGCCATGCTCGACTCGGCCGCGGCGATGGACCGTTTCCTCAAGCTCGTCGCCGGCGAACCCGAGATCGCGCGCGTGCCGATCATGATCGACTCGTCGAAGTGGAGCGTCATCGAGACCGGGTTGAAGTGCATCCAGGGCAAGGGCATCGTCAACAGCATCTCGATGAAGGAAGGCGAGGCCGAGTTCCGCCGCCAGGCGACGCTGGTGCGCCGCTACGGCGCCGCCGCGGTGGTGATGGCCTTCGACGAAAAGGGCCAGGCCGACACCTACCGCCGCAAGATCGAAATCTGCGAGCGCGCCTACCGCATCCTCATCGACGAGGTGGGTTTCCCGGCCGAGGACATCATCTTCGACCCCAACATCTTCGCCATCGCCACCGGCATCGAGGAACACGACAACTACGCGGTGGACTTCATCGAGGCCACGCGCTGGATCAAGGCGCACCTGCCCGGCGCCAAGGTGTCGGGCGGCGTCAGCAACGTGTCGTTCAGCTTCCGCGGCAACGACCCGGTGCGCGAGGCCATCCACACCGTGTTCCTGTACCACGCCATCCGGGCCGGGCTGGACATGGGCATCGTCAACGCCGGCATGGTGGGTGTCTACGACGACCTCGAACCCGCGCTGCGCGAGCGCGTGGAAGACGTGGTCCTGAATCGGCGCCCCGATGCCGGCGAGCGCCTGGTGGAGATTGCCGAAAGCGCCAAGGGCCTGTCCAAGGACGATAGCGCCCGGCTGGCCTGGCGCGCCGGTGACGTCGACGCGCGCCTGAGCCACGCACTGGTGCACGGCATCACCGAATTCATCACCACCGACACCGAGGAAGCCTGGCAGGCCATCCGCGCCGGCGGTGGCCGCCCGCTGCACGTCATCGAAGGCCCGTTGATGGCCGGCATGAACATCGTCGGCGACCTCTTCGGCCAGGGCAAGATGTTCCTGCCGCAGGTGGTGAAGAGTGCGCGCGTCATGAAGCAGGCGGTGGCCCACCTGCTGCCTTACATCGAGGAAGAGAAGAAGCTGCTGGTCGCCGGCGGCGGTGAGGCGAAGCCCAAGGGCAGGATCGTCATCGCCACCGTCAAGGGCGACGTGCACGACATCGGCAAGAACATCGTCACCGTCGTCCTGCAGTGCAACAACTTCGAGGTCGTCAACATGGGCGTGATGGTGCCCTGTCAGGACATCCTGGCCAAGGCACGGGTCGAGGGTGCCGACATCATCGGCCTGTCGGGCCTCATCACGCCGAGCCTGGAAGAGATGCAGCACGTGGCCGCCGAGATGCAGCGCGACGACTGGTTCCGGGTGAAGAAGATCCCGCTGCTGATCGGCGGCGCCACCACCAGCCGCGTGCACACGGCAGTCAAGATCGCGCCGCACTACGAAGGCCCGGTGGTCTACGTGCCCGACGCCTCGCGCAGCGTCGGCGTGTGCTCCGAGCTGCTCAGCGACGAGCGCGCCGCGAAGTACATCGCCGAACTCGAGGCCGACTACGCCCACGTGCGTGCGCTGCACGCCAGCAAGAAGCTCACGCCACTGGTCACGCTGGCCGCCGCGCGTGCCAACAAGGTGCGCGTCGACTGGTCCGCCTACACGCCGCCACGGCCGAAGTTCGTCGGCCGCCGCACCTTCCGCAACTACGACCTCGCCGACCTGGCCGCGTGCATCGACTGGGGCCCCTTCTTCCAGACCTGGGACCTGGCCGGCAAATTCCCCGACATCCTGCGCGACGAGGTCGTCGGCCACGAAGCGCAGCGCGTCTTCAGCGACGGCAAGCGGCTGCTGCAAAGGCTCGTCGAAGGCCGCTGGCTGCAGGCCCACGGCGTGCTGGCGCTGCTGCCGGCGAACACCGTGGACGACGACACCATCGAGGTCTACACGGACGAGGCGCGCAGCGAGGTGGCCTTGCGCTGGAGCCCGCTGCGGCTGCAGACCGAGCGCCCGGTGGTCGAAGGCGTGAAGCGGCCCAACCGCTCGCTCGCGGATTTCATTGCCCCGAAGGGCGTGGCCGACGACTACATCGGCCTGTTCGCCGTCACCGCCGGCATCGGCGTCGAGAAGAAGGAGCGCCAGTTCACCGACGACCACGACGACTACAGCGCCATCCTGCTCAAGTCCCTGGCCGACCGCCTGGCCGAAGCCTTCGCCGAACGGCTGCACCAGCGCGTGCGTACCGAACTGTGGGCTTACGCCCCCGACGAGGCGCTCGGCAGCGAAGCACTGATCGCCGAGAAGTACCGCGGCATCCGCCCCGCCCCCGGCTACCCGGCTTGCCCCGACCACAGCGTCAAGCGCGGCATGTTCCGCGTGCTGCAGGCCGAAGAGGTCGGCCTGCACCTGACCGAGAGCCTGGCCATGACGCCGGCGGCCAGCGTCAGCGGCTTTTACCTGTCACACCCCGAAGCGTCGTATTTCAACGTCGGCCGCATCGGTGAGGACCAGCTCGCCGACTGGGCGCGGCGCCAGGGCCAGTCCGAGGCCGACGCGCGGCGCGCGCTGGCGCCGGTGCTGGGCTGATGTCCGCCATGGGCGCCAACGCCACATCTGCGGGCAGGAGCCGCTGCCGAGCGACATGACCTCCAATGCCCACCTCGCCGCCGGCGAGCCGTCGCGCGCTGAGCTCGATGGCCTGGAGGGCCCGGCGATGGTCGAGTTCGGCACCGATTGGTGCGGCTACTGCCGCGGCGCGCAGCCGCTGATCGCCGCGCCCCTGGCCGATCATCCCCGCGTGCGACACGTTAAGGTGGAAGACGGCCGCGGCCGACGGCTCGGCCGCTCCTTCGGCGTCAAGTTGTGGCCGACCCTGGTGTTCCTGTGCGACGGCCGGGAATTGGCGCGGTTGGTGCGGCCGCGCAGCGAGCAGGAGATCCTGCGCGCCCTGGCGTTGATCGACCCGTCTTGCGGGGCGGGCGGCGCGCCGAACCGGGACGCCGTTTCCTGAATCGCAGGCTGGCCATGGTGTGCAATACCGGCTCGCCGATCCGGCCCATGACCAAGACCGTCTGAACGACAGCCGGTCGCGGCTGCGCCGCTATGATGCCCGGCCCCATGAGTACGCACGCCGCCCCCGTGTCCCTGAACATCGCCCAGATGGAGGCCGTGCACCACCTCGCCGGGCCCAGCCTGGTGCTGGCCGGCGCCGGCTCGGGCAAGACGCGGGTCATCGTGCACAAGATCGCGCGCCTGCTGCAGGCCGGGCTGGAGCCCAAGCAGATCGCCGCCATCACCTTCACCAACAAGGCGGCGCAGGAAATGCGCGAGCGCGCCAAGGCGCTGGTCGGGCCACGCGCCGCGCGCGACCTGGCGGTGAGCACTTTCCACAGTCTGGGCGTGCGCCTGCTGCGCAGCGACGGCACGCGCATCGGGCTGAAGGAGAACTTCTCCATCCTCGACAGCGACGACGTTCTGGGTGTGCTTCGCGACGCCGGCGGCAACACCGACAACGCCCTGGCGCGGCGCTGGCAGTGGGCCATCAGCCTGTGGAAGAACCAGGGCCGGGACGCCGCCGCAGCCGAAAGCGCGGCGGCCGACGACGACGAACGCATTGCCGCGCGCGTGATGCGGCGCTACGAAGAACGGCTGGCGGCTTTTCAGGCCGTCGACTTCGACGACCTCATCGGCCTGCCGCTGAAGCTGCTGCAGCGCGACGCCGAGGTGCGCGAGAAGTGGCAGGCGCAGTTCCGCCACATCCTGGTCGACGAGGTCCAGGACACCAACGCCGTGCAGTACGAACTGCTCAGGATGCTGGTCGGCGAGCGCGGTCTGTTCACCGCGGTGGGCGACGACGACCAGAGCATCTACGGCTGGCGTGGCGCCACCATCGACAACCTCAAGCGCCTGCCGCAGGACTACCCGCTTCTCAAGCTCATCGCGCTGGAACAGAACTACCGCTCCACCGGCCACATCCTGCGCGCCGCCAACGCGGTGATCTCGCACAACCCGAAGCTGTTCGAGAAGAAGCTGTGGAGCGACTTCGGCGACGGCGAGCCGGTCAGGGTGGTCGAATGCGACGGCGAGGAGCACGAGGCCGAACGCGCGGTGGCGCGCATCCAGGCCTTGCGGTCCGCCGGCGGCGTGAAATTCGGTGACTGCGCCGTGCTCTACCGCGCCAACCACCAGGCGCGTGTCTTCGAGCAGAAGTTGCGCGCGGCGCAGATCCCCTACAAGGTGTCGGGCGGGCAGAGCTACTTCGACCGCGCCGAGATCAAGGACCTGTGCGCCTGGCTGCGGCTGCTGGTCAACCAGGACGACGATCCCGCCTTCCTGCGCGCCGTGACGACGCCCAAGCGTGGCATCGGGCACCAGACCCTGGCCGGCCTGGGGGAGTTTGCGTCGAAGTGGAAGGTGAGCCTGTTCGAGGCCCTGTTCTCGCCCAGCCTGGGCAGCATGCTCAAGGGCAAGGCCATCGACGGCCTGCACGAGTTCGGGCGCGAGGTCAACGACCTGGAGCACCGCGCGCGCCACACCACGGGCAGCGAGGATGCCAAGGCGCTGCTGCTGGGCTGGCTGAAGGACATCGGCTACGAGCAGCACCTGTTCGACGGTGAAGACAGCGACAAGCTCGCCGCCGCGCGCTGGAGCAACGTGCTCGACTTCGTCGACTGGATCGCGCGGCGCTGCGGCGGCGAGATCACGCCGGACGGTGGCAGCACTTTCGAGAGCGAGAGGTCGAGCGTGCTGCAGGTGGCGCAGACCATCAGCGTCATCATCAGCCTGGCCGAGCGTGGCGACGAGCAGGACGTGGTGACGCTGTCGACGCTGCACGCCGCCAAGGGCCTGGAGTGGCCGCACGTGACGCTGGCCGGCGTCAACGAAGGGCTGCTGCCGTTTCGCAGCGGTGACGACGACATGACCCCCGAGCGCCTGGAGGAGGAGCGACGCCTGATGTACGTGGGCATCACGCGCGCGCGCAGCACGCTGGCGGTGAGCACGCTGCGGCGGCGCAAGAAGGGCCGCGACACGGTGGTCGGCATACCCAGCCGCTTCATCGAGGAGATGAAGCTCGACGAAGGCGTGGTCAAGGAAGACCCGCGCGTGCGGCTGCAGAAGCTGCGCGACGCGATGGCGGCACGGGTGGCCCCCGCGCCCACCTAGGAGTGACCATGGCGCACAACGATCACGTTCGCTGGCTCGCCGCGGCACTGGTCGGCAGCGCCGCGCTGGCCATCGCGTCGGCGCCCTGGGCGCCGGCCATGCCGGTGTTGAACTTCGTCTTCAAGCCGCTGGCGACGCTGATCGTCATCGCCTACGCCTGGCGCCGCGGGCACGACGCGCCGCTGCTGCGGCGCTGGGTGCTGGCGGGGCTCGTGCTTTCGCTGGCCGGCGACGTGGCCCTGTTGTGGCCGAAACAGGGCTTCCTGCCGGGGCTGGTGAGCTTCCTGCTGGCGCACCTGGCCTATCTGGTGGCTTTCACGCGCGTGCAGCGCCTGGCGGCCTGGCCGCCGGCCTTCGTGGGCTATGCGGCAGTGGCCGGCGTCGTGCTGTGGCGGCTGTGGCCGGGCGTGCCGGTGGCCTTGCAGGCGCCGGTGCTGGCCTACGTCGTGTGCCTGGCGGCCATGGCGGCGCAGGCGGCGGTGCTGTGGCAGCGCGGTTCGGCGCGCGGTGCCGTGCTGGCCTTGGGCGGCGCCCTGTTCATGACCTCGGACGCGCTGCTGGCCAGCAACAAGTTCGCCGGCCCGCTGCCGTGGGCCAGCCTGTGGATCCTGGGCACCTACTGGTCGGCGCAGTGGTGCATCGCGTCGTGGCTCAAGCCGCGCTGAAGATGGCCTCGGCCGGCCCCGTTCGCGCTTACATGCCCTTGAACAGGCCCGTGTAGCTGCGGCTGACTTCGAGCTTTTCGGGGTGGCCCTTGACGCTGACGATCTGGCGGCCACGGAAGTCGCGCGTGACACCGGCGATGGCCTTGACGTTGACCATCGTGCTGCGGTGGATCTGCCAGAACAGCCGCGGGTCGATCTCGTCGACCAGTTCCTTGATCGGCTTCCTGATCAGCGCTTCGACCTGCGCCGTTTGCACCCGCGTGTACTTCTCGTCGCTGATGAAGAAGAGCACGTCTTCGACCGGGATCATCTGGATCGCCTGGCCCACCGTGGCCTGGATCCACTGCAGGTACTGCGGCGCGCTGCCGGGGTTCAGGCGCGCCGCCAGCTGGTGCAGCAGCTGCTGCAGGTGCGGCCCCGCCGGCGCCTCGGTGCCGCTTCGGCGCGCTGCCAGACGCTGCTTGATGCGGCCCACGGTGACCTGCAGCCGCTCGCGTTCGGCGGGCTTGAGCACGTAGTCCGCTGCCCCCTGTTCGAAGGCTTCCACCGCGTACTGGTCGTAGGCGGTGATGAAGACGATCTCGGGCAGCCCGTCGTTGTCGTCGGCCTCGTGGCCGGCGCGTGGCGGCAGTTGGGCGATCTGCCGCGCCGCCTCGACCCCGGTCAGGCCGGGCATGCGGATGTCGAGGAAGACGATGTCGGGGCGGTGCTCGTCGACGAGTTGCACCGCTTCCAGCCCGTTGCGGGCTTCGGCGACGATGTGCAGTTCGGGCCAGACCTCGGCCAGGCGGGCGCGAAGTTGTTCCCGCATCAGGCGTTCATCGTCGGCCAGCACCGCCGTCGGTGCCTGTCCGTTCGCCGCCGTCGGTGCCTGTCCGTTCGCCATCGTCGGTTCGCGTGCCTTCTCCGCCCGCGGCGCGGACGCTGTGCCTGGGTCTTCGGTGCTCATGTCTGCATCGTAGCGGCGCCGCGCGGCCGGCGGCGCAGGATCAGCCACAGCACGAGGACGATCAGCCACAGTGGCGACAGCGCCACTGCCGCCACCACCAGCAGTGCCAGCAGCGCGACGCCAATGCCCACCGCCGCAGCCACCAGGGCCAGCAGCACGGCGCACGGCACCACCACCATCATCACCAGCAGGGCCAGCGCGACGCCGGCGAAGGCCAGCGGCCAGGACGCGCGGTCCAGTTCGAAATGACCCCAGCGTTCACCGTCGATGGTGACGTTGACGCCCTCGCGGGCGCCGTCGGCGAGTGCCAGCAGCAGCGCAGCGCCCGACGCGGCCAGCAGCAGTGCCAGCACGAACAGGGCCAGCAGCACCCAGGGCCAGACCGCGCGGCGTGGTGCATGGGCGGTGGCCGCGGGCTTCCTGCGGCGCTCACCTGCGAAGGCGTGACTGTCGTCGGTATTCATCTCATGCCGTCCCTTCGACAGTCTTGTACGGCACGGTGATCGTGACCACGGTGCCGCTGGGCTGGCTCTCGGCCACCGTGAGCGCGGCCTTGGGTCCGTACAGCAGCTGCAGACGCTCGCGGATGTTGGCCAGGCCGACACCGGTGCCGGCAGTGGCCGCCTTGCCGAAGCCCAGGCCCGTGTCGGCCACCGTCACCTGCAGCTTGCCGTGTACGATCTCGGCCGCCAGGCGCAGGCTGCCGCCCTCGGGCTTGGGCTCCAGGCCGTGCTTGATGGCGTTTTCGACCAGTGTCTGGATCATCATGGGCGGAAACTCGGCCGACAGCAGACCCTCCGGCACGGCGATCTCGGTGCTCAGCCGCTCCTCCATGCGCACCTTCAGGATCTCCAGGTAGGGCCGGATCACCGCCAGCTCGCGCCCCAGGTCGCGCACGCCGCTGTGGCCGTTGCCGCTGGCTTCGCGCATGGTGGGCATGCTGGCGCGCAGCAGCGCGATCAGGTTCTTCTGCATCACGCTGGCGCGCGCCGGGTCGGTCTCGATCAGGTGGTCGATCGAGGCCAGCGTGTTGAACAGGAAGTGCGGCTCGACCTGCGCCTGCATTGCCGCCATGCGTGCTTCCACCACCTGGCGCTTCAGCGACTCGGCCTCGGCCGTTGCCGATGCCTTCTTGGCCTGCACCTCGGCCTGCATGCGGCCCTTGTAGGTGAACTTGAGGATCGCCGAGGCCACGATCCACAGCAATGCGAACTGCATCATCACATCGCCGATGCCGATGCGCGTGGTGCGCTTGCGCGAGCGCGGCGCGTCGTTCAGCGCGTCGGCAACGGCGCGCTGCGCTTCGACACGCGCCTCTGCAGCATCGCGTGCCGCCTGTTCGGCGTCTTCGCGGGCCTCGCGCAATGCCTGCTCGACCTCGCGCTTGGCCTCGGCGATGGCCGCGCGCACGGCGTCCGACATCTCCCCCGGCGGCAGTTGGATGTTCAGGCCCCGCACGGCCGAGGCCGCGGCGTCGGCAGCCTGGCGCGCATGGTCGGCCGCGGCTTCGGCCGCCGATGCCGCTTGCGCGGGGGGGCTGGCGCGGGGCGAGATGCGGATGCCGTCCTTGCCGATGCTGATTTCGACGCCGGTGTCGGCGCCGCCCTTGCCGGGGGTCTCGATGCGGATCGGGGACTCAGATGCCTTGGGCACCTTGGGCGCACGGGGTGCGGCAACCGGCTTCGGCGGCGCGGGCGGGGTCACCAGCACGCGCGGCCGCTCGGTCTTCACCTCCTCGGTGAAGGTCCAGGTGAAGGGTGGCAGATCGTGCAGGATGCCCACCACGATCAGCAGCAGCAGCGCCAGCACGATGAAGCGCTTCCAGCTGATGTTGACCAGCCAGCTGCCGTAGGCGTGGTAAGCCCGCAGCGCAGCGGCCGAGAAGCGCTGCCAGCGGTCTGACCAGGCTGTGGCGGTGGCGGCCTGGGTGTTCATGCGGTGCCGGGGGGCGGAGCGGGCGACATGCTGCGCACTGTACGCAGGCCGGGCGCTGCGGCCAGCGGGCGGCGACACGTGGTTGCGCCTTCACGACAGGCTGCAGCCACCGCCGACAGGCCGGGGCGCCTGGCGGCGCCCCGGTCAGCCCCCGAACAGCGCGCTGCGCGCGGCGCTTGTGATCGCTGCCACGCCCGGGTGGGTGATGCGCCGCTCCACCGAGATGGCGTAGAAGTCCTCCGTCAACTCGTCGCTGTGCCCGATGACCTGCACCCCGTACTGCGCCGAAGTCTCGTCCTCGAGCACGGTCGGCGACAGGAACAAGCCGTGGCCGTCGCGGCCGAAGGCCTTCATCAGGGCGCCGTCGTCGAATTCACCGACCACGCGCGGCTGCAGGTGGTGGCGCAGCAACCAGGGTTCGAGCTGCTGGCGCATCGGCGAGGCCTGGCCCTGGATCAGCATCGGCGCGCCATTCAGGCACTTCGGGAACGGGCCCTTCAGCGCCGGCAACAGTGCGGGGGCGCAGAAGAAGCTCATCGGCGAGCTGCCCAGGGCGTGGTTGAAAGCCTTCACGCTCAAGCGGCGTGACAGCGGCTCGTCGGCGATCACGAGGTCGAGGCGGTGCAGCGCCAGCTGCGCCAGCAGGTCGCCGTGCTTGCCCTCGACGCAGATCAGGCGCACCGGCTGCGCCAGCCTGAGGGCCGGCGCCAGCAGCCGGCTGGCCACCGGCTTGGCCACCGAATCGGCCACGCCGACGCGGAATTCGAGCACCGGCTTGCCGCCGACACGCTCTTCGCGCATCTCGGCTTCGAGCTCGTTGCCGAGGCCGAAAATCTCGTCGGCATAGCGCAGGGCGACGCGGCCGTCGTCGGTGAGTTCGAGCTTGCGCCCGCTCTTGCGGAACAACTTGCGGCCCAGGCGGTCTTCCAGAAGCTTGATCTGGCTCGACAGCGTTTGCGGCGTGGTGTGGAGTTGCTCGCCGGCGCGGGCGATGCCGCCGGCCTTGGCGGCGACCCAGAAGTAGTGCAGATGCTTGAAGTTCATACGTCTGATTTTTCGATGTTTTAAAGTTTGATTATCGAATTTACGCGAAGTGAAAATGCCCCTAGATTCAGCGGTGTCGTGGTTCGCCACCCCTCGCGTCCAAGGAGAGTTCCATGCGCATGAGCACGAAGGGCCGTTTTGCCGTCAACGCCTTGATCGACCTGGCACTGCGTGAGCCCGCGGGGCCGGTGGCGCTGGCCGCGATCTGCGCCAGGCAGCAGATCTCGCTGTCCTACCTGGAACAGCTGTTCAGCCGCCTGCGCCGCCATGGCCTGGTGGAGAGCACACGCGGGCCCGGCGGCGGCTACACGCTGGGCCGCAGCGCGGGGGAGATCACGGTGGCCGAGATCGTGATCGCGGTCGATGAGTCGCTGCCGGACGCGGCCACCGAGGACCGCGACGACGGCGTTTCGCGCGACCTGTGGCAGCGCCTGAACGCCATCATGCTGGAGCACATGGCCGCCATCACGCTGAAGAGCCTGGTCGACGAGCAGATCGCCGATGGCGTGACGGTGGAAGCCAAGCCGCCGCGGCGCGCGATCTCCGCGCGTCCGCCGGTGGCGCCGCTGCGCACCACGGTGCCGAATTCGGTGTTCGCCTTCGGGCGCTCGCTCGCGCGCTGAGCGCGCAGACTCCCGGGGCGGTGCGCCCGCGAACCGGGGTCAGGTATCCGCTTCGTTGCGTGCCTGCCAGAGGTCGACCAGCATCATCACGATGCCGATGGCCACCACGACCATCATCGCTGGTTCCTTGACCTTGATGACGAAGCTGGCCAGGAAGGCCAGCATCATGGCGGCACCCACGAGGCCGAAAAGCAGTTTCATCTTGACTTCCTTGGTCGATGCGGTGGATTGAAGGTTGAAGCTTGAAGCTCAGCCCGCGGCGTCCGCCACGGCCCGCACCAGCCAGCGCGCGGTGCGCAGCAACCGGGCGTCGTCGCCACGCCGGCCCACCAGTTGCACGCCCAGCGGCAGGCCGTTTTCGCCATGCAGCAGCGGCAGGCTCAGTGCCGGCATGCCCAGGTAGGTCCACAGCGTGCACATGACCGGGTCGCCGGTCGATTCCAGGCCCGCGGGCGCGGTGCCCAGCGTGGCCGGGGTGATGAGCGCGTCGTAGTGGTCGAAGACGCTCTCCAGGCTTTCAAGCAGCACGGGTACCCGGGCCAGCGCCTTGCGGTGCTCCACGGCCGTGACCTGGCGCCCGCGCTCGATCTGGCCGCGCAGCGAGGCCGAGATCTGGTCGCGGCCGCGTTCGTACTCCAGTTCGAAGGAGCCGGCGATGTCGGCTTCCATCACGGTGCGGTGCCAGCCCACGGCGTCGGCCGCCGACGCGGGCAGCTCGAACGGTGCAACGCGGCCTTCGAGCAGGGCCAGCAGTTCGCCGAAGGCCGCCTGCGCGTCAGCGGCCACACGGTCCCAGAAGGGCGTGGCCACCCAGCCCAGCGTGGGCGGCAAAGGGGCTTCGGCGCCGGCCAGGCGCAGCAGCGGCGGCGCCGCGCGCAAGCGGGTCTTCGGGTCCTGCGGGTCGTGGCCGGTCAGCACTTCGGCCAGCAGCGCCACGTCGTCCAGCGTGCGGCCGAAGACGCCGACCGCGTCGAACGCCGGTGACTGCGTCAGCACGCCCGTGCGCGGTATCAGCCCGGCGCTGGGCTTGAAGCCGTAGACGCCGCAGAAAGAGGCCGGGCGGATGACCGAGCCATTGGTCTGCGTGCCGATGGCCAGCGGCACCATGCCGGCGGCCACCGCCGCGGCCGAGCCGCTGGACGAACCGCCCGGCGTGTGCACCGCCCCGCTGGCCGGTACATGCGGATTGCGCGTCTTGCCCGGCGCGTAGGTCGCCAGTTCGGTGGTGACGGTCTTGCCCATCACCCAGCCGCCGGCCGCACGCAGCCGCCGCACCACGGCCGCGTCTTCGCGCGGCGTGCGGCCGGCGTGCAGCACGGTGCCGTCCTCGGTGGGCAGGTCGGCGGTGTCGATGATGTCCTTCACGCCCACCGCCAGGCCGAACAGCGGGCCGTCGGGTTCGCCCTGGGCGTGCGCTTCGTCCGCAGCCTCGGCCTGCGCCAGCGCGTGCGCGCGGTCGAGGTGGGCCCAGGCCTGCACCTGTGCGTCGACGGCGTCCACGCGCGCCAGCAGCGCCTGGGCGTAGTCGGTCACCGAACATTCGCCGGCGACGAGCCGTGTTCGTGCCTCGGTGGCGCTGAGCGCGGCGAGCAGGGCAGGATCGAGGCTCATCGGATCAGCGGCTGTAAAGCACTTCCGGCAGCCAGAACACCAGCTTCGGGAAGATATAGATCGCCGCCATGGCGACGAAGACCATCGAGACGAACGGCAGGCAACCCTTGAAGATGGTCCCGAGCAGCACGTGTTTCGGCGCCACGCCCTTCAGGTAGTAGGCCGACATGGCCATCGGCGGCGTCAGGAACGAGGTCTGCAGGTTGAGCGCGATCAGGATGCCGAAGAAGATGGGGTCGACGCCGAAGTGCGACAGCAAGGGCAGGAAGATGGGCACGAAGATGATGATGATCTCGCTCCATTCCAGCGGCCAGCCGAGCAGGAAGATGATCACCTGGGTGATCAGAAGGAAGGTGACCGTATTCAGGTTCAATCCGAGCACGAATTCCTTGATCAGGTGCTCGCCGCCCAGGTAGCTGAAGATCGACGAGAACAGCCAGGAGCCCACGAACAGGTAGCAGACCATGGCCGAGGTGCGCGCGGTCAGGTACACCGCCTCGCGCAGCTTGCCCCAGGTCATGGCGCGGTAGCCCACGGCCAGCAGCACCGAGCCCAGCGCGCCGATGGCCGCCGCCTCGCTGGGCGTGGCGAAGCCGAAGAGGATGGCGCCCAGCACCGACATGATGAGAAAGGCGAGCGGGAAGAAGGCCTTGATCAAGAGCAGGAAGACGGCGAAGAAACCCATCTTGTTCTCGTCCTCGGGCATGCTGGGCATCAGCTTCGGGTTCAGCACCGCCCGCACGATGACGTACACGAGGTACAGGCCCGCGAGCACGAAGCCCGGCAACAGCGCCGCCGCGTACAGCTTGACCACCGAGACGCCGGCCGTCGCGCCGTAGACGATGAGCATGATCGAGGGCGGGATCAGGATGCCCAGCGTGCCGCCGGCGCAGATGACGCCGGCCGCGATGCTCTGGTCGTAGCGCGCCTTGAGCATCGCCGGAAAAGCCAGCAGCCCCATCAGCGTGACCACCGCGCCGACGATGCCGGTGGCGGTGGCGAAGAGGGTACAGGTCACCAGCGCCGCGATCGCCATAGCACCCGGCACGCGCCGGAAGGCCACCTGCAGGCTCAGGAACAGCTGGTCCAGGATGTTCGAGCGCTCGATCATGTAACCCATGAACAGGAACAGCGGTATGGCGACCAGGATGTCGCTGTTCATCACGCTGAACGTGTTCTGCGTGAGGAGATAGAAGACGCGGTTGTCGAAGAAGGTCTGGTCGGGCGTGAAGTAGGCGTAGAAGCCGAAGGCCACCCCCATCGCCATCAGCGTGAAGGCGATCGGGAAGCCCAGCATGATGATGAAGATGAACAGGCCCAGCATCAGCAGGGCGAGTTGCGGGTCGCTCATGCCTTGTCTCCCGCCTGCTGGCCGGCCGCCGTGATGTGGACGAGCTGGTCCTCCAGCTCCTCGACGTCATGCATGCGGGCCGGCCACGCGCCCGTCTGCAGGCACAGCACGCAGCGAAGCATCTCGGCAATGCCCTGCAGCACGAGCAGCACGCCGGCAGCCGGGATCAGCATCTTCAGCGGCCAGATCGGCACGCCCACCGGGCTGTTGACGCTGACCTCCTTGATCGCCATGGCCTCGTGGCCGTAGCCCCAGCCGGCGATGACGAGTGCCAGCACGCCGGGGAAGTAGAAGAGGATGTAGAGCACGAATTCGAGCACGGCCTGGTGGCGCGGCTTCAGGCGCCGGTAAAAGATGTCGGCGCGCACATGGCCGCCGCGCGACAGCGTATAGGCGCCCGCCATCAGGAACAGTGCCCCGTAGAGGATGAAGCTGAAGTCGAAGGCCCAGCTCGTGGGGTCGTTCAGCGCATAGCGCACGAAGACCTCCCAGCTGACGCCGAGCACGAGGATGACGATGCACCACGAGAAAGCGTGGCCGACCGACTTGTTGAGCATGTCGATCGTTCGTATGACGCCAGAGATCATGGCCGCCTCAGTTCAACGTGGAGGGATATCGCAAAGAAGGGAGGCGCGGGCCTCCCTTCTTCGTTCGGGGTGCCGCAGCGCCCAGGCGCTGCGGCGTTGGTTGTCAGAAGCCCAGCTTGCCGTGGATGTGCTCGTAACCCACCTTGTAGTCGGCCTCGTTGTAGAACATGTACCTGGCGACGCGCTTGGACCAGGCCTTCTGGCTGTCGACCACCTTCTTGAAGAACGGGTCTTCGTCGGACAGCTTCTTCGTGACGACGTCCCAGGCCTTGATCTGCGCATCGAAGATGGACTTCGGCGTGCGGATGATGTTGACCTTGTCGGTGGTGCCCAGGGCCTCGAAGTCCTTCGAGTAGTTGTCCATCGCCGTCCACCAGTTCGACGAGGACGCCGCTTCGGCGCTGTAGCGCAGGATGGCCTTCAGGTCGGCCGGCAGCGAGTCGTGCTTCTTCTTGTTGAAGATGATCTCGAAGAATTCCATCGCCTGGTGGAAGCTGCCCATCATGTAGTTCTTGGCCACGTCCTGGGCGCCGAAGCGGCGGTCGGAAGTGGGGTTGTTGAACTCGAAGGCGTCGATCACGCCGCGGTCCATGGCGGGCACGATTTCGCCGCCCGGCAACTGCGTGACCCGGACGCCCATCTCCTGCATCAGGTCGGCAGCCAGGCCCACGGTGCGGTACTTCAGGCCCTTCAGACCGTTGGCGTCGGTGATGGGCTTCTTGAACCAGCCCAGCGGCTGCGTCGGCATCGGCATCGCGAAATAACCGACGATGTCCAGGTTGAGGATCTTTAGCAGCTCGTTGTACAGCTCCATGCCGCCACCGCGGTGGATCCAGGCCAGCATTTGCGGTGCGTCGCTGCCGTTGATGGGACCGGAGCCGAACAGCGAGGCCACCTTGCTCTTGCCGTACCAGTACACCGGCACGTGGTGGCCGGCGTCGAGCACGCCCTTGTTCACGGCGTCCATCACCTCGAAGGGCTTGACCACCGCGCCGGCGACGAGATAGTCGATGCGCAGGCGGCCGCCGGCCATGTCGTTGACGCGCTTGACATATTCCTCGGCCATCTCGTTGAAGATGTCCTTGGCGCCCCAGGCGCCCTGCATCTTCAGCACGATGGGCGACTGCGCGACGGCGATCATCGGTACGGCCATGGCGGCAGCGCCGGCGGCACCGGAAACAGCCGTGCCAAGGAAGCGGCGGCGGGACGGGGCCGAATCGACGCGGGGCGACGTGGTGTCTGTCATCTGATATCTCCTGAGCGCAAGGCGCTGTCTCTTGGGGTGGGGCGGGATGCTCTGGGATTGCACCGCCGACTTTCGCCGGTGATCCGCCGCGGACAAGTCGGTAATACCCCCAAGAAAGGGCTCTGCACCGAGCCGCAGAACCCGCCGTACCCCAGTACACGACGGGATTGCAGCTACTGTAGGCGAAGCTGTGCTGATGGCAGCGCAAAGGCGAGCGTTGTGTGCGGGCAATCAGCGACGACGCCCCCCGACCTGCACCACCAGCCGCACGCGGTCGGCAACGAAGGGCAGGCCGAAGGTGGCGCCGAAATCGCTGCGCAGGATCTCGCCTTCGAAGTCGCCGCCGCAGACTTCGGCGGTTTCGTCACCGCGGCAGGCGAAGCGCAGCGCATGCAGGCTCAGCGGCCGGCTCACGCCGCGCAGCGTGAACTCGCCGCGCACCTCGGCCAGGCGCTGGCCTTCGAAGCGGAAGTTGCGCGCCACGAAGTAGGCCTCGGGGTGTTCGGTGCTGGCCAGCAGGTCGGCCTGGCGCAGGCGGGCGTTGAACACGGGCAGGCCGGTGTCCACGCCGGCGGTGGCAATGCGCAGGCTCACCTCGCCGCGGCCGGCGGCGCGGTCCAGCGTGACCTCACCGCTGACGGGCCCGAAGCGCCCGCTCGATGTGGAAGTGCCGAAGTGCAGCACCTCGAAGTGCACGAAGCTGTGCGCGGGCTCGAGTGTGTAGATCGCCGGCTGGGCCGCGGCGCATGCGCTCGCGAGACCCAGCACGGCCGGCAGCAGGGTCGTGGCTTTCATGCCGCGATGCTGCCGCAGGTCGAAGGGGGCGGCTCTATTGCTTGATCGCTTCGACCTGCACCAGCAGCCGCACCTTGTCCGGCGCCACGGCCGGCAGGCCGTAGCTCACGCCCCACAGGCTGCGCTGGATGACGGCTTCGAAGTCGCCGCCGCAGACCTCGCGTTTGAACACCGGGTTCAGGTAGCAGTTGAAGCGCTTGGCCTTCAACGTCACCGGGTGCGACTTGCCCAGCATCGTGAGCGTGCCCGCGACCTCGGTGACCTGGTCGCCGGCAAAGGTGAACTGGCTGCCGACGAAGCTGGCGGTCGGGTGCTCGGCCACGTCGAGGATGTCCTTGCTGCGCAGGTGGCCATCGAACGGCGCCACGCCCGAGTTGACCGACGCCATGTCGATCGTGATCTCGACGCGGCCACTGCGCGCGGCGCGGTCGAATTGCACCGTGCCTTCCTTCCTGTCGAAGCGGGCGCGGCTGGTCGAGGTGCCGAAGTGCACGACCTCGAAGGTCACGAAGGTGTGCGTGGGGTCGATGGCGTAGTTGCCGCCGTCGGCGTGCGCCGTGCCGAGGGTACCGAGGGCGGCCGCGCAGGCAGCGGCTGCGATGAGCGTTTTCATCGTCCGTGCTCCAGAAAAGGTCGGAGGAAGGGTGAGGGGTCAGGGCGATGGCAGACCCGACAGCGTGAGCCTGAAGCGCACGATCACGTCGTTGGCCAGCAGCGAGGTGTCGGACCATTCGGCTTCGCCGACCTTGAAGTCCAGCCGCCTGAGGGTGAAGCTGCCGCTGGCGACATGGTGCGCGCCCGCCGGCGCCAACTGCACCGGGACGACCACCTCGCGTACGGAGCCCTTGATGGCGAGCTTGCCGGCGACGTCGAAGCGGCCCGCTCCGGCGGCCTTGATGCTGCTGGACTGGAATGTCGCCTGCGGAAAGCCCGCTGCATCGAGCCAGGTCGGCCTAGACACCTCGGCGTCGAGTTCGGCGCTGCCGAAACGGGCGCTGGCGGTGTCGATGGCCAGGCTGACGCGGCCGTCCTCGGGCTTCTTCGGGTCGAGCGCCACCTCGGCGCTGAAACGGCCGAACCTGCCCTCCACCGGCACGCCCATCTGGCGTGTCGTGAAGGCGATCTCGCTGCCGGCCGCCTGCAACTGCGCGGGCTTCGGCTGGGCGTAGGCGATCTGCAGGCCGGCGCTGGACAGCGCCAGCAGCAGCGTGGCCAGCGCGGTGAGGGCAGTCAAACGACGGTGCGACATGGCCTACGGCCTGGACGGTTGAAGGGTGGAGCCGACGCGACGCCGCGCCGGCATCATGCGCAGCAGCAGCCCGTCGCGGTCGATGAAATGGTGTTTGAGCGCCGCAGCCACGTGCAGCGCCACCACGGCGGCCAGCGCATACGCCAGCCCATGGTGCACCGTTTTGAGCGTCTCCGACAGGGCGCGGTCGGGGCTGACGAAGTCGGGCAAGGGCAGCACGCCGAACAGCACCACCGGGAAGCCCGCTGCCGAGCTGTAGGCCCAGCCGGCCAGCGGCGCGGCGAAGAACAGCGCGTACAGCACGGCGTGCGCGCCATGGGCGGCGCGGCGCTGCCAGGCCGGCATCGGCGCAGCGGGCGGTGGCCGGTGCGTCAGGCGCCAGAGAAGACGCACGGCCGACAGCACGAGGATCGTCACCCCGGCCCACTTGTGCCAGTTGTAGAGCTTCACGCGCGCCGGCGAAAACGGCAGGCCCGTCATGTAGAGGCCGACCGCCAGCGAGCCCAGGATCAGCAGCGCCAGCAACCAGTGCAGCACGATCGAACCCAGGTGGTAGCGCGCCTGGGCGGACACGGCGGGGCCAGAGGAGGAAGTCGTCACGCCGCCGATTGTGGGAGTCGCAGCCGCGGCCGCCGTTCAAGCGCTTTGAGTGCCGCGGTCAGGGGCTGCGAACGACGCGTTGGCGCTGCACCGCAGCGGCCAGCGCGGCATCGTGCAGCAGGCCCTGGCGCAGCGCGAAGTCCAGCGTCACCAGCGCAGCGTCCACCGTCATCAGCGCACCTGCAGCATGGCCGCAGGCCAGTGTCAGCGCCTCGGCCACGGGCATCAAGGTGAAGCCGGCCACTTCGCCGTCCTGGTTCCGCGGCGCCCAGTCCGCGGGCAGTTCGAGGTCGTAGCTGTACAGCCATTCGTGCTGCCAGCCCTCGGGGATGTCGCGCTGCAGTCGCAGCACGCCGCCGGCACGGGCGCCGTTCAGCTGCGCAGGCTGCAGGCCGGCTTCTTCCCAGCCCTCGCGCACGAGGGCCTGTGCAGGGGTCTGGCCGTGCGGCACACCGCCGCCGACGAGGTTGTCGAACAGGCCCGGGTCGGTGGCCTTGGTCGGCGAGCGCCGGGCGACCCACAACTGGCTGGGGCGGCCGGCAGCGTCGCAGACATAGCCGTTGGCGTGGGCGCCGAAGGTCAGCGTGCCCCAGAAGCGCGAGGCAGCGCGTTCGATGCACGCCAGCACGCGCAGCGTGGCCGGGTCGACCAAGGCGTAGGGCTCGTCGCGCCAGGCGCGGATCAGGCCCTGCCGGCGCAGTGCCTGATGCAGGCGGTCGAAGTGCGCGTCACGCTGCGGGCCGTCGTCGCGCCAGGAGACACCGTCTTCGGCCACCGCCACCAGGTCGGCGAACGGGGCCAGGTGCGGCAGGTGAGCACGCGCCACCGAGCCGACCTCGATGCCGTCGATGTGGAACGGCACCCGCACGCTGGCGCCCGTCAGGCCGCGCGTCGGGACGGCGTCTCGCCGCTGCGCCAGCGCTGCAACAGCGCCTGCCACTTGCCGCGCGCGGCGGCGAGGTGCCGCGCCTTGACGTGGCCGTAGCCGCGGATCTCTTCCGGGATGCGCGCGATCTCGGCTGCCAGTTCGATGTTCTCCGGCCCCAGGCGCGGCAGCAACTCGTCGATCGACGCCTTGTACTCGTCGATCAGCGCGCGCTCGGTGCGGCGTTCCGCGCTGCGGCCGAAGGGGTCCAGCGCCGTGCCGCGCAGCCCCTTGAGCCGGGCCAGCACGCCCAGGGCGGTGCGCATCCACGGGCCGAAGGGTTGCTTGATCAGCTCACCGCGTTCGTTCTTCTTCGCCATCGCCGGCGGCGCGAGGTGATGCACGAGCTTGTACTCGCCTTCGAACATGGCCTCGATCCTGTCGCTGAAGCGCTTGTCGGTGTGCAGCCGCGCGACTTCGTATTCGTCCTTGTAGGCCATCAGCTTGAAGAGGTAGCGCGCCACGGCCTCACTGAGCCTGGCCGTGCCCAGCGCCGCTTCGGCGGCGCGCACCTTGTCGACGAAGGCCCGGTACGACGCCGCATAGGCCGCATCCTGGTAGGCGGTGAGAAAGTCCACGCGCGTGGCGAAGGTCTCGTCCAGCGACGGCGTCTTCACGAACTGGATCACCTGCCGCGCCTGGAACAGTGCTTGCACCGACGCCAGGTCGTGCGCGCAGCGGCGGCCCCATTCGAAGGCCGCCTGGTTGTTGTCGACCTGCACGCCGTTGAGCGCGATGGCGCGCAGCAGCGCGGCATGGGTCAGCGGCACGCGGCCCTGTTGCCAGGCGTAGCCCAGCAGCAGCGGGTTGGTGTAGATGCTGTCGCCCAGCAGAGCCACGGCCACCTGTTCGGCGTCGAAGGCACCCACCAGCGCCGCACCGACGCTGGCGCGGATCGCGGCTTCGCAGTTGCCGCCCGGGAACTGCCAGTCGGCGCTCTTCACGAAGCCCGCCGTGGGCGTGCCGTGGGTGTTCAGAGCGACGTAGGTGCGGCCGTGCTGCATCACCGCCAGCGTGACCTTGTTGGCACCGACGATGCTGTCGCAGGCGATCACGAGGTCGGCCTGCGTGGTGTCGACTTTCGTCGTGTAGATGGCCTCGGCGCGGTTGGCGATCTGGATGTGGCTCCAGGTGGCGCCGCCCTTCTGCGCCAGGCCGCCGGCGTCCTGCGTGACCACACCCTTGCCTTCGAGGTGCGCCGCCATGCCGAGCAGCTGGCCGATGGTGATGACGCCGGTGCCGCCGACGCCGCCCACGACGATGCCCCAGGCGCGGTCCTGCCCGCTGGCGCTCAGGGCCAGCGGCAGCACCGGCTCGGGCAGCGCGGGCAGACCGTCCAGCGTGGCCTGCTTCTCCTTCTTGGGCTTCTTCAACTGCCCGCCTTCGACGGTGACGAAGCTCGGGCAGAAACCCTTCACGCAGGAGTAGTCCTTGTTGCAGGTGCTCTGGTTGATGCGCCGCTTGCGGCCGAACTCGGTTTCCACCGGCTCCACGCTCAGGCAGTTGCTCTGCACGCTGCAGTCGCCGCAACCCTCGCACACCAATTCGTTGATGACGACGCGTTTGGCGGGGTCGACCAGCTTGCCGCGCTTGCGGCGGCGGCGCTTCTCGGTGGCGCAGGTCTGGTCGTAGATGATGGCGCTGGTACCCTTGACCTCGCGCAGCTTGCGCTGGAGGGCGTCGAGCTCGTCGCGGTGGTGCACGGTGACGCCGGCGCCCAACGTCACGCCCTCGTACTTGTCGGGCTCGTCGGTCACGATGACGAGCTGGCTGACGCCTTCGGCCAGCAGGCTGTTCATGATCTGCGTCACCGAGTGGCCCTCGGGCCGTTCACCCACCGGCTGGCCGCCGGTCATGGCCACGGCGTCGTTGTAGAGCACCTTGTAGGTGATGTTGACGCCGGCGGCGATGCTCTGGCGGATGGCCATGAGGCCGCTGTGGAAGTAGGTGCCGTCGCCCAGGTTGGCGAAGATGTGCGCCTCGTTCGTGAACGGCGCCTGGCCGACCCAGGTCACGCCTTCGCCGCCCATCTGCGTGAAGGTGGCCGTTCTGCGGTCCATCCAGATCGCCATGAAGTGGCAGCCGATGCCGGCCACGGCGCGGCTGCCCTCGGGCACGCGCGTGCTGGTGTTGTGCGGGCAGCCGCTGCAGAACCAGGGCGCGCGCTCGCCGGTGTCGACCTTCAGCTCGGCGAGTTGCCGCTCGCGCGCCTCGATGACCGCGATGCGCTCGTCCATGCGTGCGGCGATGTCGCGGCCGACGCCCATCTTCTTCAGCCGCTTGGCGATGGCCTTGGCGATGATCGCCGGCGTCAGGTCGGCTTTGGCGCGCAGCAGCCAGCTCTCGCTCGGATTGGGCATGCTCCACTCGCCGCCGCTGTCGTCACCCCCAGGCTCGTCGAACTTGCCCAGCACATGCGGCCGCACGTCGGAACGCCAGTTGTAGAGCTCTTCCTTGATCTGGTACTCGATGATCTGGCGTTTTTCCTCGACGACCAGGATCTCCTGCAGCCCCTGCGCGAAGTCGCGCGTGATGGTGGCTTCGAGCGGCCACACCACGTTGACCTTGTGCAGCCGCACGCCGACGGCGCGGCAGGTGTCGTCGTCCAGCCCCAGGTCGGCCAGCGCCTGGCGCGTGTCGTTGTAGGCCTTGCCGCTGGCGATGATGCCGTAGCGGTCGTGCGGGCCCTGGATGACGTTGTGGTTGAGCTTGTTGGCACGCACGTAGGCCAGCGCCGCGTACCACTTGTAGTCCATCAGCCGCGCTTCCTGCTCCAGCGGCAGGTCGGGCCAGCGGATGTGCAGGCCGCCCGGCGGCATCGCGAAGTCCTCGGGCAGAATGATCTGCACGCGCGCGGGGTCGACGATCACGGAGCCCGATGACTCGACCACCTCCTGGATCGTCTTCATGCCGCTCCAGACGCCCGAGAAGCGGCTCATCGCAATGGCATGCAAACCCATGTCGAGGATGTCCTGCACCCCCGACGGAAAGAACACCGGCAGCCCGCAGGCCTTGAAGATGTGGTCGCTCTGGTGCGCGGCGGTGCTGCTCTTGGCCACGTGGTCGTCGCCGGCGATGGCGATGACGCCGCCGTGGCGGCTGGTGCCCGCCATGTTGGCGTGCTTGAAGACGTCGCTGCAGCGGTCCACGCCGGGGCCCTTGCCGTACCAGATGCCGAACACGCCGTCGTACCGGGCTTGCTGGGGGTAGAGCGCCAGTTGTTGCGTGCCCCACACCGCGGTGGCGCCGAGCTCTTCGTTGACGGCGGGCTGGAACACGATGTGCTGCGCCGCCAGGTGTTTCTTGGCCGCCCACAGCGCCTGGTCGTAGCCGCCGAGCGGGCTGCCACGGTAGCCGCTGATGAAGCCGGCGGTGTTCAGCCCCGCCTGCAGGTCGCGCTGGCGCTGCAGCATGGGCAGCCGCACGAGGGCCTGCACGCCGCTCATGAAGGCTCGCCCCGAGGCCAGCGTGTACTTGTCGTCGAGGGTGACGGACTCGAGCGCCTTGCGGACGGACTCGGGCAGCGGTGCGTTCATGGCGACGACTCCTGGGGATCTTGGGGCCTGCGACAAAGGCTCCCGACAGCGCGGCAAGTTTAGGCAAACCTGTTGTGTATGTCTTTTCTTTTGATGCCCGCTGATGCATGCTCTGCGCAAGCATCTTGCTCGAATAGAGCCTGGAACAGAGAAATGGCGCTGAAACGGACGGCATCGGGGAAAACCACCGGGGACACGGCTGCCGCCGCCGAGCGCCACGGCGCGGCCCTGGACCGCTACGACGTGGCCATCCTGCACGAGTTGCAGGCCGACGCGCGGCTGTCCAACACCGAACTGGCGGCCCGCATCGGCCTGTCGGCGGCCCCCACCTGGCGGCGCGTGAAATGGCTCGAGGAGCAGGGCTACATCACCGGCTACCGTGCCGAGATCGACCGCCGCCGCATCGGCCTGGGTGTGCTGGCCTTCGTGCGCGTGGACGCCGAGCGCAACAACGCCGGCGCCACGGGCGCGCTGGAAGAGGCCATCCGCGCGCTGCCCGAGGTCGTGGCCTGCCACTACATCAGCGGCGCCGGCACCTTCGAGCTGCACGTCGTGGCCACCGACCTCGACGCCTTCTCGCGCTGGTCGATGAGCACGCTGTTCAAGCTGCCCAACGTGAAGGACCTGCACACCAGCTTCTCGCTGGGCGAGGTCAAGGCCGGCGCGGCGCTGCCGCTGGGGCACCTGGGCCGGGGGGGCTGAGGTGCCCCCGCACGGTGCTACCCTCAGCGCCGTTGAACACCTCGCCCATCCGTCGACTCGCCGACGCGCTGCTGACCACCGAACCCGTGCAGCGCGCGCGGCTGGCGCAGGCCGGCCTGGCCATGCTGCTGCTTGCCGCGGCGGTGCTGGCGATCAACTACTTCGAGTGGATCGGCGTGGCCCGTGCCGCACCGGTTCGGGCCTGGTCGGCTGTCACGCTGCTTGGCATGGGGGTGTTCTATGCGCTCATCCGCAGCGGCTGGTCGCGCCGCCGCAGCGACCCGTCGTTGACGGTGCCGCAGATGCTGTTTGCCTTGACCAGCGGCGCCCTCGCCTATGCGCTGCTGGGCGCCGGCCGCGGCGCGGTGTTCCCGGTGGTGATGGTGATCCTGATGTTCGGCATGTACGTGGCCTCGCCGCGGCAGATGCGCTGGGTCAGCGTCTATGCGGTCGGCCTCTTCGCTGCCGTGATGGCCCTCAAGGCCGCTACCGATCCACTGGCCTACCCGGCGGCCATCGAGTTCGGGCACTTCCTGATCGTGGCCACGATGCTGCTGGCGGTGTCGATCCTGGCCGGGCGTCTGTCGCGCCTGCGCCATCGCGCACGCCTGCACCGCACCGAGCTGGCGCAGGCGCTGGCCCGGCTGCGCGAGCAGACCACGCGCGACGAACTCACGGGCCTGGCCAACCGCCGCCACATGGAAACGCTGATCGTGCAGGAGCACCAGCGTTGCACCCGTTCGGGCCAGACCTTCTGCCTGGCGCTGCTCGACATCGACCGTTTCAAGGCCGTCAACGCAGCTCATGGTTATGGTTGCGGTGACGCGGTGCTGCGCGCGCTGACGCAGGAGGCGCTGCGCCATGTGCGCATCTCCGACGTGCTCTCGCGCTGGGGCGGCGGGACCTTTCTGCTGCTGATGTCCGACACCCGCGCTGCGCTGGCCCGCAGCGGGCTCGAGCGGCTGCACCAGCGCTTGACGGCACTGCGCACCACGCACGAAGGCGTGTCGGTGGGTGTCACGCTGGCGGGCGCCCTGGCCGAACACCACGCGGGCGAGGCCGTGGCCCGGACCCTGGAGCGTGCCGAGCATGCGCTGGCCGAGGCCAAGGCGCAGGGCGGCGACCGCGTGCTGAGCGCGGCGTGAGGCCGGCGCCGTGACCCTGACGGGCGCTCGGCTGCCGCCCTGGCATGCGCTGCTGCCGGCGGTGTTGCGCTTCGCCTTCGCGTTGGCCCGGGCCGGCGGCAAGCTGGTGGCGCGCGCCAGCACGGGCTGACAGATGTTGCGAAGGAGGCTGCGATGTGGCTGCTGATCCTGGAAGCGCTGGCGGCCCTGGCGCTGCTGGGGTTCATCGTCTGGTGGACGATGTTCTCCGGCCGCCGCAAGGACGGCGAGCCGCCGGACGACGGCTCGTGAATCCGCTGCGCGTCAGCCGCGCGGCGGCCACACGAACGACAGTGGCTGCCTGAGCAGCCGGCGCCGCAGCGCGGCGCCGATGCGGCTGCGGTCCTTCAGGCGTACGCCGCGCGAGCGCAGCGCGACCTTGAAGGCGAGCCAGAAGCTCGCCGTCACGTTCAGACCGCGGTCACGGCAATGCCGGCCACGCACCACCAGAACACCGCCTCGGCCAGCAGCGGCGTGCCCAGGGCGCCCAGCGCCGCACCGAGCTGCCCGCTGGACAGCGTGACGTGCCGCGCCTCCAGGGGCGGGCCCAGGAAGTCCAGCAGCGCCGGGGTCAGGCCCAGCACCGTGGGGCTGTGCCGCGGGTATTCGGCAACCGCGGCGCCCACCAGCGGCGCGCCGACCGCCACCGTGGCCAGCCATTGCGCCGCCAGCACCAGCGCGGTCAGGTCCCAGACCGACGTCACGGGTCAGTGCAGCAGGCCGGGGAACACGAGTTCGAATTCGGCCACCGTCGCTTCGAACGGGTGGGCGTCCTCGGTCATGCACAGGTAGGTGCCGCGCATCTGGCCGTGCGGCGTGGTGATGCGCGTCCAGCTCGTGTACTCGAACTGCTCGCCGGGCTTGAGCAGCGGCTGGTGGCCGACCACGGCCAGGCCGCGCACCTCTTCGCCGTTGCCACTGGCGTCGGTGATGATCCAGTGTCGCGCCACCAGCTGCCCGGTGATGTCGCCGGTGTTGCGGATCGTCACCGTGTAGGCGAAGGCGTAGGGCCCGTCGGGCGGGTGGGACTGCTCGGGCAGGTACTGCACGCGCACGTCGCAGGTGAATTCGGGGCGGGACATCGGGGCGATTCTAGGCAGGGTGGGCATGGCCGCGGGGGGCCACCTAGAATCTTCCGTATGTTCAGCTGCCTCATCGCCCGCAGCGCAGGAAACACCACGTTCGCCCGAATGGGCGAGGAAGTCTGCGCGCTTGTCAGAGCCTGCGCCGACGCTTTCGGAACCGACGTCAGGATCTTTACGCCGAATGCCTACCAACCGGTGGCGGCAATGCGGTGCGGGCTGGCTGGCTGGGTAGACTGCTCACATGCTGCAAGCCGCGCTGTTCCCTGATCACTGTGTCGATGATGCGCTTGGCGCAGCCTTCTGCGAAGGCACATCACCGGCCTTGCGGCGAAGCGAAGGTATCACACTGACGCCAGAATGGCTTGTCGATGCAATGGTAGACCGGGTCGCCGGCTGGGAAGGTGTTCAAACCGTCGTTGACGCGGGGGCCGGCAGTGGCCGCTTCTGCATTGCAGCGGCGCGACGCCTGCCGCAGGCGCACATCGTCGCGGTGGAGCGCAGCCCCCGCATGCTGGAGCTTCTGCGCGGCAACCTGTGCGCAAAGGGGTTGACGAATCGTGTGACCGTGGTCGAGGGCGACTTTCGCAGTGCCGTCGTGCCCAGGTCTGGCAGAACGGTCTACATCGGGAATCCGCCATTCGTTCGGCATCACGACATCGAACCGGAGTGGAAGGACTGGTACCGCAGTGGCATGCACGCGCTGGGGATCCAGGCGTCGCAATTGGCGGGACTGCACGCGCACTTTCTCTTGCGTATCGTGCAGGGCCTGCAGCCGGGTGACAGGTTTTGCCTGGTGGCAGCAGCCGAGTGGTTGGACAACGGGTACGGTTCAGCTCTGCGTTCCTTGCTTACCAGTACACAGACCCACCTGCGGGGTTTGTGGGTCGCGCCGCCCCGGGAGCCGGTGTTTCCCGATGCCCTGGTATCGGCAGCAGTGTTCGAGGCCGAATGCACAACCGATACCGGCAGCGCGCACCTCGGTGTCTTGGGCGCGCGCACCTTTGCCACCATGCGCACACTTCCGGTGGCCGAGTTGGCTAGCGCCAAGCGTTGGACTGAGTTGTGCCAACCGCAGGCACCGACATCCGCTGCCGGCATTGAAGTCGGTGATCTGTTCCGCGTCATTCGCGGTCAGGTGACGGGGCTCAACACAGCTTGGGTGCTGCCGTCCGAGAGTGCGCTGCTGCCGGCAGCGCTCACCCTGCCAGCCGTTACCCGGGCACGGGAAATCATCGACGGCACCGTGAGTGCGCCCGGGGCGCTGCAGCGACTCAAGCGGGTGGTGAACCTGCCGCACGAGTTGGACACGGTCGCCCCCGATGTGCGGCCGCTGGTAGATGTATTTCTGGGCCATGCCCGTGCCCAGGGCGCGGCCAGCGGCTACGTGGCACGACAACGCCGACACTGGCACGCACTGGACCTGCGGCCGCCGCCTGCGGCCTTCGTCAGCTATATGGGCCGTCGGCCTCCGGTCTTCTGCCTCAACCCGTATGCGGTCAGCTACTTGAACATCGCGCACGGGCTCTATCCCCGTACGCCAGTTGCGCAGTCGACGCTGGAGCGCATCCTGACGTACCTCAACGCCCACACCGGCCTCTACAGCGGCCGTGTCTACGGCGGCGGCTTGGCCAAGTTCGAGCCCAGTGACGTGGCGCGGCTGCGCATCCCGCCTGAAGCGTTGGCGGAGCGGGCATGACGGTGCAGCGTCTTGCCGGCGTGCGCTGGTGGTCGCTGGCCGAGATCGAAGCGGATGCCGCCGCGTCTCGTGCAGAGTTCAGACGCCGGCGGCTGGGTGAGCCGCTGGCGCGCTATCTGCAATCCTTCGATGCCGCGCAGCCGGTGGTCAAGCACTGGATCGGCGAGATCGAATCGCTCTTCGCCGGACGTATGCCGGACGCCGTCCTCAGGGCGGAGTTGCTGGGCACGGAGACGGCTCGCACGGCCTTGCGCTACTTGGGCGCACCGCCAATCTCCGACGATGACCTTGAAACTCTGGCCGAAGCGCGAATCGCGCGCGCCGCCGCAGGTGACGACGAGAGCTTGCGCAAGGTGCTGTCGGTGATGCAGTCGATCCTCGACCCGCGGCGTTTCCCATGGCTGGCAGCGGGAGTGGCCCCAACTCGCGGCCAGCGTCAGGCCGCTGAGCTGTCGACGACGGTTCTGATGGCGTCGCAGCGAGTGCAGACGCTGCGACGCGGTGATGAGAAGTCGGCGGTCGAGGGGGGTGTGAAGGGCCTGCTCGTTGGCAGCGGATGGACCGAGGGCGCGCCGCGCCGGGCGGCCGGGGTGCAGAAGCTCGTCACCGATGCTCCTGAACCGCGGACCTTCTACACACAAACCAACCTTGGCTCGGATAACGCCGACGTCATCGTGAGGCTGGACGATAGCCGGCTGCTCGCCGTCGAATGCAAGGGCTCCAACAGCGAGATCAACAGCCGCAAGCGCCTGAACAAAGAGGCTGCCCAGAACGCGCGCGCCTGGCTCGGGCGCTTTGGATCGGACCAAGTGATACCCGCGGTGGCGCTGCAGGGCGTTTTCAAGCCGCGCTACGTGGCAGAAGTTCAGGACACGCCCATGGCCATCTTCTGGAGCCACCGCCTGGACGATCTGCGCAACGTACTGTTGGGCGGCGGCGCCGGCTGACGAGGCTACGTCAGCAGCCGCGCCTTCACACGTTTGCCCTTCACCGGGCGTTCGTTCAGCGCCGCCAGCGCCCTGGCCGCCGCCGCTCGTGCCACCGCGACGTAGGTGGAAAACTCGTTGACGTTGATCTTGCCGATCTGCCCGGCCGGCAGCCCGGCATCCTTGGTCAGCGCGCCCAGCACGTCGCCGGCGCGGATCTTCTCCTTGCGCCCGCCCAGGATCTGCAGCGTCACCATCGGCGGCTGCAGCGGCGCGCCGCCGGCGGGCGCGAGTTCGCTCAAGGGGTGCCACTCGCTTTCACGGCCCTGCATGGCGTCGATGCGGCCGACACGGCCCATCTCGTCGACGCTGGCCAGGCTGAAGGCCCAGCCGGCTTCGTCACCGCGCCCGGTGCGGCCGATGCGGTGCGTGTGCACTTCGATGTCGGGCGTGATGTCGACGTTGATCACCGCTTCGAGCTGCGCGATGTCCAGGCCGCGCGCCGCCACATCGGTGGCCACCAACACCGAGCAGCTGCGGTTGGCGAAGCGCACCAGCACCTGGTCGCGGTCGCGCTGCTCCAGCTCGCCGTGCAGCGCCAGCGCGCTGATGCCCTGCGCCTGCAGCACGTCGACGAGGTCGCGGCACTGCTGCCTGGTGTTGCAGAAGGCCAGCGTGCTGACGGGGCGGAAGTGGTCGAGCAGCAGGCCCACGGCATGCAGCCGCTCGCCTTCCGTCACCTCGTAGAAACGCTGGCGGATCTGCGTGCCGCTGGGGCGCTGCACCAGCGTCACCTCCTTCGGATCGCGCAGGAACTTCTTCGCCAGCTGCTGGATGCCTTCGGGGTAGGTGGCTGAGAACAGCAGCGTCTGACGCTGGCTGGGCGCGCGGCTGGCGATGGCGGCGATGTCGTCCATGAAACCCATGTCGAGCATGCGGTCGGCCTCGTCGAGCACCAGCGTGTTCAGCGCGCCGAGCTGCAGGCCGCCGCGGTCGAGATGGTCGATGATGCGGCCCGGCGTGCCCACCACGACGTGCGCGCCGTGCGCCAGGCTGTCGGCCTGCGGCCGGATCGGCGTGCCGCCGCACAGCGTGAGCACCTTGACGTTGTCGTCGGCGCGCGCCAGGCGGCGGATCTCCTGCGTCACCTGCTCGGCCAGCTCGCGTGTCGGGCACAGCACCAGCGACTGCACGTCGAAGCGCCCGGGGTCCAGCCTCGAGAGCAGCGCCAGCGCAAAGGCCGCGGTCTTGCCGCTGCCGGTCCTGGCCTGGGCGATGAGGTCGTGCCCGGCCAGCGCCAGCGGCAGTGCGGCGGCCTGGATCGGCGTCATGCGCGCATAGCCCAGCTGCTGCAGGGTGGCCAGCACGGCGGGGCCGAGCGGCAGGGTGTCGAAGCCGTCGGTGCTCACAGCTTGCCTTCGTGCGGCGAGGTCCGATCGATGCGCCGCGCCAGCAGCACCGAGGTGGTAGTCTTGCGCACGCCGTCGATGGCGCCGATCTCGTCCAGCAGTGCATCCAGCCGCGCGGTGGACTCGGCGCGCAGCAGCGCCATGTAGTCGAACTCGCCGCTCACGCTGCAGAGCTGGCGCAGCTCGGGCAAGGACGCCAGGCGCTGCGTCACCTGGCGCGCCGACTTGGGCTCGGTGACGATGCCGACGAAGGCCTCGACGCCGCGGTCGGCCTCGTCCTGCCCCAGGCGCACCGTGTAGCCGACGATGACGCCGTTGCGCTCCAGTCGCGTCAGCCGCGCCAGCACCGTCGTACGCGCCACTCCGAGCTGGCGCGCCAGTGCCGCCGTGCTGGCGCGCGCATCGGCCTGCAGCAGGGCGAGCAGACGGCGGTCGAGCGTGTCCAGGGTCATGCGGCGATGCGGGCGTGCATGTCTGCATTGTCGCGGCAACGCCGCCGGCGCCCCGATCGGTGCGACCCGCGTCCTGCTCTCAATAGTTCAGCGCCCGCGGCAGCCACAGCGAGATCGCCGGGAAGGCGATCAGCACCACCAGCAGCAGCAGCATCGACAGCACGAACCACAGCACCCAGCGCACCGTCTGCTCCATGCGCACGCCGGCCAGCCTGGACGAGACCATCAGGTTCACCGCCAGCGGTGGCGTGAACTGGCCGATCGCGACCATGTAGGTCAGGATGACACCGAACCACACCGGGTCCCAGTCGTAGGCACGCATCAGCGGCAGCAGCAGCGGCACGAAGATGAGAAAGATCGAGATCCCGTCCAGCACCATGCCCACCGCCAGCAGCACCAACACCACCAGTGCCAGCGCACCGTAGGAGCCCAGGCCGCTGCCGGTGATGAACTGCGTGATCGGGTCCACCAGCCCCAGCGTGCTGACGGCGTAGGCGAAGATGCTGGCCAGCGCGATGACGACCATGATCACGCCCGAGGTCTCGGCCGCGTCGGCCAGGATGAGCCCCAGGTCGCGCAAGCCGATCGTGCGATAAACGACCATGCCGACGAACAGCCCGTAAAAGACGGCGACGACAGCGGCCTCGGTCGGCGTGAACCAGCCGGCGCGCATGCCGCCCAGGATCAACACCGGCGCCACCAGGCCCCAGCTGGCCTCGCGCAGCGACGGCCACAACGGCGGCCGTGGTTCGACCTGCTCCTGGGTGCCGAAGCCGTGCCGGCGCGCCAGCCACACGGCCGGCACGATCAGCGCGATCGAGGTCAGCACGCCCGGCAACAGGCCGGCGGCGAACAGCGCCGGCACCGAGGCCCCCGGCACCAGCACCGAATAGACGATGAAGGCGATCGACGGCGGGATCAGGATATCCACCGCCGCCGCCGCGCCGACGACGCTGGCCGAGTAGGCGGGCGGATAACCGGCGCGGGCCATCGCCACCAGCATCACGCCGCCCACCGCCGCCGCCGTGGCCGGGCCGGAGCCGGAGATGCCGCCCAGGAACATCGCCACCAGGATCGCCACCATCGGCAGCATGCCCGGGCCGCGGCCGACGATCGCCATCGCAAAGCGCACCAGCCGCTGCGCGACGCCCGAGCGGTCGAAGATCACGCCCACCAGCACGAACATCGGCAGCGCCAGCAGCGGGTACTTGGCGATGCCGGCGTAGAAATTGTTCGGCAGCGACATCCAGCCCAGTTCGGCCAACCCGATGCCGACCGCGCCGCCCAGCATCAGCGCCACGCCGATCGGCACGCCGGCCAGCATCAGGGCCACGAAGGCGGCGAAGATGAGGACGCCACTCAAGCGCGCCTCCATACGCGCACGAACTGCTGCAAGGCGCGCGCGGCGATGGCCAGCGCGAACACCGGCAGGGCCACCGTGTACCACCACTGCGGCACGCCGATGCCGGGCGAGGTGACCTCGTAGCGGAAGTCGTCCCAGGCCAGCCGCCCGCCCAGCGCGGCCAGCAGCGTGAAGGCGAGCAGGGTGGCTGCCGCCGACAGCAGCGCCAGCGCGCGCCGCTGCACCGGCGAGCCCTTGCCGAAGAAGACCTCGATGCGGATGTGCCGGTCGCGCGCCACCGCGGCGCCGGCGGCCACCAGCGTCAGCACCACCATCAGCGAAATCGAGATCTCCTCGGTCCAGGCGAAGGACTGGTTCGTGAAATAGCGCGCCAGCACATTGGCGAAGGTGATCAGCGCCAGCAGCGCGAGCACCGCGGCACCGAGCCAGTCTTCCCAGCGCAGGCGCAGATGGGCGGCGGCGGCGCTCTCCTGGGCTTGGGTCATGGGCGAAGGGTGGCGCGGGGGCGGGTTCAGGGGGGCGGGGGGTCAGGCGCCGGGCCGGCGAGGCCCGCTGCCTGAGGTCGGTGCAAGCGAGCGTGCCACCGGGTGTGACCCGGCCGCGGCCCGCCTCAGCCGCGCTTACGGTTGGCGACGGCCGCCTGGGCCTCGCGCACCATCTCGACGCCGACCTGCTGCGTCCACTTGTCGAACACCGGCTTGACGGCCTGCTTGAAGGCGTCCTTCTCGGCCGCGCTCAGTTCGGTGACCTTGACGCCCAGCGCCTCGACTTCCTTCACCATCGACTGGTCGTTGCCCGACAAGCCCTTGCGCGCGATCGCGATCTCCTGCTGGCCGGCTTGCACCGCCGCCTGGCGCACGATCTCGCGGTCGGCCGGCGTCCACGAATTCCAGACGTCGCGATTGACGACGAAGATCAGCGGGTCGGCCACGTAACCCCAGCGGGTCACGAACTTCTGCGACAGCGTGTGCAGCTTGGCGGCGGTGAAGATGTGCAGCGGGTTCTCCTGCCCTTCCACGGCGCCCGAGGCCAGCGCCGGTTGGGCATCGGCCCAGCTCATCTGCGTCGGGTTGGCGCCCAGCGCGGTGAAGGTGTCGTTGAAGATCGGCGAGCCGACGACGCGAAACTTCAGCCCCTTCATGTCGGCCGGGGTGCGGATCTCGCGCTTGGAGTTGGTGACCTCGCGGAAGCCGTTCTCGCCCCAGGCCAGCGGCACGACACCGGCCTTCTCGACGATCTGCATGATCTGCTGGCCGATCTTGCCCTGCGTCAGCGCATCCAGCCCGGCGTGGTCCTGCGCCAGGAAAGGCAGCGAGAACAGGTTCAACTGGCGCACCTGGGGCGACCAGTTGATGGTGGAGCCGACCGCCATGTCGATCACGCCCTGGCGGATGGCGCTGAACTCGCGCGTCTGGTCGCCGTTGATCAGCGACACGCCCGGGTACATCTTGATGTTGATGCGGCCCTGCGTGCGCTCGCGCACCAGGTTGATCCAGATCTCGGCGCCCTTGCCCCAGGGGAAGGCGGTGCCGACCACCGTGGACAGCCGGTACTCGGCCTTGTAGCTGCCCTGCGCCAGCGCGCGGCCGGTCAGCAGGAAGGGGGCGGTCAGCGTGGCCGAACCGGCCAGGCCGGTCTTGAGGAGCGAACGACGGTCCATGAGACTGGTCTCCATTGGTTGTGTGATCAGGACGGCAGTTTAGTGGCTTGCCCGGTCGGGCCGCTGCGGTCGAGCAAGGCGCGGGCGCGCGCCACGATGCCCGGCACCGACAGCCGGGCCTGTGCTTCCAGCACCGGTGCATAGCCTACCGGCACGCGTGGTGCGCCCAGCCGGGCCACACGCGCGCCGCTGTGCTCTGCCAGCGTGGCGGCGATCTCGGCACCGAAGCCGGCCACCTGCACGGCCTCGTGCACCACCAGCACGCGACCGGTGCGGGCCGCGGAGGCCAGCACCGCGTCGCGGTCCCAGGGCCACAGCGTGCGCAGGTCGATGACCTCGGTGTCCACACCGTCGGCGGCCAGCGCCCGGGCGGCGGCCATGCAGTCATGCACCGCCTTGCTCCAGCTCACCAGCGTGAGGTCGCGCCCGGCGCGCAGCGTGCGCGCGCGGCCGATCTGGCCCGCCATCTGCGTGTCCACTTCGCCTTCCAGCGCCCACAGTTCCTTGTGCTCCAGATACGCCACCGGGTCGCCGCAGTCGATCGCTGCGCGCAACAGCGAGTGGTTGTCCTGCGGCGTGCCGGGCGTCATCACCACCAGCCCCGGCACATGCGCGAACCAGCTCTCCAGCGACTGCGAGTGCTGCGCCGCCGACGCGCTCCAGATGCCGATCGGCATGCGGATCACGGCCGGCACGCGGCCCTGGCCGCCGAACATGTAGCGGTTCTTCGCCGCCTGGTTGACGATCTCGTCCATCGCGCACAGCGCGAAGTCCATGACCCGCATCTCGACCACCGGCTTGAGCCCGGTCAGCGCCATGCCGACCGCGGCGCCGACGATCGTGGCCTCCGAGATCGGCGTGTCGATCACGCGCTGCGGGCCGAAGCGCTCGGCCAGACCGCGGTACTGGCCGAAGATGCCGCCGCGGCCCAGGTCCTCGCCCAGCGCCACCACGCGCGGGTCGGCCTGCATCGCGATCGCCAGGGCGTCGGCGGCGGCGGCAGCGTAGCTCATCACCGCCATGTCCCGGCCCCCTGGTCCTGCACCTGTTCGAACGCGGCCTGCGCGTCGGGCCAGGGTGCGGCGGCGGCCGAGGCGAGCGCGGTGGCGATCTCGTCGCGGGCGGCGTGCATCACCGCGTCCAGCTGCGTGGCAGGGACGCCGCGTGCCAGCAAGCGCTGCCGCGTGCGCAGCAGCGGGTCGTCTTCCAGCGCGGCCTGTAGTTCGGCCGCGTCGCGGTAGGCCGCCGGGTCCACCGACACGTGGCCCTTGAAGCGGTAGGTGCGGGCGTGCAGCAGGCGCGGGCCGGCGCCCGCACGCAGCTCGGCCACCAGTGTCCGCGCGGCCCGGTACACGGCCTCGACATCGTTGCCGTCGACTTCCAGCGCCGGTACGCCGTGCGCGCGCGCCCGGGCGGCGGCGCCTTCACCGGCCGACAAGGCGCCGGTCTTCGTCGTGGCCGACCACTGGTTGTTCTCGCAGACGAAGAGCATCGGCAGCTGGAAGGCGGCGGCCCAGTTCAGCCCTTCGGCGAAGGGGCCGCGGTTGATGGCGCCGTCGCCGAAGAAGCTGACCGCGATGGCGTCCACGCCGCGGATGCGGATCGACTGCGCCGCGCCGACGGCGATCGGGATGCCGGCGGCGACCACGCCGTTGGCGCCCAGCATGCCGACCGAGAAATCGGCAATGTGCATCGAGCCACCGCGGCCGCCGCAGTAGCCGCTGGCCTTGCCGAACAGCTCGTGCAACATGCGCTCGGGGTCGGCGCCCTTGGCCAGCGTGTGGCCGTGGCCGCGGTGGGTGGAGGTCAGATAGTCGGTGCTGCGCAGGTGGGCGCAGACGCCGGCCGCCACCGCTTCCTGGCCGGTGGACAGGTGCAGCGGGCCGCGCACCGCCACCTGCTCGCCGACGGCCTGGCCGAATGCGGCAACGCCGCCCTGGCTGGCCAGTTCGGCAGCGTCCTCGAAGGCGCGGATGCGCCACATCGTGCGGTACAGGTCCAGCAGGGTCGGGACCGGTATCTCCGGCTCAATCACGGTCACGGCGGCGGGTCTCCAGCATGGGGGGCGCGTCGACTATACGGGCGGCGGACGGGAGTCCCGCCGCCCGCTGCCGCGGGCCCGACCGCGCTGATCCACCACAGCTTGATCCAAAGCAAGCCGTCGGTTTTGTGGCGCGGATAGCCTTCGTCCGTCATTTTGCTGCCCGGCCTGTTCGGCGCAGCGGTGCCAAGAACAGAGGGATCAACGCGTGGCCTTGCCTGAAGGATTTGTCGACCATCGCTGCCTCGGCGCCCATGGGTGCGCGTCGGGCAGCGGCGGCAGCAGCGGGCGGGGGGAAGTGCGTTGAATCCGTATGTCGTCTTCCTGCTCTACCTGATGGCGATCCTCGGGTTCGTGGCGCTCACGCTGCTGCTCAACCGGGTGCTCGGCCCCAAGCCGGTGGCAACGGCGACCAAGCTCGAGCCCTTCGAATGCGGCGCCACGCCGGTCACCACGCTGAACGTGAAGGCCGTGCCGATCAAGTACTACGCGGTCGCGATCATCTTCATCCTGTTCGATCTGGAGACCGTCTTCCTCTTCATCTGGGCGCTGGGCGCGCAGCCGCTCACCGGCTTCATGCTGGTGACCTTCTTCCTCTTCATGTTCCTGCTCGTGCTCATCGTGCTTTACGTCTACAAGGCACGGCTGATCGAGGCCGTCACGGAGTAGCGCTGTGTACGCACGAACCATCCCCATCGTGCCGGCGGCCCACGCCAAGGACGGCGCCTTCGAGTACCTGACGACGCGCAAGGACGAGCTCATCGGCTGGGCGCGCAAGTTCTCGATCTTCCCCTACCCCTTCGTGACGGCCTGCTGCGCGATGGAGTTCATGGCGGTCAGCGCGTCACCCTACGACACCGACCGCTTCGGCGCCGCGTTGCCGCGTTTTTCGCCACGGCAGGCCGACTTGCTGATGGTCGTGGGCACCGTCACGCACAAACAGGCGCCGATCCTGCTCAAGGTGTACGAGCAGATGTGCGAACCGAAGTGGGTGATGGCCTTCGGCGTATGCGCTACCAGCGGCGGCTTCTACCAGAACTACGCGGCGCTGCCGGGCATCGACAAGATCATCCCGGTGGACATCTACGTCCCCGGCTGCCCGCCGCGACCGGAAATGGTGATCGACGGCATCATGCAGTTGCAGGACAGGATCGCGCGCTCGAGTCACGCGATCATCACGAAGACCTTCTGACCGTGGCCGCCCCCGTCTTCGACACCCTGCAGCAGGCGCTGGTCCCGACGGGCGGGCCGGCATCGCTGTCGCACGGCGTCCTTGTCTTCGTGCTGGCGCCGGCGGAGCTGACGCCTGCGGTGCAGCGGCTCAAGGGCGAGTTCGGGTTCGACATCTTCCTCGACGTGACCGCGGTTGACTGGCTGGGCCAGGCACCGCGCTTCGAGGTCGTGTACCACTTCTATTCGACCGTGCACAAGGTGCGCGTGCGGCTGAAGACGCGCGTCGACGAGGACGATCCGAGCGTGGACACGCTGCTGCCGCTGTATGGCTCGGCCGCGTTCATGGAGCGCGAGTGCCACGACATGTACGGCATCCGGTTCCGTGGCAACGACGACCTGCGCCCGATCCTGCTGTACGAAGGTTTCGTCGGCCATCCGCTGCGCAAGGACTACCCCAAGCAGCAGGAGCAGCCGCTCGTGCCCTACCGCAGCTGACCCGGTCGACAAGAACAGAACAAGAGCACGCCGTGCAAGCCCCTCCCCGCCCGATCCCCAACCCCGTGCGTTCGATCTTCGAGACGACGCTGCGCGAGGACTCGGTCATCGTCAACATCGGCCCCTCGCACCCGGCCACGCACGGCACGGTGCAGATCATTGCCGAACTCGACGGCGAGCGTGTGCTGCGCAGCGACGTGCACTGCGGCTATCTGCACCGCGGTTTCGAGAAGGAATGCGAGGACCACACCTGGCACAACCTGATCCCGTACGTGGACCGGCTCAATTACGTGTCGGCGCTGATCAACGACTTTGCCTACTGCGAAGGTGTCGAGACGCTGATGGGCGTGCAGATCACGCCGCGCTGTCGCTACTTGCGCACGCTGCTGTCCGAGTACTCCCGGCTGGTGGACCACCTCACCTGCCTGGCCGCCGGACTGATGGAACTGGGCGCGATGACGGCGTTCCTGTATCTGGTGATGATCCGCGACTACATGTACGAGCACCTGGCCGCGCTGACCGGCGCCCGCGTGACCTACACCTACGGCCGCATCGGCGGCCTGGCGCGCGACCTGCCCGATGGCTGGCTGAAGCGGCTGGAGGAGATCCTGAAGCAGTACGAGGTGTTCATCGCCCGCGTGCATGGGCTGGTCGACCGCAACCGCATCTTCATCGACCGCATGCGCGGCGTCGGCGTCATCAGCACGGCCGACGCGCTGAGCTACGGCTACACCGGCGTCATCCTGCGCTCCACCGGCGTGCCGCGCGACCTGCGCAAGGACATGCCCTACCTCGCCTATGCCGAACTCGACTTCGACGTGCCGGTGGGCATCAAGGGCGACAACTACGACCGCTACTACGTGCGCATGCGCGAGATGGACGAGTCCGTCTACATGATGCGGCAGCTGATGGAGATGCTGCCCGAAGGACCGATCAACGTCGACGACCGTCGCTGCACCTTCCCGGACAAGCCGCTCGTCTATTCCGAGATCGAGTCGCTGATCAACCATTTCAAGCTGGTGATGGACGGGCCGGGCGTGCCCGCCGGCGACGCCTACAGCGCACACGAGGCGCCCAATGGCGAACTGGGCTTCTACCTCGTCAGCAGCGGTGGCGGTGTGCCGTACAAGGTGCATTGCCGGGCGCCGAGCTTCGTGCACATGGGCGGCGTGCACCTGATGATCAACGGCGGCCAACTGGCCGACATCGTGCCCACCTTCGGCTCGATCAACATGATCGGCGGGGAGTGCGACCGGTGAAACGATCCCCCCCGAAGCGCCTGCGGCGCCTCCCCCCCAGGGGGGCGACGCCGGTGGACCGGCGAAGCCGGATCCACGGCGTCTGCTTGATCGGCGGCATGCGTGGACCGCGGGCAGCACCATGAAGCACCTGATTCCCGAGTTCGACAAGACGCGCAGGCGCTACCCCGCGGGCGCCGCGTCTTCGCTCGTGCTGCCTTGCCTGCGCCGCATCCAGGAGGACCGCGGTTTCGTCGCCGACAGCGACATCGCCGAGCTGGCCGCCTACATCCCGGTGCCGCGCATCCAGATCGAGGAGGTGCTGTCGCATTACACGCAGTTCCGCCGCGCACCGATCGGGCGCTGGCACCTGCAGGCCTGCCGCAACCTGTCGTGCTCGATGCGCGGCGCCGAGGGCGTGATCGAGCACCTCAGCCGCAAGCTCGGCATCGAGCCGGGCCAGACCACGGCCGACGGCCGCTTCACGCTGAGCACGGTCGAGTGCCTGGGCTCGTGCGGCACGGCGCCGGTGGTGATGGTCAACGATGCGTATCACGAGAACATGAGCCCGACGCGGCTGGACGCGCTGATCGAGGATCTCGGCAAATGAACCGAGCGCAGAGCCGCCTCAAGCCGGTTCGCTCCCCCTCGGGGGGGCCGGCGCGGCACGCGCCGTTGGGGGTCCAATCATGACCGGCCGCAAGCTCATCATGACCTTCCCGGTCATGCCGACCTCGCACCTGCTGACCGAGGTCCGCTCGCGCGGCGGCTACGAGACGCTGGCCAAGGTGCTGCGCGAGATGCGCCCGGAGCAGGTCACCAAGGAGGTCGTCGCTTCCGGCATCCTCGGCCACGGCGGTGCGGCCTTTCCCGCCGGCCGCAAGTGGGGCGTCATCAGGCTCAACGACGGGCAGCCGCACTTCCTCTGCGCCAACGCCGACGAAGGCGAGCCCGGTACCTTCAAGGACCGCTGGATCCTGGAGAACGCGCCGCACCTGCTGCTGGAGTCGATGCTCATTGCGGCTTATGCGCTGCAGGTGCGCAACGCCTTCGTCTACATCCGCGGCGAGTTCGACCTGCCCTACCGGCGCCTGGCCGCAGCGGTGGAAGAGGCCTACGAAGCGGGCCTGTTCGGCGAACGCATCCTGGGCACCGACTTCTCCTGCGACATCGTGGTCTACCGCGGCGCCGGCTCCTATGTCTGCGGCGAAGCCTCGGCGCTGATCACCTCGATCGAGGGCAAGAAGGGCTACCCGCGCAACCGCCCGCCGCGCCTGACGGTGCGCGGCCTGTTCCAGCGGCCCACGGTCATCAACAACGTCGAGACGCTGGCCAACGTGACCGCCATCGTGGCGCAGGGCGGCGAGGCCTTCCGCGAGGTCGGCACCGCCAAGAGCCCGGGTACGCAGCTGGTCTCGATCTCGGGCCACGTGCAGCGCCCGGGGGTCTACGAGGTCGAATACGGCTACCCGCTGGCCAAGTTCATCTACGAGGACTGCGGCGGTGGCCTCGACGGCAGCAAGATCAAGTGCATCGTCCCGGGCGGCATCTCGACCAAGGTGCTGACGGCCGCCGAGATCGAGCCGCTGACCTACGACCACGCCAGTCTGGCCGGTGCCGGGTCGGGCGTCGGCTCCGGCGGCATGGTGGTCATCGCCGAAGGGACCTGCATGGTGCGCCTGCTGCAGATCCTGCTGCGCTTCTATCACCATGAATCGTGCGGCCAATGCACACCCTGCCGCGAAGGCATGGGCTGGATGCACCGCATCATCGACCGCATCGTGGCCGGCGCGGGCCGCCCGGAAGACATCGACCAGCTCATCCGCATCTCCAAGGCCAACGACGGCACGACGATCTGCGGCATGGGCGACGCCGCGGGCTACGCCACGCTGGGCATCATCGCCAAGTACCGCGACGAGTTCGAGTACTTCATCGAACACAAGCGCTCGCGGCTCGCAGGCCGGCTCGAAGTGGCGGGCGAGGTGGCTGCTCATGGTTGACTTCTTCATCAACGGCCAGGCGGTGCAGGCCGAAGACAACCAGACCGTCATGCAGGCGGCCAAGGCGAACGGATACTTCATTCCCTACTTCTGCTGGCACCCGCACCTGTCGGTGCCGGGCAACTGCCGCATCTGCATGGTGGAGGTGAGCAACGAAGGCCAGCCCGAGGGCGGCGGCTGGCTCGACATCGCCTGCAACATGCCCGTCACCAAGGGCATGCGCGTGCTCACCGATTCGCCGCGCGTGCGTGAACGGCGCAAGGAAACGCTGCAGTTCATCACGCTGAACCATCCGGTGGACTGCGGCATCTGCGACAAGGCCGGCGAGTGCACGCTGCAGGACTACCACTACGAATACAACGGCTCGCCGTCGATCTCGATCGACGCCAAGGTGCACGCCACCAAGCACTTCCCGTTGTCCGAGCGCATCGTGCTCGACAACGAGCGCTGCATCATGTGCACGCGCTGCGTGCGCTTCACGCGCGAGATCTCCAAGTCCGGCGCACTGGGTGTGCAGAACCGCGGCGACCACTCCCTGATCCGGCCGGTGGAAGACGGCGCCTTCGAGGCCGACCCTTACTCCGACAACGTCATCGACCTGTGCCCGGTCGGCGCACTGCTGTCGCGCGCCTTCCTGCACAAGGCACGCGTGTGGTACCTGGAGCCGACGCCGTCGATCTGCCCGGGTTGCGAGCGCGGCTGCAGCATCGCCATCTGGCACCGCAAGAGCGAATGGAAGCTCAAGGCACTGGATGCGCGGCAGAACAACCGCATCGACCGCGTCACGCCGCGCGAGAACGCGGCCGTCAACGGCCCGTGGATCTGCAACAAGGGCCGTGACCTGGCGCGCATCTTCGAGCGTGCGCGTGCCGAGCTCGCCATGCTCAAGGGGCAGCCCGTGGACCTGCAGGCTGCCCTCGGAAGCGCCCGCGCGCTCATCGCCGCCGCACGCCAGCCGGTGGCGCTGGTGTCGAGCTGGGGGTCGAACGAGGAACTGGCCGCCTTCGAGGCCGCGCTGGGGTCGCGCTTTGCCAGCTACGTCAAGGCCGATTGGCAGCTCGAGCCCGGGGAACGCGTTGAGGACGATCTGCTGATCAAGGCCGACAAGAACCCGAACACGGCGGCGGCGCGCGCGCTGTTCCCGGCGCTGCCCGAGGATGCCCGCGGCGCCCTGCCGCCCGCGACCGACCTGGTGCTGGTGTGGGGCGAAGGCTTCAGCTTCGCGCAGATCCCCGCCGGCGCGAAGATCATCTATCTCAACAGCTGGCTGCAGCCCGAGAACGGCCACGCCGACGTCTTCATCCCGATCAGCGTGATGACCGAACGGCACGGCCACTACACCAACTTCCAGGGCGTGGTCAGCGCTTTCGAGCTCTGTTTTGCCAAGCTGCCCGGCGTGGCCGACGCCGAGAGCGTCTTCGCGGCCCTGGCAACACCGGCAGCGGGGGCACGGCCATGACCCAGGACCTGGTCGTCTACGCGGTCTTCATCCTCTATGCGGTGGGCATGCTGATGGGCTTCGGCACCGTGCTCACGTGGGTCGAGCGCAAGCAGGCGGCGGTGATGTCCGACCGCATCGGTGCCAACCGGGCTTACGTGCGCATCCCCTTCACGCAGATCAAGCTCGTCTGGTGGGGTCTGTTCCACGGCATTGCCGACGGCATCAAGATGCTGGTGAAGGAAGACTTCAAGCCCCGCACCTACGACTGGTATGCCTACGCGGTGGCGCCCTGGGTGGTGTTCACGCCGGTGCTGCTCGTCTTCGGCGTCATCCCCTTCGGCGGCATGCTGGACCCGGGGCTTCTGTTCCCCTCGCTCGCGGAGTGGTTCGACGGCCGCACCTACCCGATGCAGATCGCGCAGATCGACGCCGGGCTGCTGATCGTCTTTGCCTTCAGCGGCCTGACGATCATCGGTGCCATGCTCGCCGGCTGGTCGTCGGCGAACAAGTTCTCGCTGCTCGGCGGCCTGCGTGCGGGCTCGCAGATGATTTCGTACGAGCTGGTCATGGGCCTGACCGTGCTGGGGCTGATCCTGATCTACGGCACGGTGGACCTGGACGCGATGGTGCGCCAGCAGTCGGGCATGGTGCTGGGCGGCCTGCCCGCATGGGGGGTGGTGCTGCAGCCCTTCGCGGCCGTGCTCTTCCTGACCGCCGCCATCGCCGAGAACAAGCGCATCCCCTTCGACCTGCCCGAGGCCGAGTCCGAACTCATCGCCGGCTACTTCACCGAGTACAGCGCGATGAAGATGGGCCTGTTCATGTTCGCCGAGTTCATCGAGATCGCGATCATCGGCGCCCTGTTCACGACGCTGTTCCTGGGCGGCTACAACCTGCCGTACATGACCGACGCGGGCTTCACCTTCCCCTGGGGCAGCGTCGTCGAGATGAGCCACGGTGCGGTGGTGGTGACGCAGGTGCTGACCTTCCTCGTCAAGATGCTGCTCGTCTGCAGCTTCCAGATCCTGATCCGCTGGACGCTGCCGCGCTTCCGCTACGACCAGGTGCTGGCCTTCGCCTGGAAGTTCATGCTGCCGCTGGCGCTGGTCAACCTGGTCGTCACCGCGGTCGTCGTGTGGTCGCATCAGGGGGGGCTGCAGTGAAGACGCCCTACAAGCGCAAGAGCTACTGGAACGAGCCCACGCTGACGCTGTGGGAACGGGCCTACCTGCCCGAGATCCTGCGCGGCATGGCCATCACCAGCGGCGTCTTCCTGCGCAACATGCGGCGCTGGATCACCGGCAAGAAGGGCGCGCTGACCACCTACTACCCGGAAGAGACGCGCTGGGACTACGCGCCGCTGAACCGCGGCAAGCACGTGCTGACGATGCGGCCCGACGGCAAGCCGCAGTGCATCGCGTGCAACATGTGCGCCACCGTGTGCCCGGCCAAGGTGATCGAGATCGAGGCCGGTTTCGACCCCAGCGACACCGCGCACCCCAAGTTCCCGCTGCGCTTCGAGATCGACTACTCGCGCTGCATCTTCTGCGGCCTGTGCGTCGAGGCCTGCCCCGAGGACGCCATCCGCATGGCCAAGGAGGTGCCCGGCCTGCCGGCCGAGGACCGGCACCAGATGTGGCTGACGCTGGACGAGATGATGAGCTGGCAGCCGCAGAGCGACGTCGCCAAGCCCTACCCCGCGGCCGGCGCGCCCAAGACTGGCGGCATCACCGGGGGCACCGAATGATCGAAACCTTCCTGCAAAGCCTGGACACGCTGCTGCTGGTCGTGTTCGCCCTGTGCGCCCTCGTGGGGGCGGCGCTGATGATCGTGCTGCGCCAGCCCATGCGCGTGGCCATCGCGCTGATCTCGACGATGATCTTCCTGGGCGGCATCTACGGTCTGCTGGGAGTGCACTTCATCGCTGCGTTCCAGGTCCTGATCTACGTCGGCGCGGTGATGCTGTTCATGGTCTACGTGATCATGCTGCTGGAGGTGCGCGAAGCCACCGAGGCGAAGTACTCGCGGCTGCTGTGGCCTGGCCTGGCGGGCTTCGTGCTGCTCGTCGGCACCATCGGCATCAGCGTCTGGCGCAGCACGCCGCCGCCCGCGCCCGCGGCTGCGCCCGGCGGCGCGACATTCGGCATCTCGCAGTTCGCGGCCTCCTTCCTCAACCAGTACTGGCTGCACTTCGAGCTGACGTCGGTGCTGCTGCTGGCGGCCGTGGTGGCCGCGGTGGCCGTCATCAAGGTCAGCCGCAGGGCCGACAGCAAGAGACGCCATGGATAAGACCCAGCTCCTGCTCGGCCTGGCCGTGGCGCTGTTCGCGCTCGGGTTGCTGGGCGTGATCGTGCGCCGCAACGTGCTCGTGATGCTGATGTGCCTGGAGCTGATGCTCAACGGCGTCATCCTCAGCCTGGTCACCTTCGCCTACCAGACCGCCACCACCGTCGGTGCGGTGCTGGTGTTCCTGATCTTCGTCGTGGCCACGGCCGAGATCGCCTTGGCGATCCCCATCGTGCTGCTGCTCGTGCGCGACAAGCGCACGTTGAACCTCGACGCCTACAACGAGCTGAAGGGCTGAAGTGCTCACGCTGATCGTCCTGCTTCCGCTGCTGGGTTTCGTGCTCAACGGCGTGCTGGCCACCCGGTTGGGCGGCAACCGCGTCGGCAAGCCCTTCGTCATCGCCGTCGGCTGTGGCCTGCCGCTGCTGGCTTTCGTGCTGGTGGTCAATCTCCTGATCGACCTGCAGGACCGCGGCTGGGTGCCGCTGGTCGAGACGGCCTACCGCTGGGCGACGGTGGGCGACAGCCCCTTCGAGATCGCCTTCTACTTCGACCGCCTGAGCGCCGTGATGGCGCTCGTCGTCACCGGTGTGGGTTCGGTGATCCACATCTATTCGGTCGGCTACATGGCGCACGACAAGAGCTTCGGCCGCTTCTTCGCCTACCTGAACCTGTTCCTGTTCTTCATGCTGTTGCTGGTGCTGGGCCGCTCGCTGCTGGTGCTGTTCGTCGGCTGGGAGGGCGTGGGGCTGGCCTCCTACCTGCTCATCGGCTTCTGGTACGACGACCTGGTCAATGCGAGAGCAGGCAAGAAGGCCTTCATCACCAACCGCATCGGCGACGCCGGCTTCCTGCTCGGCATGTTCCTGCTCTTCCAGGCCCTGGGCACGCTGGACATGGACCGCATCAACACCGCCTTCGCCTTCACCGGCGCTTCGGCGCCGGCCGTCTCGGCCAGCCTGGTCGGCATCCTGCTCTTCATCGGCGCCACCGGCAAGTCGGCGCAGATTCCGCTGCACGTGTGGCTGCCCGACGCGATGGCCGGCCCGACGCCGGTGTCGGCGCTGATCCACGCTGCGACGATGGTGACCGCCGGCGTCTACCTGGTGGCGCGCATGTCGGGCGTGTACCTGCAGGCGCCCGAGGCCTCGATGGTGATCGCCGTCGTCGGCGTGGCCACCGCCTTCTTCGCCGCCACGGTGGCCATGGTGCAGACCGACATCAAGAAGGTGCTGGCCTACTCCACCGTCTCGCAACTCGGCTTCATGTTCCTGGCGCTCGGCGTCGGTGCCTACGGCGTGGCGATCTTCCACGTCGTCACGCACGCCTTCTTCAAGGCCTGCCTGTTCCTCGGCGCCGGCAGCGTGATCCATGCGCTGGGCGGCGAGCAGGACCTGCGCAAGATGGGCGGCCTGGCACGCCGCATCCCCGTCACCTTCGTCACCTTCGCGGTGGCCACGGCCGCCATTGCCGGCGTGCCGCCGCTGGCCGGGTTCTTCTCCAAGGACGAGATCCTCTGGTTCGCCCTGGCCAGCACCAGCGGCGGTTCGGTGCTGCTGTTCGGCGTCGCGGCGCTGACTGCGCTGATGACGGCCTTCTACATGTTCAGGCTGCTGTGGCTGGCCTTCCTCGGCCGTTCGCGCATGGAAGCGAAGGTCGAGCAGCATGTGCACGAATCCCCGCTGTCGATGACCGGCGTGCTGATGCTGCTGGCGGTGCTGTCGGCCATCGGCGGCTTCTTCGCCGTGCCGCACTTCCTGGAGCCGCAGCTGGCGCTGCCGGCGACCCAGGAGTCCTGGCACTTCTTCCACAAGCCGCTGCTGGTGCTGTCGGTGCTGATCGCGCTGGCCGGGCTGGCCGGTGCGGCCTACGTCTACGGCGGGCCGCCGGCGCGCGCCGAGGCGCTGCGCGAGCGCTACGCCGGGCTGCACCGCTGGCTGTCGGGCAAGTACTTCATCGACGAGCTGTACGAGCGGCTCATCGGCCGCCCGCTGGTCTGGGTGTCGGACCACGTGTTCCTGCGCCTGGGCGACCGGCGCGTGCTCGACGGCACGCTCGACGGCATGGCCGCGCTGGGCCAGCGCGGCGCCGCCTTGCTGGGTCGCGTGCAGACCGGGCAGCTGCACCTCTATGCATGGCTGGTGCTGATCGGCGTCGTCGGCGCGCTGCTGTGGAGCTGGCGCCATGTTTGAAGCCGGCCTGCTGAACCTGGTGTTGTTCCTGCCGCTGCTCGGCATCGGCCTGCTGCTGGTGTTGCCCGCCGGCCACCACGATCTCACGCGGCGCATCACGCTGGGCGTGATGGTGCTGCAGTTCGGGCTCACGGCGTGGCTCTACACGCAATTCGACAGCGCTGTGGCCGGCCTGCAGTTCGAGACCCGGCTGCCCTGGATCGCCGACTGGGGCGTGCACTACCAGATCGGCCTGGACGGCTACAACATCCTGCTCGTCATGCTCACGGCCTTCCTGGGGCCGCTGGTGACCGCGGGCGCCTTCAGCGCCATCACCAGGGACGTGAAGCTGTTCTACGCGATGGTGTTCCTGATCCAGTTCGCGATGATGGGCACCTTCCTGGCACAGGATCTGTTCCTCTTCTACATCTTCTGGGAGACGATGCTGATCCCGATGTTCCTCATGATCGGCATCTGGGGCGGCGAACGGCGCATCTACGCCACCATCAAGTTCTTCCTCTACACGGCCTTCGGCAGCATCCTGATGCTGGCCGCGGTGATCTACCTCGTGTGGTCGCTGCAGACGAGCAGCGGTGTCGTGTCCTTCGCCTTTGCCGACCTCGTGCAGGCCCGGCTGCCGCTGCATGTGCAGACCTGGCTGCTGGCGGCCTTTGCCTTGAGCTTCGCGATCAAGGTGCCGATGGTGCCGCTGCACACCTGGCTGCCCGATGCGCACGTGGAAGCACCTACCGCGGGCTCGGTGATCCTGGCCGGCGTGCTGCTGAAGATGGGCACCTACGGCTTCATGAAACTGGGCTTCCCGCTGTTCCCCGACGCCACCCACCTGTTCACGCCGGTGCTGATGACGCTGGCCGTGGTGAGCATCGTCTATGGCGCCTGCCTGGCGCTGGTACAGGACGACATCAAGAAGATCATCGCCTACTCCTCGATCAGCCACCTGGGCTACGTGATGCTGGGGCTGCTGAGCCTGGAACTCACCGGCATCCAGGGCGCGGTGATCCAGATGGTGAGCCACGGCCTGGTGGCCGCCGGCCTGTTCCTGATGGTGGGCATGATCTACGAGCGCTGCCACTCGCGCGAGCTGGCGGCCTATGGCGGGCTGGCCAAGCTGCTGCCGGTGTATTCGGTGTTCTTCATGATCCTCACTCTGGCCTCGGTGGGGCTGCCCACCACGAGCGGCTTCACCGGTGAGTTCCTGGTGCTGCTGGGCGCCTTCACCGCCGCCTGGCCGCAGTACCAGGCGGGCCACAGCCTGCCGCTGGTGCTGGCGGTGGGGGCCGTGTCGGGCATCGTGCTCGGTGCCTTGTACATGCTGCGCTTCGCGCTCAGCTTCCTGTTCGGCGAAGCCAAGGCGCCGCACCTGAAGGAGCACGGGCTGGCCGACCTGAGCGGGCGCGAGAAGGCCATCCTCGGCCTCATCGTCGCCGCCGTTTTCGCGCTCGGCCTGTTCCCGGGTGATGCGATGCGCAAGACCGAGCTCGCGGCCAAGGCCTACCAGCAACTCGTCAGCAGCCCGCGGCTGCCCGGGAGCGCACCATGAATGCTCAGGCCGTGCTCACGGCCATGATGCCCGAGCACCTGCTGCTGCTGGGCATCGTTGGATTGCTGGGGTTGGAGATCGTCGGCCGCTGGCAGCGTTATGCGCTCGCCCTGGCGCTGGTGGCCGTCGGCGCCGCCGCCGTGGCGGCAGCCATTCTGTCCTTCGGGGGCTATGCCGCGGCACCGTTCGCAGGGCATTTCTCGGTCGATCCGGCGACGCTGCTGGCCAAGGCCGTGGTGCTGGCGCTGACGCTGCCGGTGCTGATGATGTCGCGCGGCGAATTCAAGGGCGGCGAGTTCCCGGCGCTGCTGCTGTCGTCGCTGTACGGCGCGTGCCTGATGCAGTCGGCCGACAGCTTCCTGACCCTGTTCCTGGGCATGGAGATCCTGTCGATGCCGGTCTACGTGCTGGTGCTGCTGGCCTACCGGCGGCCACAGAGCGCCGAGGCGGCACTCAAGTACCTGGTGCTCGGCGGCGTCTCGACCGCCATGTTCCTGATGGGCGTGTCGCTGCTGTATGGGGGCAGCGCGTCGATGGACATCACCGTCCTGGCGCAGGCCCTGGGCACTGGCGACGCCATGGCGCGCGCCGCGGTGGTGCTGGTGCTGCTGGCGTTCTTCCTCAAGGGCGCGATCGTGCCCTTCCACACCTGGGCACCCGACGCCTACGAAGCGTCCAGCGTGCCGGTCACGGCCTACATGGCGGTGATCGTGAAGGCCGCCGTGCTGTTGGCTGCGGTGCGCCTGATCGGCCCCGCCGAACTGGCCACGCCCATGCTCGAACTGGTGGTCGTGTTGCCGCTGGTGTCCATCGTCTGGGGCAACCTGGCCGCGATGCGCCAGCCGAGCCTGCGCCGCATGATGGCCTACAGCTCGATCGCCCACGCCGGCTACCTCTTCTACGCCCTGCTGGGCGCGCCCGAAGGCCGGCTGCAGGCGGTCGTCTTCTACCTGCTGGCCTACGGGCTGCTGAACCTGCTGGCCTTCGCCGCGCTGCCGCCTGCGGCCGACGACGGCGAACGCGACCTGCTGGCCAATCTGAAGGGCCTGTTCCACCGCGCGCCCTTCGCGGCGCTGATGATCGGCATCGCGATGTTGTCGCTGGCGGGCATCCCGCCCTTCCCGGGCTTCGTCGCCAAGTTCCTGATCTTCAAGAACGTGGTGGCCGCCGGCTACACCACCTATGCCGTGCTCGGCCTGGTCGGCAGCTACCTGGGCATCTACTTCTACCTGCGCGTGATCCAGTTCATGTTCATGAGCCCGGACGCGCCGGTAGCCGACGCGGGCAAGGTGCGCAACTGGGCCTGGACCGCGACCGTGGCCTGTCTGGCCGCGACGCTGATCGTGGCGGTCTTCCCGGGCTGGGTGCTGGCGCAGTTCTAGTGCTTCTCGGGGCCGCTGCCCAGCGGCGGTGCGCCGCTGGCTTGCTGGGCCTGAGGGCCGCTCAGGTTCCGGCGCGCTTGGCCACGGGTGAGTACATGTCCAGCAACTGGACCCGGGTGGCCCGCAGCCGCTCGGATACCACGCCCATCAGGCGCAGCATGAAGGCCAGTCCGAACTCGGGATCCTTCTTGAAGCTGGCCAGCAGCTCCTCTCCCTCGAAGGCCAGTGCCGACACCGGGCTCAGCGCGCGCGCCTGGAAGTGTTTCCCAGCGTGCGGGATGAAGGCCGACCAATTGAACTCGTCGCCGGGAAAAAGGGTTTGCACGCGCATCAAGTGCTCCGGCATTTCGAGTTCCAGCGCGACCATGCCGTCACTGAGCAGATAGAAGACCGTAAAGGCCTCACCTTCATGGAAGATGACCTGGCCGGCATCGAAATGCACCGCCTTTGCGATCTCGGCCAGACGCTCCAGATGCTCGGGCCGGAACTCGGTGGCGAAGGGGTGCTGGCGGAGAATCTGCAACGGGGTCTGTGTCATGGGCTACTCCTGCGCGCCGACGGATTGCGATACGTCGATACCCCTGGCATGGGCCACAACGTCCGTCGATTCTGCGCCCGCGCCTTCGAGCCCGGACTTGACCTCGCGCAAGCCGGCTTGCACAAGCCTCGGCGGACGGGGCGAACGCGCGCCCTTGCATCGCCGCCGGCTGTACGTCTGGTTGTCGATGTGACCGAACACTAATACAAAACGACTGGCACATCGAACTGTTCGACGGAACAGCGCTTTTTTTTGTCAACGCATGTGCGTAGACTTTCCGTCGATCACCCCACTGACAGAAGACACCACCATGCGTATCACCCTGCTCGGCGCCGGACACATCGGCCAGACCATCGCCCACCTGCTGGGTGCCAGCAGCGACTACGAGGTCACCGTGGTCGACCGCAGCGCAGCCGCGCTGGCCAAGCTGGCGCACGAACCGGTGCGCACGCTGCAGGCCGAGACGGCGGACGCCGACACCTTGCTGCAGGTGTTGCGTGGCGAGGACGCGTTGGTCAACGCGCTGCCCTACCACCTGGCGACACTGGCCGCGACGCAGGCGCGCGAGGCAGGTTGCCACTACTTCGACCTCACCGAAGACGTGGCCGCCACGCGCGCCATCAAGCAACTGGCAGAGGGCGCGGGCACCGCCTTCATGCCGCAGTGCGGGCTGGCGCCGGGTTTCATCGGCATCGTCGCGCACCACCTGGCGCAGGGTTTCGACAGCCTGCAGGAGGTGAAGATGCGCGTCGGCGCGCTGCCGGCCTTCCCGACCAACTCGCTCAAGTACAACCTGACGTGGAGCGTGGACGGTCTCATCAACGAGTACTGCCACCCTTGCGAGGCCATCCGTGGCGGCCGCAACATCGAGGTGCTGCCGCTCGAGGGCATGGAGCACTTCAGCCTCGACGGCACCGAGTACGAAGCCTTCAACACCAGCGGCGGCCTGGGCACGTTGTGCGAAACGCTGGCCGGCCGCGTGCAGACGCTCGACTACAAGAGCGTGCGCTACCCCGGCCACCGCGACCTCATGAAGATGCTGCTCGAAGAACTGCAGCTCGCCCAGGATGCCGAGACGCTGAAGGACATCATGCGGCGCTCGATCCCGAGCACGATGCAGGACGTGGTGCTGGTCTTCGTCACCGTCAGCGGCATGCGTGAAGGCTCGCTGCTGCAGGAGGTCTTCGCGCGCAAGATCTTTGCCGACCGCAACGAGGCGCGCCCGCAGTCGGCGATCCAGATCACCACCGCCGCCGGCATCTGCGCGGCCGTCGACCTGTTCCGCGAAGGCAAGCTGCCGCAGCGCGGTTTCGTGCGCCAGGAGCAGGTGGCGCTGCCCGACTTCCTGGCCAACCGTTTCGGCAGCGCCTACCAGCAGAGCCGGCAGGTCGAGAGCATCGGCTGAGGCCTGGCACATCCGCGACACTCGGGGCATGGAGAAGACCCGTCCCCGCGCCCTGAATGTCGAAGACCTGTGGCAGCTCGAACGCATCGGCGGCGTCGCGCTGGCGCCCGACGGCGAGCGCGCCGTGTGCTCGGTGTCCTCTTATTCGATGGCCCGGAACCAGGGCTCGACGAGCCTGTGGCTGCTGTCCACGCGCCGCGGCGCGCCGCAGCGGCTCACGCGCTGTGGCGACAAGGACGGCCAGCCCGCCTGGTCGCCGCGCGGTGACCGCATCGCCTTCGTGGCGCGGCGCGAGCAGCAGGGCCGCAAGGACGAGACGCCGCAGCTCTACCTCATCTCGCCCGACGGCGGCGAGGCCGAACGCAAGAGCGATTTCGCACCCGGCATCGAGTTCTTCAAGTGGCTGCCGGACGGTCGGCGCATCGTCTTCGCCGCCTGGGTCTGGCCCGAGCTCAAGGGTGCCGCCGCGCAGGCGCGCCGGCACAAGCAGTTCAAGGAGCGCAAGGAAAGCGGCTACGCCACCAGCGAGGCCTTCTACCGCCACTGGGACCACAACATCCCGCAAGGCCGCGTGCTGCGCCTGCTGTTGCTGGACCTCGGCAGCGGGCGCATCACCGACCTGTTCGAGGGCACACCCTTTGAGCTGCCGCGCGACAGCGACAGCAACAGCGTTTTCGACATCCACCCCGACGGCCGCCGCATCGCCTTCGCGCACGACCCGGCGCCGGTGCAACTCGGCGGCAACCGCCTCGCGCTGAGCGAGGTCGATCTGGCGACGGTCCGCTTCAAGACACTGGCCGACGACCCGGGCTGGGACTTCGGCGCGCCGAGCTACGGCCCCGACGGCACGCGGCTGGCCGCCACCGCGGCGCATGTCGGCCACAAGCACACGGCATTGAACCAGCTGGCCGTCGTCGAGGCGACGCCGCGGCGGCGCGGCTGGCGGCTGGTCGGCGCCGGCTGGGACCGTTCGATCGACGCGCCGCTGCGCTGGGTCGACGGCGGCACGGCCATCCTCCACACCGCCGAAGACCGCGGCCGCTGCCACCTGTGGCGGCAGCGCCTGGAGGCTGGTGCTCCCGAGATCGTGGTCGAAGGCGGCTGGGTGCAGGGCTACGACGTCGCCGGTGGCGTGCTCGTCACCGCCGCCGACAGTGCGGCGCACCCGGCGCGCGTCCATGCCCACCGCGCCGGCGCCGTGCCGCTGCGGCTGGAGCGCTTCAACGATGCCAGGCTGGGCCGCGTGTCCCTGGGCGAACAGCGTGAGGTCAGCTTCAAGGGCGCGCTCGGCGACGACATTCAGATGTGGCTCACCTTCCCCGTCGGCTTCGATGCGAAGAAGAAGCACCCGCTGCTGCAGGTCATCCACGGCGGCCCGCACGCTGCCGCGGGCGACACCTTCGGCTACCGCTGGAACCCGCATGTGCTGGCATCGCGCGGCCATGTCGTGGCGCAGGTCAACTATCACGGCTCCAGCGGCTTCGGCTTTGCCTTCAAGGACAGCCTGGTCGGCCGACAGGGCGAACTCGAACTGCAGGACATCGAGGCCGGCACCGACTGGCTGCTGGCGCAGCGCTGGGCCGACCGCCGCCGTGTCCACGCCGCCGGCGGCAGCTACGGCGGCTTCCTCGTGGCCTGGATGAACGGCCAGGTGCCGGCCGGGCGCTACCGTGCCTATGTCTGCCATGCCGGCGTCTTCGACCGCGTCGCCACCTTCAGTGCCGACTCCTACGCCATGCGGCCCAAGGATCTGGCCGCCAAGTACTGGGAAGACATGCCGCGCGTGCTGGCGCAAAGCCCGGCCACGTTCGCCGCCAGGATGGACACGCCCACGCTGGTGATCCACGGTGCGCTGGACTACCGTGTGCCCGACTGCAACGGCCTGGCCTGCTACAACACGCTCAAGGCGCGCGGCGTGCCGGCGCGGCTGCTGTGGTTCCCCGACGAGAACCACTGGGTGCTCAAGCCGCGCAACTCGCAGCTCTGGTACCGCGAGTTCCTGGACTGGCTCGACGCGCACCAGCCCTGAACATGCGCGGGGCGGGGGCCGCCGGCACAATGCGGGGCATGTCCTCGCTGCACGATACCGAATTCCAGGCCGCCATCGTCGACCTCGACGGCACCATGGTCGACACCGTGGGCGACTTCGAGGTCGCGCTGCGGCTCGCGCTGGCCGATCTGGGCTGGCCCCCGGTCAGCCGCGGCTTCATCTCGCGCACGGTGGGCAAGGGCACCGAGCACCTGCTCGTGCGCACGCTGGAGCAGGTGGGGGCGCCGCCCGACCTGTACCAACAGGCCTGGGCCCACTACCAGCACCACTACATCAGTATCAACGGCCAGTACTCGACCGTGTACCCGGGCGTCATCGAGGGCCTGCAGGCGCTGCGTGCGCGCGGCCTGCGGCTGGCCTGCCTGACCAACAAGCCCAGCGCCTTCGCGCACCCGCTGCTGGCCCTGAAGGGCCTGGACGGGTACTTCGACCATGCCTTCGGCGGCGACGCCTTCGCGCGCAAGAAGCCCGATCCGCTGCCGCTGCTGCAGGCCTGCAAGGCGCTGGGCAGCGATCCGGCGCGCACGCTGATGGTCGGTGACTCGCGCAACGACGCCGAGGCGGCGCGCGCTGCCGGCTGCCCGGTGGTCCTGGTGAGCTACGGTTACAACCACGGCGAGCCGCCCGCCAGAGCCCACCCGGACGCGGTGATCGACCGCCTCGACGAACTCGCGGCCTGTCTCGGTCCACGCTTACCTTCGTCGCCTTGAACGAGCAGCACCAGAGGCCAGCGTTGCTTCCAGGGTGCGGCCGCGAGTCCGGAGACTGCTGCTAGACTGCCACGGTCATGTGCATGGCCCACGTCACCCCCACCCACCCCACGGCAGGTTTCCGCGACCGGGGAGCCTGGCCCTGGCGTCGCTCGACGAGCTTGAACGCCTGACCCTCAGCGGTCGGGCCCCATCGGGCGCCACGGCGCCCGCCGTCGAACGTGACGCGGCACCGGCACCGGGGCCGCAGAGGGCCTCCAAGTGATCACCGAACTCGAATTCCAGAGCCTGGCTGCTTCAGGCTACAACCGCATCCCGCTCATCGCCGAGGCCTTTGCCGACCTCGAGACGCCGCTGTCGCTGTACCTCAAGCTGGCCGGCGGCAGCGCCCACAGCTTCCTGCTCGAATCGGTGGTCGGCGGTGAACGCTTCGGCCGCTATTCGTTCATCGGACTGCCGGCGCGCACGCTGCTGCGCGCCACCGGGCAGATCAGCGAAATCGTCACCGACGGCCGGGTGACCGAGCGCGTCGAGGGCAACCCGCTCGACTTCATCGCCGCCTACCAGGCGCGATTCAAGGTCGCGCTGCGTCCCGGGCTGCCGCGCTTCTGCGGCGGGCTGGCAGGCTACTTCGGCTACGACACGGTGCGCTTCATCGAACCCAAGCTGGCCGGCGTGCGCAAGCCCGGCGGCATCGGCACGCCCGACATCCAGCTGCTGCAGACCGAAGAGCTGGCCGTCATCGACAATCTCTCGGGGCGCCTGTACCTCATCGTCTATGCCGACCCGGGTGCGCCCGAGGCCTACCACCGTGGCAAGCGGCGGCTGGCCGAACTGGGCGACAAGCTGCGCTACAGCGTGAGCGCGCCGCAGGTCCGGCGCGGCCCGGGCTACGCCGTCGAACGCGAACTGCCGCGCGCCGACTTCGAAGCCGCCGTGCTGCGCGCCAAGGCCTACATCGCGGCCGGCGACTGCATGCAGGTGGTGCTGGGCCAGCGCCTGAAGAAGCGCTACACCGAAAGCCCGCTGTCGCTGTACCGCGCGCTGCGTTCGCTGAACCCGAGCCCCTACATGTACTACTACGACATGGGCGGCTTCCAGATCGTCGGCGCCAGCCCCGAGATCCTGGTGCGCCAGGAGCGTTTGCCCGACGGCGGCCAGACAGTGACGCTGCGCCCGATCGCCGGCACGCGGCCGCGCGGCGCCACGCCCGAGCAGGACAAGCAGCTCGAAGCCGAACTGCTGGCCGACCCGAAGGAGCGTGCCGAGCACGTGATGCTGATCGATCTGGCGCGCAACGACATTGGCCGCATCGCCGAAACGGGCAGCGTCAGGGTCACCGAGGCCTTCGGCATCGAGCGCTACTCGCACGTCATGCACATCGTGAGCAACGTCGAGGGCCGGCTCAAGCCTGGCCTGAGCGCGCTCGACGTGCTGCGCGCCAGCTTCCCTGCCGGCACGCTGAGCGGCGCGCCGAAAATCCGCGCCATGCAGATCATCGACGAGCTCGAACCCACCGAGCGCGGCATCTACGGCGGCGCCGTGGGCTACCTCAGCTTCGCCGGCGACATGGACGTGGCCATCGCCATCCGCACCGGTGTCGTCAAGGACAACACGCTGTACGTGCAGGCCGGCGCCGGCATCGTGGCCGACTCCGACCCGGGTGCGGAATGGCGGGAGACCGAGGCCAAGATGCGGGCGGTGCTGCGCGCGGCCGAGCTGGTGGAAGAGGGGTTCTGATGCGCCGGCGGTCGAGCCGCGACTTCGACCTTTCGACCGCCATGACCCCTGGAAGGGGACTTGACGGGCAAGACCGGACGCAACGACCCTTGCCCCTGTGGCAGCGGCAATGCCGCGCAGCCCGGCTGAAGCGGGTCAGGGGCCTGCTGCGCGGCTACGAAGACGGCGAGGCGGGCCTGGCGATGCAACAGGGGCGGGCCGAAATTTCGTACCAGTTCCAGTGGGACGAGCTGGGCCTGGCGCGATCATGCGACGAGCTATTTCAACCACGGCTCGAAGGCCTTGGCCAGCCGCTGCAGCACGGCGGCGTCGGGCAAAGGCAGGCGCACGCTGGCCTGGCCCGTGACAGGGTCGCGCTCGATCGTGATGGGGGCGGCGCCGGTTGTCGTGCCGCCAGCCGTGCGCGCCGAGGCCAGCCCCTGCAGCATGGCGGCGCCGGCCTCGAGGATGGCGGCCCAGGGATCCGGCGGTTCGGCGCGCGGGGCTGCCTCTGCGGCCAGTGGCGCCAAGGCCGGACCCACCTGTTCCGCCATGGTGGCGCCTGACGCAGACACCCCGACGGCAGCGTCCGTCGGCGACGGATCGACCGCCGCGCAAGGCGCAGCGCCCGCGCTGGCAGCCACCATGGGCTCTGCGGCAGGGTCCGCGTCGGCCTCGCCCATCGCGCCGGCCACCTGCTCCACGCTGTCCATGAACTTGGACAAGCGCGTGCCCTGCAGGAAGACCTCGTTGGCGCCACCGTCCAGCACGCCGGCGAACAGCGACTTCTTGAACGCCAGCACCGAGAGCATGCCTTCTTCGATGCTGCCCTGACCGACGAAGTTGACCACCTGCACGCCGCGCGACTGGCCCATGCGGTGCACGCGGCCGATGCGCTGCTCGAGCACGGCAGGGTTCCACGGCAGGTCCATGTTCACCACCACGGCCGCCGCGTGCTGCAGGTTCAGGCCCACGCCGCCGGCGTCGGTGGACAGGAACAGCCGGCAATCCGGGTCGTTGTGGAATTGCTCGACCAGTGCGCCCCGCTTGTCGCCCGGCACGCTGCCGCTGAACAGCACATGGCCCCAGGCGCGCTGCCCCTGGCCGGTGCCCAGCCGGCGTGCGATCAGCTCATGCGTGCCCAGCCACTGGCTGAAGACCACGGCCTTGGCTGCGGGCGCTTCGAGCAGTTCGTCGAGCAGCGTCATCAGCTCATCGACCTTGTGGCCGTGGTCGGTCTCGTGGTCGAGCAGCCAGGTGCTGTTGCAGACCATGCGCATGTTCTGCAGCGCGCAGGTCAGGCGGCGTTGGTCGGCGTCCGACAGGTATCCGGTCTTGCGCCAGCGCTTGACGATGCGGGCGACGATGTCGCCGTTCTCGTCGTGGTGCACGCGCTGCTCGGGCGTCAGCGGCACGAAGATGCGCTGGTCCACTCGCTCGGGCAGTTGTGTCAGCACCTCGGCCTTGCGCCGGCGCAGCATCACCGGTGCCAGTGTCTGGCCGATGCGGTCGAGCGCGCGGTAGCCGATCACGCGGCCGGTCTCGTCACGCAACTGGTGTTCGTCGAGCAGCCGCCAGGTGGGGCCCAGGCGGTGCTGGTCGACGAACTGCACGATCGAGATCAGTTCCTCCAGCCGGTTCTCCAGTGGTGTGCCCGTGAGCACCAGGGCATAGGGGGTGGCGATGCGTTTGAGCGCACGTGCGGCGATGGTGTTCCAGTTCTTGATGCGCTGCGCCTCGTCGGCGATCACCAGTTCGGGCGCCCAGGCGGCGATCAGGTCACCGTCGCGCGCCAGCGTTTCGTAGTGGGTGATCTTGCAGAAGGCGTCTTCTCCGTACTGCAACTGCCGCTGCGCGCGCAGGCCGTGGATGACCTGCGCCTGGCGTTCGGAGAAGCGAGCGAATTCGTTCTTCCACTGGTGCTTGAGCGAGGTCGGGCACACCACCAGCACGCGCTGCACGCCGAAATGGCGCGCGAACAGCTCGGCCGCCGCCACGGCCTGGATGGTCTTGCCCAGACCCATCTCGTCGCCGATCAGCGAGCGGCCGGCGCGCGCCGCGAACAGCGCGCCCTCGGCCTGGTAGGGGTAGAGCCTGACCTTCAGCAGCTTGGTCAGGGCCTTGTCCTGCGCGCCCTTCGGGTAGGCCTTGACCAGGGCCGCCTGGCGGTGTTCGCCGTCGCGGATCTGGGCGATGAACTGCCAGACATCGTCGTAGCAGCGCAGTTCGTGGCCGCTGTCCTGCGCCATGCGCACCAGGGCGTCGAGCTGATCCAGGCGATCCCAGGGCAGCGCCCAGCCGGCCGTCGCATCGAAGACCTGGCTGGCGCGCGCCAGCAGCGTCGGCGGGCAACCCTGGCCGGCGCGAAAACGCACGTGGCGCACGCCCGCGTAGTCGAGCCAGACCTCGCTGTACTCGGGCTGGAAGCCGCGGGCCAGCGCCGCCTTGCCGCCGCGCCGGGCTTCGAGCTTGGCGAGCGTGAACTCGATGTGCTTGCAGGTACCCAGGTCGTTGGTCGCGAAGTCGGGGCAGGTGCAGAAGTTCTGGCCCGGCGCGCGGCCGCGGATCGACACGCGCCAGCGGCTGCCGCTGGCCGGGTTGTGCACGCGGAAATCCGAGAACACCGGGTCGGCGCCCAGGTTCTCCAGGCCGAATTGCTGGTCGCGGCCGAACTGGCGCCGCAACGTCGCCTGCCAGTCGGCAGCAGCAATCTCGGGTGGGCGGCGCGTGCGCGACAGGCGCGCTTCGGTGGCCGGCTTGGGCCGGCCCCCCTTGCTGGTCGATGCGGGCGGGCGGCGGGTGGCTCGGGTGGGCATGGGGCGGGTAGGCGAAGGCGGTGGTGGCCGCCATTCTCGCTGCTGCGCGGTGGACAATTCATGCCGAGCTTGCCACCCCGCCCCTGGGGCGATCCACCCACTGCAGCCTGCGATGCGTCCAGACCTCCGCTGCAGCCTGAAGCGCAGCACGCGCTGACCAGCGAAACCGGCGAGGCGCCGATGGCGGCGCTGAAATCGGTGCGCGGCCAGCTCAACCGGCCAGGCGGCGTGAACCTGATGCTGGTCATGTCGGGCTCGGACCGCAACAAGCTGCTCCGCCAGGTCAACACGAACGGGGCGCCCTTCTACGGCTCGCAGATCTCGCGCATGCCGCCGCTGAGGCAGGATTTCATCGACCACGTCGCGCGCTTGATCGCGGTCCAGCGGCCGGAGCTGGCGCCTGTAGACACGAAGACGCTGCTCGAAGCCTTCGAGAGTTTCGGTCAGCGGCCGCAGTTCTTCATGGAAGCGCTGGGCCAGGCGCTGAGCCCGCTGTCAGGATTGGACACGCGGTTCGAGGCGGCCGTGCTGGAAGCTGCGCGACGCCGCCAGGAAGAGGACGAGGCGCAGATGGAATCCGAGTTCCTCGCTTTGAAGCCGCTGGAACGGGCGGTGCTTTGGCGTCTGCTGAGTCAGGGCCCGCGATTCAGGCCGTACGACGGCGAGGCGCTGCGCTTCTATCGCGAGAAGATCGGCGGTCCGGTTACGGCACAGAAGGCGCAGACCGCGCTCGAGTCGCTGCGAGATCGCACGCCTGCCCCGGTGTGGAAGTCTGCCCGTGGCGAGTACGCGGTGGACGACGCAACCATGCATCGGTGGTTCGAGCAGCGCGTTCGCGCTGGGCGCTGGCCGCTGGCCGCCCGTTGACCCGCGGGATGAACTGGCGCTGGCGAACGAGTCGGACGAGTAGAACGGATCGACAGGATAGACCGCATGAAACCACCACTTCGCGAGGCACGTGATGGCAACACTGGTCGGCCAGATCGAGAAGAAGACCCAGGAGCATGTGGTCGCGCTGTTCTGCCAGACGATAATGGCGGTCATGTCCGCAAAGCGATCATCCTTAGCGGCGCTCTTTCGGCAGCGTTGGCGCAAGCCATCGGCCTGACCCACTCCTATGCGCCCCCAGCGGGCGCCCAGAGGTCCCCCCCAGCACGTCGCGCCGGCCTCGCCAGCGACGGAAAATGCGGGTATCAAAGCGGGTATGAAACGTGGATATCTCGCAAAACATCCAATGAAATCAATAGGATAGAGCGGACATGCTGCTGATGATCGACAACTACGATTCCTTCACCTTCAACCTCGTGCAGTACTTCGGCGAACTCGGGCAGGACGTGCGCGTGTTCCGCAACGACCAGATCACGCTCGAAGGCATCGCCGAGCTCAAGCCTGATCATCTCGTGCTGTCGCCCGGCCCTTGCACGCCGGCCGAGGCCGGCATCTGCGTGCCGGCGGTGCGGCACTTCGCCGGCAAGTTGCCGATCCTGGGTGTCTGCCTGGGGCACCAGAGCATCGGCGCCGCGCTCGGCGGCCGGGTCGTGCGCGCACAGCAGTTGATGCACGGCAAGACGAGCGAGATCGGCACCGACGGCCGTGGCGTCTTCCACGGCCTGCCGCAGCGCCTGACGGTGACTCGCTACCACTCGCTGGCGATCGAGCGCGCCTCGCTGCCGAACGAGCTGGAGGTCAGTGCCACCGCGGACGACGGCGAGATCATGGGCGTGCGCCACCGCGAGCTGCCCATCGAGGGCGTGCAGTTCCACCCCGAATCGATCCTCAGCGAACACGGGCACGCGATGCTGAAGAACTTCCTGGAGCGTGTGTCATGACGCCCATCGACCTGCGCAGCGATACCGTCACGAAGCCGACCCCCGCGATGCGCGCGGCGATGGCGGCGGCCGAGGTGGGCGACGACGTCTACGGCGACGACCCCACCGTCAACGCACTGCAGGAGCGCATCGCCGGCATGCTCGGTTTCGAGGCCGCGCTGTTCGTGCCCACCGGCACGCAGAGCAACCTGTGCGCGCTGATGGCCCACTGCGAACGCGGCGACGAATACATCGTCGGCCAGATGGCGCACACCTACCGCTGGGAAGGCGGCGGCGCCGCCGTGCTGGGCAGCATCCAGCCGCAGCCGCTGGCGCAGCAGGCCGACGGCACGATCCCGCTGGCCGACATCGAGGCCGCGATCAAGCCCGACGACGCGCACTACGCGCGCAGCCGGCTGCTGGCGCTGGAAAACACCTGGGGCGGGCAGGTGCTGCCGCTGCCCTACATCGAAGCCGCCACGGCGCTGGCACGGCGCCGTGGCCTGGCCACGCACCTCGACGGCGCCCGCCTCTTCAACGCCGCCGTGGCCACAGCACGGGCCTCGGGCGGCGACCCGCGCGCCCACGCGCGCCAGATCGCCAGCCACTTCGACAGCGTCTCGGTCTGCTTCAGCAAGGGGCTCGGTGCGCCGGTGGGCTCGGCGCTGTGCGGATCGAAGGCATTCATCGCCCGCGCCCACCGCGTCCGCAAGATGGTCGGCGGCGGCATGCGCCAGGCCGGCGTCCTGGCTGCGGCCGCGCTGCACGCGCTGGACCACCACATCGACCGCCTGGCCGAAGACCATGTCCATGCCCGCGTGCTGGCCGAAGGGCTGCACGGCCTGCCGGGTGTGACGGTGGTGCCGCCGCAGAGCAACATCCTGTTCGTCGACCTGGCGCCGGACAAGGCCGCCGGTGCCGTCGAGCGCCTGCGCGCCGCCGGTGTGCTGTGCAACGGCCTCGCCCGGCTGCGCCTGGTCACGCACCTGGACGTGTCCGGCGCCGACACACAGCGCGCCGTGTCCGTGCTCAGAGCCACCCTGTAGGAGCCTCCATGCCCATCACCAACACCGAAGCGCTGACGCGCATCATCGAGCACCGCGAGATCTTCCACGACGAGATGCTGACGCTGATGCGCCGCATCATGAGCGGCGAAATGTCGCCGCTGATGATCGCGGCCATCGCCATCGGGCTGCGCGTGAAGAAGGAAACCGTGGGCGAGATCGCCGCTGCGGCGCAGGTCATGCGCGAGTTCGCGACGCCGGTGCCGGTGGCCGACCGCACGCACCTGGTCGACATCGTCGGCACCGGCGGCGACGGCTCGCACACCTTCAACATCTCCACCGCGGCGGTCTTCGTCGCCGCGGCGGCGGGCGCGCGCGTGGCCAAGCATGCCGGGCGCAGCGTGTCGTCGACCTCGGGTTCGGCCGACGTGATGGAGGCGCTGGGCGCGTGCATCACCCTCAAGCCCGACCAGGTGGCGACCTGTCTGGAAGAGACCGGCATCGCCTACATGTTCGCGCCCAGCCACCATGCGGCGATGAAACACGCCGCGCCGGTGCGCAAGGAGCTCGGCGTGCGCACGCTGTTCAACATCCTGGGGCCGCTGACCAACCCGGCGGGCGCGCCCAACCAGCTGCTCGGCGTCTTCCACCCCGACCTCGTGGGCATCCTGGTGCGTGTGCTGCAGCGCCTGGGCAGCGAGCACGTGATGGTGGTCTACGGCATGAACGGCATGGACGAGATCTCGCTCTCGGGCGAGACGCTGGTGGGCGAGCTCAAGGACGGCGAGGTGCGTGAACACACCGTGCACCCCAGCGACTTCGGCCTGCCGGTCTACGACTCGCGTGTGCTGCGCGTGGCCAGCAAGGAAGAGTCGGTGCAGTGCATCCAGCGTGCGCTGGCCAACGAAGACGGTCCCATCCGCGACGTCGTGCTGCTCAACGCCGGTGCGGCGCTGTACTGCGCCGGCGTCGCCTCGTCGGTGACCGACGGCGTCAAGCGCGCGCGCGAGGCCGTGGCCTCGGGCCGCGCGATGGCCAAGCTGAGCCAGTTCGTCAGCGTGAGCAACAAGTTCCAGGCCTCATGACGGACATCCTCGAACGCATCGTCGCGGTCAAGCGCGAGGAGGTCGCCGCGGCCAAGGTGCGGCGCAGCCTGGCCAGCTTGCGTGAAGAGGCCGAGTCGGCGCAGGCGCGGCGCGGGCTGCGCGGTTTCGAGGCCGCGCTGCGCGCCAAGGTCGCCGGCGGCCGGGCTGCGGTGATTGCCGAGGTGAAGAAGGCCAGCCCCAGCAAGGGCGTGCTGCGCGAGCACTTCGTGCCGGCCGAGATTGCCGCCAGCTATGAAGAGGGCGGCGCGGCCGCCTTGAGCGTGCTCACCGACGAGCGCTTCTTCCAGGGTGCGGCCGCCTACCTGCAGCAGGCGCGCGCGGCCTGTGCGCTGCCGGTGCTGCGCAAGGACTTCATGATCGACGAGTACCAGGTCGTCGAGGCCCGCGCCCTCGGCGCCGACTGCGTCCTGCTCATCGCCGCCTGCCTGGACGACGCCTCGATGGCCGACCTGGAAGCCGCCGCGCTGGCGCTCGGCCTGGCGGTGCTGGTGGAGGTGCACGACGGCGCCGAACTCGACCGCGCGCTGCGGCTGAAGACGCCGCTCGTGGGCATCAACAACCGCAATCTGCGCACCTTCGAGGTCACGCTCGACACCACGCTGGCCCTGTTGCCGCGCTTGCCGGCGGATCGTCTGCTCGTCACCGAGTCCGGCATCCTGGCCCGACCCGACGTGCAGCGCATGCGGGCGGCCGGCGTGCATGCCTTCCTGGTCGGCGAGGCCTTCATGCGCGCCGCCGACCCCGGCGCGGCGTTGGCGAGCCTGTTCGCTTGAACCGGTTGGATCGGTCTCTGTCCAGCCTGCTGAAGGCGCCTCTCTGCGACTGGCAGCCGCTGATCGATGCCTGGCGCCACAGCGTCGCCGGCCGCGCGCTGATCCGGGCGGTCGACGAACGCGTGGCCGCGGGCGCGGCGGTTTACCCGGCGCAGGTGTTCCGCGCGCTCGAACTCACCCCGCTGGCTGGGACCAGGGTCGTGATCCTGGGCCAGGACCCGTACCACGGCGCGGGCCAGGCCGAAGGGCTCGCCTTCTCGGTGCCGGCCGGCCAGCGCGTGCCGCCGAGCCTGCGCAACATCTTCAAGGAACTGCAGCGCGACCTCGGCCTGCCGGTGCCAGCGTCGGGATCGTTGGTTCCCTGGGCGCGGCAGGGGGTGCTGCTGCTGAACCCGGCGCTGACCGTGGAAGACGGTCGACCTGCCAGCCATGCCAGACTAGGTTGGCAAGCACTTACTAAAAAGATTTGCGAAGCGCTGTACGGCGACTTGCAGCCCAAGGTCTTCATGTTCTGGGGCGCCCACGCCCAGGCGCAGGGCTTGCAGCTGCCCGCGACCGCCATGGCCCGGCACTTGGTATTGGGCTGCAACCACCCGTCGCCGCTGTCGGCCATGCGCCCCCCGGCCCCCTTCATCGGTTGCGGCCACTTCGGACTGGCCAACCGTTTCCTGGCCGCCGCCGGCCGTGGCGTGGTCGACTGGGCCTTGCCCTGAGCACGGCAGGGCCGGCCGCCGCAGCGGTTTCAGCATGCTATACTGACAGGCTCTCCGGAGGGGTGCCCGAGTGGCTAAAGGGGGCAGACTGTAAATCTGTTGGCTTACGCCTACGGTGGTTCGAATCCACCCTCCTCCACCAGAGAAACGGATGGTTGTGCCGAGCGGGAGTAGTTCAATGGCAGAACCTTAGCCTTCCAAGCTAATGGCACGGGTTCGATTCCCGTCTCCCGCTCCAAGGAAGGTTGGATTGAAGCAAGACGTCGTTACGGGCCTGCCGGCGAGGCCAGGCCGCCTGGCCGCCAGACCCGTACCGATGCCCATGTGGCTCAGTGGTAGAGCACCCCCTTGGTAAGGGGGAGGTCGCGCGTTCGATCCGCGCCATGGGCACCACAAAGTCGAATTCCTTTCCTTACTGAACTCTGAACTACCAAGCCAGGAGCGCTCAAGATGGCAAAAAGCAAGTTCGAACGCACCAAGCCGCACGTCAACGTGGGCACCATCGGCCACGTCGACCACGGCAAGACGACGCTGACGGCGGCGATCACCTCGGTGCTGGCGGCCAAGTTCGGCGGCGAGGCCATGGCCTACGACCAGATCGACGCGGCGCCGGAGGAGAAGGCCCGCGGCATCACCATCAACACCGCGCACGTCGAGTACGAGACGGCCAACCGCCACTACGCGCACGTCGACTGCCCTGGGCACGCCGACTACATCAAGAACATGATCACGGGTGCGGCGCAGATGGACGGCGCGATC
>JAUXVE010000075.1 GCA_030680415.1 Rubrivivax sp.
GCCCCGGCGCCCGCGCCGCTGAGCCCGGCCGGCCCGGCGCCGCCTTTCAGGCGGCCAGGGCCTCGCGCTCGCGCAGGCGCGCCAGCATGGCCGCCAGGTCCAGCCGCTCGTGCAGCACCGCAGTCAGCTTGCGCGTGCACAGCTGCGGCACCTGCGTGAAGGGGAACCAGCCGAAGCCGTCCATCTCGGGCAAACGCGCGCCGGTGGTGCCGTCGGTGAAGCGGCTTTCGCAGTGCAGCGTTCCTGTGTCCACTCGCGGCAGCCGGGCGCCGAACAGGTGCAGGTCCTTGCGCGCACGGTAGGGCAGGCGGCCCAGCTCCAGCAGCGCCGAGGGCTCCAGCGCCAGGCTGCATTCCTCGCGCGTTTCGCGCAGCGCCGCCTGCAGCGGCGTCTCGCCGGCCATCGCGCCGCCCTTGGGCAGGTCCCAGTGGTCGTGCCCGGTGACATGGCACAGCAGCAGTTCGTGCGCGTCGTTGACGATCACGATGCCGCAGCTCAGCCGCCGCGGCGGCTGGAAGAACTCGATCATCGGACGGCCTCCACGCCGCGAGCATGGCAGACCGATGTGAAAGCGAAGTGACGAAAAGCGCGGTAGATGCCGCGCGATCGTGGTCAGCACCGGCCCGGGACCGGCCGGCGCAGAGGCAAAGCGCACGCCTTCACCGCAGCTTGCCCAGCAGTTCCTGCACGTCCGACAGCACGCCGCCGATGCGTTCGCTGGCCGCGCCGTCGGCGTCGCCGCCCAGGCAGGCTTCCAGCTCCTGCTGCATGAAGCACACCGTCATGTGCACATAGGCGCTGTCCAGCGCCTTGCGCACGGCCGCCATCTGGGTGGCGATGTCGCGGCAGCCCTGCCCTTCCTCGATCATGCGCTGGATGCCACGCAACTGACCCTCGGCACGCTTGAGGCGGTTCAGCAGGTCGGCGCGGGTCTTGGCGTCGGTGAGTTCGGACATGGCGCAAGGCCCCCGTTCTTGGATCGGCAGGGTGGCCATTTTCAACGCCTTTTCGATATGGTCGTCGCCAGGGGTGGTGATCAGCGTGCGCAGCTCGCCCCGCCCTCCGGCACGCCCAGCTTCTTCAGCAGGAAACTCGGCGGGCAGAAGTTGGTGATGCCGGACTGAAACAGGTTGAAGCCGACGAAGGCGGTGACGGCCAGCCACCAGGGGCTGTGGAAGGTCGGGCTGGCCTCGACGCCCAGCGCCAGCGACAGCAGGATGAAGAAACCGGCCATGAGGCGGATAACGCGTTCGACTGTCATGGGAAATGTCCTAGGGTTGCAGGTTTGGGGAAATGGGAAAACGGATCAGGCGGCCGCCGCGTCGACCGGGGCCGCGTGCTGGCGTCGATTGAAGGCGTAGTACAGGACCGGGATCACGACCAGCGTCAGCAGCGTCGAGACGAGGATGCCGAACAGGAGCGAGATCGCCAGCCCGTTGAAGATGGGGTCGTCGAGGATGAACAGCGCGCCCGTCATCGCCGCCAGCGCGGTCAGCGCGATCGGCTGTGCGCGCACGGCGGCCGAGTTCACCACGGCGTCCCTGAAGGCCACGCCCTGGCTCACCTGCAGCTCGATGAAGTCGACGAGCAGGATCGAGTTGCGCACGATGATGCCGGCCAGCGCGATCATGCCGATCATCGAGGTGGCGGTGAAGTTGGCGCCGAACAGGGCATGGCCCGGCATCACGCCGATGATGGTCAGCGGGATCGGCGCCATGATGATCAGCGGCGTCTTGTAGCTCTTGAATTGCGCCACCACCAGCAGGTAGATCAGGATCAGCCCGACGCCGTAGGCCGCGCCCATGTCGCGGAAGGTCTCGTAGGTGATCTGTGATTCGCCGTCCCACTTGATGGCGTATTCGCGGTACGGGTCGGCCGGCTGGTTGATCCAGTATTCGCCCAGCGCGCCGGTGCCCGGCAGGGCCGCTGCGGCCAGCTTGCCGCGAATGCCGAACAGGCCGTACAGCGGCGAGTCGGGCGTTTCGCCGCCGGCGCCGACGTCGGCGTAGACATAGCTCACGCCCATCAGATCCTTGGTGAACAGCGGCTTGTCGGCCACGCCGCGCTCCACGCGCACCAGTTCCGACAGCGGCACGAGCTGCCCGTTGGCCGCACGCAGCGGCAGCGCCAGCAGTGCGTCGAGCCCCACTTGCGCCTCGCGCGGCAGTTGCAGCCGCACCGGCACCGGGTACTTGCTCTGGCCGTCGTGCAGCCAGGCCGCGTCGGTGCCCGACAGCGCGCCTTGCACCGTGGCGGCCACCGCACTCACCGGGATGCCCAGCGATTCGGCACGCTGGCGCTGCACACGCAGGAAGGCGCGCGGCGCGTCGTCGTGCAGCGAGGTGTCGATGGCGGTGATGTCGGGCGTGGCCGCAAAGGCCTGTGCCACCCTTGCCGCGAGCTGCTGGCGGCCGGCTTCGCTGGGGCCGTAGACCTCGGCCACCAACGGGCTCATCACCGGCGGACCGGGGGGCACCTCCACCACCTTCAGCCGCGCACCGTGGCGCTCGGCGATCACCTCCAGCGCGGGCCGCAGGCGTTGCGCGATGGCGTGGCTCTGCTCGTCGCGGTGCGCCTTGTCGACCAGGTTGATCTGCAGGTCGCCCTGCTCGGCGTCGGCGCGCATGTAGTACTGGCGCACCAGGCCGTTGAAGGTGATGGGGCTGGCCGTGCCGGCGTAGCCCTGCATGTCCAGCACCTCGGGCTGCTGGGCCAGGAAGCCGGCCATCTCGTGCAGCGCCGCCGCCGTGTCCTCCAGCGGCGTGCCGGCCGGCATGTCGACGACGAGCTGGAATTCGCTCTTGTTGTCGAAGGGCAGCATCTTCAGCACCACCCACTGCACGGCGGCCAGGCCCACGGACAGCATCAGCGCCACCAGAATGCCGGCCAGCAGCAGCCAGCGCTTGCGCGCGCTCTCCAGGAAGGGCGTCAGCAGGCCCGCGAAGGCACGCGACATCGCCCTGCTGACCTTGCTCGGCGCATGCTGGCCGTGCGGGTGCTCGCCCAGCGTGTCGTGCGGCTTCATCAGCTTCAGCGCCAGCCAGGGCGTGACGGTGAAGGCGATGGCCAGCGACAGCGCCATGCCCAGGCTCGAATTGATCGGGATCGGGCTCATGTACGGCCCCATCAGGCCGCTCACGAAGGCCATCGGCAGCAGCGCCGCGATAACGGTCAGCGTGGCCAGGATGGTGGGCCCGCCGACCTCGTCCACCGCGACGGGGATGATGTCCTTGAGCGCGCGCGTCGGGTCCAGCAACTGGTGGCGGTGGATGTTCTCGACCACCACGATGGCGTCGTCGACCAGGATGCCGATGGAGAAGATCAGCGCGAACAGGCTCACGCGGTTGAGCGTGAAGCCCCAGGCCCAGCTCGCGAACAGCGTCGCGGTGAGCGTGAGGATGACCGCCGCGCCGACGATCACCGCCTCGCGCCGGCCCAGCGCCAGGCCGACCAGCAGGATCACCGAGGCGGTGGCGAAACCCAGCTTCTGGATCAGCTTGTTGGCCTTTTCGGCCGCGGTGGCGCCGTAGTCGCGCGTGATCGTGGCTTCGACGTTGGCCGGGATCACGGTGTTGCGCAGGTCGTCCACGCGCTGGCGCGCGGCGCGCGCCACGTCGACGGCGTTCTGGCCCGGCTTCTTGGTCACGGTCAGCGTCACGGCGGGATAGCCGCCGGCGCCGGCGGCCTGCTGGGCATCGGCGCCGGCCGCGTTGGCGCCCGGTGTGAACCACACGTAACGGGCCGGCTGGGCCGCGCCGGCCTCGACCTGCGCGACCTCGCGCAGGAACACCGGCTTGCCCTGGTGCACGCCGACGACGAGGTTCTCCACGTCTTCTGCCGAACGCAGGAATTCGCCCGTTTCCACCGCCAGCGAACGGCCGGCGCCGGTGTCGTCGATCACGGTGCCGGCGGGCATGGCCTGGTTGGCGGCGGCCAGCGTCTGCTTCAGGCGCAGCAGGTCGACGCCGCGTTCGCGCAGCCGCTCGGGTTGCAGCGTCACCTGCAGCGTGCGGCCGGGGCCGCCGATGGTCTGCACCTCGCGCGTGCCTGGCACGCGCTTGAGCTCGGACTCCATCGCGTGGGCCACACGCTCCAGCTCGACGCCGCTGGTCCTGTCGCGGCTCCACAGCGTGACCGCCAGCACCGGCACGTCGTCGATGCCCTTGGGCCTGACGATCGGCGGCAGCGTGCCTAGGCCGGCGGGCAGCCAGTCCTGGTTGGCGTTGAGCACGTCGTACAGGCGTACCAGCGCCTCGGTGCGCGGTACACCGACGTTGAACTGCACCGTCAACACCGCCATGCCCGGGCGCGACACCGAATAGGTGTGCTCGATGCCGGCGATCTGGCTCAGCACGTGTTCGGCCGGCCGCGCCACCATGTTCTGCACGTCGGTGCTGCTGGCGCCGGGGAAGGCGATCAGCACGTTGGCCATCGTGACGTTGATCTGCGGCTCTTCCTCGCGCGGCGTCACCAGCACGGCAAAGACGCCGAGCAGCAGCGCCACCAGTGCCAGCAGCGGTGTCAGCGCGTTGGACTGGAAGGCGCGCGCCAGGCGGCCGGACACGCCCAGGTCGGGGGGCGCCGAGGCGCCGGCCGGTGTCGGGTGCGGGGTCATCGGCGCCCCGCTCACTGTGCGGCCGGCACGGCGCCGGCGAGCCCGGCGCGCACCGGGTCGAGCGCGATGCGCTCGCCGGGCTGCAGGCCGGCCAGCACTTCGACGCCGGCGCCCTGCGCCGCACCCAGACGCACGGCCTTGAGCACGAAGCGCGTGTCCTGCACGGCGTAGACCGCCGTCAGTTCGCCGCGGCGCAGCACGGCGGCGGCAGGCACCGTCAGGCGGCCCGGCGTGGCGGCGCCAACGGTGGCCGCGGCGCCGGTGAAGCGCACGCGAACGTTCTGGCCGGGCTGCAGGCCGGCGCTGTCGGCCGCGGACAGGTCCAGCCGCCATTCGATGGTCTGCGATACCGGGTCGGTGCCCGGCAACTCGGTGCGGGCGGCCGGCGTGACCCAGCGGCCGTCGTCGCCGCCCGGCAGCTGCACCTGGACCGCCGCGGCGCCGCGCGCCGCCGCCGAACGCGAGGCCGGCAACTGCACCACGGCGCGCATGCGGCCGGGGGCATAAAGGGTGACTAGCGGCCGGCCGGGGCTGGCCAGTTCACCGGTTTCGACGTGGGTGGCCAGCACGACGGCGTCGAACGGCGCCGTCACGGCGGCAAAACCACGCGCCAGCGCGGCCTGGGTACGGCCCGACTGCGCCTGCTGCACACCCGCCTGCACGGCCCTGAGCTGGGTCTCGGCGACGTCCAGCGCCGCCTGGCTGATGAAGCCCTGCGCGCGCAACTCGCGCGAGCGTTCGGCGTTCAGCCTGGCGTTGCGCAGTTCGGCATCGGCCTGCGCCACCGCGGCCTCGCTGCGCGCCAGTCCGGCCTGCGCGTCGCGCGCGTCGATGCGCGCCAGCAACTGCCCGGCCTTGACGCGGTCGCCGGCCTTCACGGCCAGCTGCAACACGTTGCCGCCCAGCTGCGCCGCCACCGTGCTTTGCTGCAGTGCCTGCAGGCTGCCGTCGATCTCGAAGCCGGCGCCGGATGTGCTGGCGCCGACCAGAACCGTGGGCACCGCGGGTGGCGCGGCGAGCGCCGTGCTGTTGCCGAGCAGGGCCCCGAGGAGGGCCGCCAGAGCGGCGGTCAGGGCACGCCGACGGCTACCGGACAGGGGGTTGCGGGGGCTCGTTTTGTATACCATGGCGGGTATCCTACCATATACCCTTCATGGTATCAAGTCCGGACCGCTCGCGGTGTCAAGCGCGGGGCCGCGGCGCGGTCCCCGGCTTGGCAGGCCAGCGTCAGAACGGGATGTCGTCGTCCATGTCGTCGAAGCCGGTCGACGACTTGGCGGCCGGTTTGGGCGCCGGCGTTGCGGCCGGGGCGCTACGCGCCGGCGGCGCGCCGCGCGGCGCGGGCGCGGCACCCATCTCGTCACCACCGCCGCCACCGCCGCCTTCGCGGCCGCCGAGAAGCTGCATCTCGTTGGCGACGATGTCCACCGTGTTGCGCTCGACGCCGTCCTTGTCGGTGTATTTCCCGTACTTCAAACGACCTTCCACGTACACCGGGCGACCCTTCTTCAGGTATTCGCCGGCGATCTCGGCCAAACGGTCGTAGAAGGTGACGCGGTGCCACTGGGTGTCCTCGATGCTTTCGCCCGAGGTCTTGTCCTTGCGCCGACTGGAGGTGGCGATGCTGATGTTGCAGATGGCTGCGCCGCTGGGCGTGTAGCGCACTTCGGGGTCGCGGCCACAGTTGCCGACGAGGATGACTTTGTTGACTGAGGCCATGGGCTGCTCCAAGGGGCGGTGAGGGGTGCGGGGCGGTTCGGGTCATTATCGCGCCGCCCTCCTGCCTGGCCATCACCCACGAGGGCCACCCCCGATGCAGGCCCCCGCCGGCGGGGGGCCGGGTCACCGGGCCCTCGCGTACCATCCCTGCCCAGCCATGTCTGCCGTGCTGTCCGATCTCGACACCTCCCCTGCGCCCGTGCCGCGGCAGGTGCTGCACGAGGTCTTCGGCTACACCGGCTTCCGCGGCGCCCAGCAGGAGATCGTCGACCACGTGGTGGCCGGCGGCGACGCGCTGGTGCTGATGCCCACCGGCGGCGGCAAGAGCCTGTGCTACCAGGTGCCGGCGATCGTGCGCCACCGCGCCGGCCTGGGCGTGACGGTGGTGGTGTCGCCGCTGATCGCACTCATGCACGACCAGGTCGGCGCGCTGCACGAAGTGGGCGTGGCGGCGGCCTTCCTGAACTCGACCCTCGACGCCGACGAGGCACGCCGCATCGAGCGCGAACTGCTCGCCGGCCGCCTGACGCTGCTGTACGCGGCGCCCGAGCGCATCCTCACGCCGCGCTTCATGGCCATGCTGGAGTCGCTGCACGAACGTCGGCTGCTGAGCCTGTTCGCGATCGACGAAGCGCACTGCGTCAGCCAGTGGGGGCACGACTTCCGCGAGGAATACCTGGGCCTGTCGGCGCTGCACGAACATTTTGCCGGGGTGCCACGGCTGGCGCTCACCGCCACCGCCGACGACCACACCCGCGCCGACATCGTCGAGCGGCTGCAACTGCAGGCTGCGCGCCTGTTCGTCGCCAGCTTCGACCGCCCGAACATCCGCTACACCATCGTCGAGAAGGACGAGCCGAAGAAGCAATTGCTGCGCTTCCTGCGTGACGAGCATGAAGGCCTGGACGGCATGGACAGCGGCATCGTCTACTGCCAGAGCCGCAAACGCGTCGAGGAGACGGCGGCCTGGCTGAACGGCGAAGGCATCGCCGCGCTGCCCTACCACGCCGGCCTGGACGCCGACGTGCGCCGCCGCCACCAGGACCGCTTCCTGCGCGAAGACGGCATCGTCATGGTGGCGACGATTGCCTTCGGCATGGGCATCGACAAGCCCGACGTGCGCTTCGTGGCCCACCTCGACCTGCCCAAGAACATCGAAAGCTACTACCAGGAAACCGGCCGCGGCGGCCGCGACGGGCTGCCCGCCGACGCCTGGATGACCTACGGCCTGGCCGACGTCGTCAACCAGCGCCGCATGATCGACGAGAGCGAGGCCGGCGAGGATTTCAAGCGCCTGCAGCGCGGCAAGCTCGACGCGCTGCTGGCGCTGGCCGAGGCGCACGACTGCCGGCGCGTGCGGCTGCTGGCCTATTTCGGCCAGGACTATTGCGGGCCCGACGCGGATCCGGGTTCCCCGGTCCGCGGCGAGCCCCCTCGGGGGGCTGAGGCCCGCGGCTCCCGGTCCGCCTGCGCGGACCGGGACGGGCCGAAGGACGGCGGCCTCCGGCCGCCCGCGGCGAGCGAAGCGAGCCTGGGGGCCCGTTGTGGAAACTGCGACAACTGCCTGCACGCGCCCGCCACCTGGGACGCCACCGACGCTGCGCGCAAGGCGCTGTCGTGCATCTATCGTTTTCGCCAGCACGGCGGGCAGCGCGCGCCGCGCAGCTTCGGCGCCGGCCACCTGATCGACGTGCTGCGCGGCAAGCGCAGCGACAAGGTGGCCCAGTACGGTCACGACGAGCTGTCGACCTTCGGCATCGGCGCCGACGTGAGCGAGGCGCAGTGGCGCCTGGTGCTGCGCCAGCTGATCGCGCTGGGCCACGTGCGCGCCGAGGGTGAATACAACACGCTGGCGCTCACCGACAGTGCGCGCGAAGTGCTGCGCGGCGACGTCACGCTGCACCTGCGCGTGCCGGCCGACCCCAAGCCGCGCGGCAAGGCCGCCAAGGCGCCGCGCGCGCGCAGCGGCGCGGCGCGGCCGCCCGTGCCGCTGGACGACGCGGGGAGCGAGCGCTTCGCCGCGCTCAAGGCCTGGCGCGCCGAGGTCGCGCGCGAGCACAACCTGCCGGCCTACATCGTCTTCCACGACGCCACGCTGGCCGAGATGGCGCGCGCCATGCCTTCCACGCTGGACGACCTGGCCGGCATCAACGGCGTCGGCACGACCAAGCTCGACCGCTACGGAGCGGAGATCCTGCGCGTGCTGTCGGCGCCGGCGTAGCTTCGCTGCACGCTGGCCGTACGGTCTTTCTCCCTCTCCCGCTGGCGGGAGAGGGAGCCAGGCACGACCCGCGTCGTTATGATGCTTGGTTGCCCTTGAACGCCCCGATGCCCCCCGAAAACCATCCTCCGTCCCTGCTGGAGTTGCGCACCCTCAGGGTCCGCGGTGCGCGCACCCACAACCTGAAGAACATCGATCTCGACATCCCCAAGCACGCGCTGGTGGTGATCACGGGTCTGTCGGGTTCCGGCAAGTCGAGCCTGGCCTTCGACACCCTGTACGCCGAAGGACAGCGCCGCTACGTCGAGAGCCTGAGCGCCTACGCGCGGCAGTTCCTGCAGTTGATGGACAAGCCCGACGTCGATGTCATCGAAGGGCTGTCGCCGGCCATCAGCATCGAGCAGAAGGCCACCAGCCACAACCCGCGCAGCACCGTCGGCACCATCACCGAGATCCACGACTACCTGCGCCTGCTGTTCGCGCGCGCCGGCACGCCCTACTGCCCCGACCACGACCTGCCGCTGCAGACGCAAAGCGTGAGCCAGATGGTCGACGCCGTGCTGGCGCTGCCCGAAGAGACGCGGCTGATGGTGCTGGCGCCCGTGGTGCGCAACCGCAAGGGCGAGTTCGCCGACCTGCTGCAGGACATGCAGGCACGCGGTTACGTGCGCTTTCGCATCGGCAGCGACGGCAAGGCGGGCGAGATCTTCGAATCCGAGTCGCTGCCGCAACTCAAGAAGACCGAGAAACACGACATCGACGTCGTCGTCGACCGCCTGCGCAGCAAACCCGACGTCAAGCAGCGCCTGGCCGAGAGCTTCGAAGCGTCGCTGCGCATCGCCGACGGCCGCGCCATCGTGCTCGAGCTCGACACCGGCCGCGAACACCTCTTCAGCAGCAAGTTCGGCTGCCCGGTGTGCAGCTATTCGCTGCAGGAACTGGAGCCGCGGCTGTTCTCGTTCAACTCGCCGGTCGGCGCCTGCCCGGCCTGCGACGGCCTGGGCCAGGTCACGGCGATGGACGCCGACCGCGTCGTCGCCTTCCCCAGCCTGAGCCTGGCCGCCGGCGCGGTGAAGGGCTGGGACCGCCGCAACGCCTACACGCACACGCTGCTGGAAAGCGTGGCGCGGCACTACGGCTTCGACCTCGAGACGCCGTTCGAGCAGCTGTCGCCGCAGGCCCGGCAGGTGCTGCTGCACGGCTCGGGCAGCGAAGAGGTCGAGTTCGTCTACGAGGCCGAAGGCGTGGGCAAGGGCAAGGGGCGCACACGCCAGGTCAAGCGTTGCCACCCGTTCGAAGGCATCCTGCCCAACTTCGAACGCCGCTGGCGCGAGACCGATTCGGTGGCGGTGCGCGAGGAACTGGCGCGCTACCAGGCCGCCAAGCCCTGCCCCGACTGCGGCGGCGCGCGGCTGCGGCGCGAGGCGCGGCATGTCTTCCTGCAGCATCACACGGGCGACAAGGGCCAGCCGATCTACGAGGTCGAGCACGCCACGCTGGCCGAGAGCCTGGCCTACTTCCAGGACCTCAGGCTCATCGGCGCAAAAGCCGAGATCGCCGACAAGATCGCGCGCGAGATCCGCAGCCGCCTGAAGTTCCTCAACGACGTCGGCCTGACCTACCTCAGCCTGGACCGCGGCGCCGACACGCTGAGCGGCGGCGAGGCGCAGCGCATCCGGCTGGCGAGCCAGATCGGCAGCGGCCTGTCGGGCGTGATGTACGTGCTGGACGAGCCCAGCATCGGCCTGCACCAGCGCGACAACGAAAGGCTGATCGGCACCCTCAAGCACCTGCGTGACCTCGGCAACAGCGTGCTCGTCGTCGAACACGACGAAGACATGATCCGCGCCGCCGACCACGTCGTCGACATGGGCCCCGGCGCCGGCGTGCACGGCGGTCGCGTCATGGCGCAGGGCACGCCCGACGAGGTGGCGGCAAACCCGGAATCGCTCACCGGCCGCTACCTGGCGCACACGCTGCGCATCCCGGTGCCGGCGCGGCGGCGCGCCGCCACCGGCTTCGGCGCCGCACCGTTCCGGCTGGGCATCGTCGGCGCGCGCGGCAACAACCTGAAGGATGTCAACGTCGAGATCCCGGTCGGCCTGTTCACCTGCGTCACCGGCGTCAGCGGCTCGGGCAAGAGCACGCTCATCAACGACACGCTGTACACCGCGGTGGCGCGCAAGCTCTACCAGAGCCACGCCGAGCCGGCGCCGCACGACCGCATCGAAGGCCTGGACGCGCTGGACAAGGTCATCAACGTCGACCAGAGCCCCATCGGCCGCACGCCGCGCAGCAACCCGGCCACCTACACCGGCCTGTTCACGCCCATCCGCGAGCTCTTCGCCGAGGTGCCGACGGCGCGCGAACGCGGCTACGGCGCCGGGCGCTTCAGCTTCAACGTCAGCTCGAGCAGCGGCGGTGGCCGCTGCGAGGCCTGCGAAGGCGACGGCGTGATCAAGGTCGAGATGCACTTCCTGCCCGACATGTACGTGCCCTGCGACGTCTGCCACGGCGCGCGCTACAACCGCGAGACGCTGGAGATCCTCTACAAGGGCAAGAACATCACGCAGGTGCTGGAGCTGACGGTGGAGGATGCTTACGCCTACTTCAGCGCCGTGCCCAACATCGCGCGCAAGCTGCAGACGCTGCTGGACGTGGGCCTGGGCTACGTGCGGCTGGGCCAGAGCGCGACCACGCTTTCCGGCGGCGAGGCCCAGCGCGTCAAGCTGGCGCTGGAACTGAGCAAACGCGACACCGGCCGCACGCTGTACATCCTGGACGAGCCGACCACCGGGCTGCACTTCCACGACATCGGCTTGCTGCTCAAAGTGCTGCACCAGCTGCGCGACGCCGGCAACACCATCGTCGTCATCGAGCACAACCTCGATGTCATCAAGACCGCCGACTGGATCATCGACATGGGGCCCGAAGGCGGCGCCGGCGGCGGGCGGGTGTTGATTGCCGGCACGCCGGAGGATGTGGCGGCGCAGGAGAGCAGCCACACGGGGCGGTTCCTGAAAGCCGTGCTGGCGGCCTGAACGACGCTGGTGCCAGGCGCCCGCCGCACCGGGCGGCCGGGCGGGACTTGCCCGCGGCTACAGGTCGCCCAGTCGCTCCAGCACGGTCAGCGCCTTGTTCACGTCGCCGCGCACCGAACGCGCGACAAAGCGCAGCCGCGCATCGTGGTTGGCGATGGCGATGGTGGCCAGCTCGTCGATCAGCTTGTTGACGCTGATGTGCCGGTTCTCGGCCAGCGCCTTCAGGCGTTCATGCTTGTCATCCGGCAGGCGGATCGTCAGGGTGGACACGGATAGGCCTCCAGACACTGTTCCGGCGTCAGAACCCGCAGGTTCGGGAAGCGCAACTCACCGCGCGCCAGGTCGCGGATGTTGCGCGTAACGATGGCGGAGGCATTGCCCGCCACCGCCAACTCGACGAGATGGTTGTCAGCCTCGTCGGGCAGGTTGGGTCGCCAGGCAAAGAACACCTCGACCCAGCGACAACGGCTGATCAGGGCGTCAAGCACCGCCTCGCGTTCGTGCGGTGGCACCAAGGCGTCTTGCCACAGGGCTTCGCGAGACAGAACGTCTTCGTATTCGGTGAACAGTGCTGCGCCCATCAGCGGTTGGTAGGCGCCGCTCAGGCAGGCACGAAGAACGCGCCGCGAAGTGCCTCCCCCGCGAAGCAAAGCACCGACCAGCACGTTCGTGTCGACGATCAGCTCAACCATGGCCGAATGATAGCGCGGGCGCTATCATTTCGTCCGCCGCACCGGCGCGCACCCGTGCAGCGCCTGCTTGCTTGCAGGCCAGGGACGCCTCCATGAACAACGCTGTTGAAGGCAGGTGGATGGCCGGCTGGACTCCGCCGTGTCCGGGGAAGAAATTCGGCTCCATGCCGTGTGTGATGCTGTCCTTGGCGTCAGGCACCTATATCCCCGGCACTTCTGCAGGCCGCTGCTTCACTCAGGCTGCATCGATGGCACCGCGCGAAAGCCGAACCCGGCGCTGCGCCCTGGGTGCAGAGCAGCAGTTCGGCCTTCTCGGCCTCGCTCAGCAGCAGGTGGCCGCCGTCGTTGGGTATGGAGCCGAACGAAATCGGCGGCACGCCGCCCACCAGCGGCTCCTTGCGCGAAGGCAGCACCACGTCGGGCGCGTCGACCAGGTACGGGTTGAGATTGGCGGCCTTGATCTCCAGCGGCGGCTTGTCGATGTCGAGGTACTCGAAGAGCCGCCGCAGCCGGCGCGCATCGGCGCCGAAGCCGACGATCACGCAATGCACGGCGGCGCGGCCCGGCGCCTCGTTGGTCCACTTCACGGTGCGGTGCGCAAACTGGATGTGCAGGCCCTGGTCGAGCATCCAGCGCCAGAGCACGCCGACCTGTTCGCCCTGCGTGATGCTGTTGGTGGACACGAAGGCGCAGCGTACGGCGCGGCGCGCGGCGATCTCGGCTTCGTCGACGCTGGCGAAAAGGTCGCCCAGCCCACGCTCGGCGGCCGCGGCGCCGAAGCGCACGTCCTTGAACTTGCGCCGCCCGCCGGCCGCCTGGGTGACGATGGCGACGAAGCTCTGCGGCGTGTCGGTGACGTAGCGGGCCGCCTTGATGTACCAACCGGCGACGAAGTCGAGCACGCCGGCACCGGCGATGCCGTGGGTGACGGTTTCCAGATCCGACTTCTGCTCGGTGCTCTGGTGCTGCTTGCCGATGAACGGCGGAGTGCCGAGGATGAAGCTCAGCCGTTGCGGCGGCACGAATTCGGCCCAGTCGATGCGCAGGGCATTGCCGTGCCGCACGTGCGCGCTCTTGGTCAGCGGAATGCGCAGCATCGGTTCGCCGAACTCCTCGCCGGCTTCGACGTTCATCTGGTGGTCGGTGAGCCACATCGCCACCTGTGCGACCTGGGCCGGGAACTCCTCGATCTCGATGCCGTGGAACTGGTCCACATCGACGCGCAGGAAGTCGAACACGTGGCCGATCTGCTGGCCAAACGCTCGTGCAGCACGCAGCACGTCCAGTTCCAGCCGGCGCAGTTCGCGGTAGGCGACGACCAGGAAATTGCCGCAGCCGCAGGCCGGGTCGAGGAAGCTCAGGGTCTGCAGCTTCTTGTGGAAGGCGAACAGCTTGCCGCGGTGATGCTTGACCAGGTCGAACTCGGCGCGCAGATCGTCGAGGAACAGCGGGCCGATCAATCGCAAGATGTTGGACTCACTCGTGTAGTGGGCGCCGAGTTCGCGCCGCCGCGCCCTGGCGTCGAGCTCCATCACCTTCTGGAACATGGCACCGAAGATGGCCGGCGAGATGGTGCCCCAGTTCAGCCCACACAGGTGCAGCACCTGCTTGCGCATTGCCGCATCGAATGCGGGCGGCGACAGGGGCTGCTCGAACAGCCGCCCGTTCACGTAGGGAAAGGCGTCGTAGTGCTCCGCAAGCACCTTCTGCCGCAGCGCGGTCGGGCGGTTGAGCGTCGAAAAGAGCTGGTCGAGCACGGCGCGGACATTGATCGGGTCCTGCTCGCGCACGCGTTGGCGCGTATATCTTCTGCTCCACGAGCAGGGTTCCCTTCCAGAGCAGGTCGACATGGCCGTCGCGGCCGTCGAGCTTGTGCACGCGCCTCTCGAAGCTGGCCACCTTGCGACGCTGGACGCCGAAGATCTGGAAGAAGGCGTCGAGGAAGCTCTTCGCATCGGCGTCTTCGCGCTCGGTTTGCCTCCACTCGGCGGTGAATGCAAGCGCGCGGTCGCGAATCCCGTTCCAGCTCAGTGGCACGCAAGGCTCCCCGCGGCGATTTGAGTACAGGGCCTGCACCCGGCACTAGACTGCACCGACCCGAGAGCACCAGGAGACCCAGCATGGCCGTGAACATCGACTACTACTTCGCCCCCCTGTCCCCCTGGACCTACCTCGGCCACGAGCGCATGCGCCGCATCGCGGCGGCCGCCGGCGCCACGGTGCGCGTGCTGCCGGTGGACCTGGGCGGCAAGGTGTTCCCGGTGTCCGGCGGCCTGCCCGTGGGCCAGCGGGCGCCGCAGCGGCAGGCCTACCGGCTGGTCGAATTGCGGCGTTTCAGCGAGGGGCTGGGCCTGCCCTTGAACCTCGAGCCCAGGCACTTCCCGGTGCCGGGCGACGACGCGGCGCGGCTCATCATCGCGGTGGACCAGGCCGATGGCGCCGACGCTGCGATGCAGCTGGCCGGCCGCGTGATGGCGGCGGTGTGGGTGCAGGAGCGCGACGTTTCCAGCGCCACCACGCTGGCCGAACTGCTGGCTGAATGCGGCCAGCCGGCCGAGCGCCTGACCGAATCGCATGCGCCGCAAGTGCAGGCGCGTTACGAGCAGTACACGCAGCAGGCGATTGCGGCCGGTGTCTTCGGCGCGCCGAGCTATGTCATCGACGGCGAGATCTTCTGGGGCCAGGACCGGCTCGACTTCGTCGAGCGGCGGCTGGCGCAGAAAGCCTGACCGCAGGCGCTGCCGGCCGGAATTGAAAACGGGGCCCGGTCGCCCGGGCCCCGCAAGACATCGAGGACTCAGCAACTCACTTGAGATGCTTGCTGATTTCCTTGGTCATGCCGAACATGGAGATCGGGCTCACCCCGACGACGGCCTTGAGCTTGGCGTCGGCGTTGATCATGGTGCGCTTGACCTTGTCCTGCAGGCTGTTCTTCTTGATGTACTCCCAGACCTTCTTGGTGACCTCGGTGCGCGGCATCGGCTTGTCGCCGATGATGGCGGCCAGCGCCGCACTCGGGGTCATGGGCTTCATGAAGGCGGCGCTCGGGGCGCGCTTCTTGGCGGGCGCGGCCTTCTTGGTCGGTGCCGCCTTCTTCGCCGGTGCCGCCTTCTTGGCGGGGGCGGCCTTCTTCGCTGGTGCGGCCTTCTTCGCCGGGGCCTTTTTCGCTGGAGCTTTCTTCGCAGTTGCCATGTGTAGGTTCTCCGTCATTGGTTGAGAGAGTGCCGACCGTCGCGCAAACCTTGGTGTTCGGGCTTGTCTCTACGGGTATTCGGGCACTCGCGATCGTACTGCCTGCCTTCGGCGCTGAGAAGCGGTTTTCCTAGGTAAAAGACGCGTCCGCGCCACGGTATGCTGCCGACATGAAGATCATCGTGCGTTGGTTGCTGCTTGCCGCGGCCTTGCTGTTGGTGGCCAACCTGTATTCGGGCGTCTCGGTGGCCGGCTTCGGCACGGCGCTGATCGCGGCCTTCGTGCTCGGTTTGTTCAACACGCTGGTGCGTCCGCTGCTGGTGCTGTTGACGCTGCCGGTGACGTTGCTGACGCTGGGCCTGTTCCTGTTCGTCATCAATGCGTTGATGTTCTGGGCGGCGGCTTCGGTGCTCGACGGCTTCCACGTGCCGACCTTCACCGCGGCCCTCATCGGCTCGCTGCTCTACAGCCTGTGCGGCATGGTCATCGACGTGGCGGTGGAGCGGCTGTTCAACGAAACGCCGGTTTAAGGCCGCGCCTCACGGGCGCCTGGCCGGCGGCGGCGCCGCGCGCACCTCGAAGGACGCGCGCTCGCTCACCTGCGCATCGCCGGCCGCGACCGAGCGCCACTCCAGCACGAAACGCCCCGGCCGCGGCAGCCAGTGCACCACGCCACCACGGCCGACGACGCGACCATTGACGCTCCACCGCCCCGGCGCACCGACGAAGCTCAGTCGCTGCGCGGCCATCGGGATGTCGGGGTCGAGCAGCACCACGCTGCCGTCGCGCGGGGCCTCGATGCCGAAGCCCCGGGCACGGCCGCTCTCCGCCGCGCTGCCCGGGCGGGCTTCGGTGCCGGCCAGGAACCACTCGCCACGCTGCGCCACCACGCCCGGCGGCCGTTCCGGCGAGCGCGAAGGTGCGCTGGCATGCAGGTGCGCCACCACCTCGCGCCACACCGGCGCCGCGCCGCTGACGCCGCTCACGCCGTGCATCGGCGCGCCACCGGCGTTGCCCACCCACACGCCGACCGTGAAGCGCGACGTGTAGCCGACACACCAGTTGTCGCGCATGTCCTTGCTGGTGCCGGTCTTCACCGCCGCCCAGCCGCGCGTGACCAGCGGGCTGTCGAGGCCGAAGGTGACGGCGCGTGCCGCCGGGTCGGCGAGGATGTCCGAGACGACGAAGGCCGCGCCGGCATCGAAGACACGTCGTGCCGGTGCCGCCGGCGCGCCGGCATGCCAGCGCACGGGGCTCCACAGGCCGCGCTGCGCCAGCACGCGGTAGGCGTTCGTGAGGTCGAGCAGCGAGACCTCGGCGCTGCCCAGCGCCAGGGCATGGCCGTGGTAGCCGGCGCTTTCGCGCGGCCTGAGACCGGCGTCGACGAGCTTGGCGAACACCGCGTCGGGCCCGAGCATCGCGCCCACGCGCACCGCCGGCACGTTGAGGCTGCTGGCCAGCGCCGTGCGCGCACTGACTTGGCCCTTGAAGCCGAGGTCGTAGTTCTGCGGCTGGTACAGCGCGGCCCCGGCGGCCAGCTGCAGCGGCGCGTCGTCGAGCCGGCTGGCGGCCGTGATCAGCCTTTGCTCCAGCGCCAGCGCATAGACGAAGGGCTTGATGGTGGAGCCGGGCTGGCGCCGCGCCAGCACGGCGTCGACCTCGGCCGCAGACGAGCCCGCGCCCGACGAGCCGACCCACGCCAGAACCTCGCCGCTGGCGTTGTCGAGCACGAGCACGGCGCCGTCTTCGACCTCGCGGCCGCGCAGTTCGGCCAGTTGGCGGCGCAGCGCCGACAGCGCCACGCGCTGCACCGAGGCGTCCAGCGTGCTGCGCCAGGGCCCCTTGCCGGGTGCGTGCATCCGGCGCGCGAAGTGCGGCGCCAGCGCCTCGCCCGACGCCGACAACAGCGGCCCCGGCCGCCGCGCCAGCGCTTGCGCCAGCGTGATGCCCAACGCGGTGCAGCCGAGCTGCTGCTGGCGCAGCACCTCGCAGGCGCGGCGCTCCAGCACCGCCGCGCCGGCGTTGGGGCCCCGCACCATGACGGCCAGCAGCGCGGCCTCCACAGCGTCCAGACCGCTGGCGTGTTTGCCGAAGAGCAGGTTGCTGGCCGCCGCCACGCCGACCCCCTCGCCGCGCAGCGGCACGCGGTTGAGGTAGGCCTCCAGGATCTGTGTCTTGGTCCAGCCGGCCTCCAGCTGCTGCGCGCGCCGCAGCTGCGTCAGCTTCTGGCCCATGCTGCGCCCGCCGCTGGGGCGTGCCAGATCGTCGTCCAGCAGGCCGGCCAGCTGCATCGTCAGCGTCGATGCGCCGCGCGTGCGCGAGTTCCACGCCGTGGCCCAGGCGCCGGCCGCCAGCGCGCGCCAGTCGACGCCGCCGTGGGCCCAGAAGCGGCGGTCCTCGCTGAGCACGATGGCCGCGCGCAGCGCCGGCGAGATGTCCGCCAGCGCGACCCAGGGCCCGCGGCGCACGCTGTCGTCGATGCGCACGGTCTGCAGCACGGCCCCATGGCGGTCGAGCAGCGGCACGTCCGACGGCGCATGCGCCGCACGCACGGCGTCGAAGGTCGGCACCGCAAAGGCCGGCGCAGCGGTCCAAAGCAGCAGCGACAGCAGCCCGCGGCCGCACCAGCGCCGCCATCCACTCCCTCTCCCTCCCAGGCAGAGGGCCGGGGTGAGGGTGGCAGGGGCACGCATGACCCTCACTTGCAGTGCGCGTCCCGGCCTGCATGCCGGGACCGCTCCGCGGGCTCGCCGCGCGCGGCTCGAAACCCCCGCCTCGCCCCCGACCCTCTCCCACAAGTGGGAGAGGGGGCAATGGCCGCGGTTCGCGGTCTCAAGCCGGCGCCTCCACGCGGCGCATGGGTCTCTCACGGCAAGACCTCCAGCATCGCGTTGGGCACTTCACCGAAGGTCTCGGGCGCATACATCGCCTCCACCCGCGTCGGCGGCAGGCCGAAGCGCCCGCTGGCATTCAGCCGCAGCGTGTACTCGACCACGTGCCGCCCGCGCGGCAGCCATTCGTAATAACTGCGCCAGGCGTCGGGCGCGCGTTCCACATGCGCCGGCCAGGCCAGGCCCTCGCGCCGTTCGCCCTGCGTCGCGATCGCCGAATCACGCGCGAGGCCACTGCCCAGCAGCGTGGCGCCGGCGGGCACGGGGTCGCTGACGACGACCCAGGCCATGTCGCCCACGGCTTCGATCTCCAGCCGTATGCGCAGGATGTCGCCGCGGCTCCAGGCGTCGGGGGTCTTGCGTTGCACGGCGCCAACGCTGCGCGTGATGCGGTAGCCGGCGGCCAGCGGCGCGCGCAGCGGCACCGCGGCCAGCGTCTGCAGTGTCAGCCAGGGACGGCCTGTGCCGTCGTGGCGGGCCACCAGTGACGCCGGCGCGTCCGGCAGCGGCAGCGTCTGCGCACCGCCGTCGGGGGCGGCCTGCCAGTCCAGCGTGCTGGTGACGGCGCCCAGTCGCAGCACGCTGGCGCCGGCCACCGGCACGTTTTCGTAGACCGCGGCAAAGCGTTCCAACGCCAGCACGCCCCACAGGTTGGCCGTGGTTGTCGACCAGGCACCGCGCTGCTGCCGCGCCAGCGCGCCCAGCACGAGTTGCGGCAGCTCGTCCTTCCAGCCCGGCGCCTCGACGGCGGCCAGCACCAGACGCGCGGCGTTGGCGTCGGGGCCGTCCATCAGCCACCACCAGTCGTCGCTGGCTTCGGTGCTGAACTTCAGCGTCGTGCCGCCGGCGACGAGCCGTGAGCGCAGCAGCCGTTGCACCTCGGCGAGCCGAGCCGCGCCCTGCGGCGCGCCCTGCACGCGCCGCAGCACGCTCCACAGGTCGAGCAGCGCCGAGGTCGGCCAGGCCGCGGGCGTGTAGGCGATCGATCCCAGCATGCCGGGCGTGGCGCGGCCATGCCGGGCCAGCGCTTCCAGCGCCGCCAGCTTGCGCACGTCGAGATCGGCCCGCGGCGCGACGAAGCGGCGTTCGATGCGCCCTTCCACGAACGCCGTCAGGCCGCGCAGCATGGCCTCGCGCGTGGCCTCGGGCCAGTCCCAACCGGCCTCGTGCGCGCTGCTCAGCAGGTGGGCGCTGAGGCGGTCGCTGCCGCGCGGCGCGTCGCCCGGCGCCGGCGGGAAGTAGCCGGCCAGGCCATCGGCGTCCAGGTAGCCAGCGACTTCATCGCGCAGCGTCGCCCAGGCGCTGGGGTCACGCAGCGCGATCGCCCGCGACACCTGCTGCTCCAGGCAGCTGTAGGGGTAGGTCTCGAAGTAGCGGCGCAGGCCGGGCAGGGCGCCGCCGAGCCGCGGTTGCAGCGCCGCGACGACGCTGGCCGACGCCGGCAGGGCGTCGGCAGGCGCCGCCACCGGCAGCGTGAGCGTGCCCTGCAGCCGCTGCAGCGAGGCCTGCCACACGCGCACCGGCAGCGCGCTCGCCACCGCCTGCACGACCTTGACGCGGTCGCGCGCGGGCGCGGCGCGGCCGGCCTCTGCGGCGAGCGCTTCCCAATCGATGCGCGTGGCGCCCGCGGGCACCGCCACGCTCCAGCGCACTTCGCTGGCCGCGCCGGCGGCCAGCGCCACGGTCTGCGGCGCGAAAGCCAGCGCGCCGTCGTCGCTGCGACCGGCCAGCGTGGCCTGCACCGTCATCGCGCGCGCAGTGGTGTTGCGCAGCGTGAAAGTGGCATCGAAACGGTCGCCCTGGCGCGCCAGCGGCGCGATGCCGGGCAGCAGCTGCAGGTCCTGCGTGACGCGAACGCTGGCACTGCCGCTGCCGAAACGCCCGGCGCCGTCATCGGCGATGGCCACCAGCCGGAAGCTCGTCAGCGAATCGTTCAAGGGCACGTCGATGCGTGCTTGCCCCTGCGCGTCGAGCCGCACCGTGCCGCGCCACAGCAGCAGCGTGTCGAAGAGCTCGCGCGTCGGGTTGCGGCCACCGCCGCCGCCGGGCGGCAGCGCCTTGCGGCCATAGTGCCGGCGGCCGATGATCTCGCCCTGCGCGGTGGCGGTCTCGACGCCCCAGGGGCGCGGCGCCATCAGCGCACCGAGCAGGTCCCACGAGCGGTTGTCCTGCAGCGCCAGCAGGCCTTCGTCGACGGCGGCAAAGGCGATCTCGGCGCCGGCGGCCGGCTTGCCGCCGTGGCTCACGCGCACGGTGGTCTTCACGGTGTCGCGCACGCCGTACGACGCCTTCTCGGGCGTCACCTTGACGTCGAGCCGGTGCTCGGCCAGGCCCACCGACAGCTGAGCGACGCCGAACTTGAACGTCGGCCGGGCCAGGTCGGCCAGGGCGCCGGGCGCGCGCCAGTCGCGGCCCTCGTAGCGGAAGGCGCGCCACCACTCCGTCGGTTCGCGCCAGCCCCAGGTGAAGATCGACCACCAGGGGGCCTCGCGCAGCCGGCCGCGCAGCACCAGCACGCCGACCGTGACGTTGGGGGCCCAGGAGCGGCCGCCGGCCTTCGGGATGGGCAGCTCGATGACCGGCTCGCGGCCGCTCAGCGTCAGCACGCGGGCGTCGATCACGCCTTCGCGCTCCACCGTCACCAGTGCGGTGGCCTGGCGGAAGGGCATGCGCACCTGCAGGCGGGCGGTCTGGCCGGGCTCGACCTCGCGCTTTTCGGGCAGCACGTCGATGCGGTCGTCGTTGTCCTGCGCGAACCACCACTCGCCGCCACCGCTGACCCAGACCGTCGACGCGGCTTCGCTGACGCGGCCGGCGTCGTCGCGCGCTCGCGCCACCAGTTCGACCTCGCCCGAGACGTCGAGCTTCACGTCGCAGGGCAGCCGCCCCCGCGCATCGGTGTTGCCGCTGCACAGCGTGCCGAGCTCGCGCGTCTCGCGCCGGTTGTCGTAGGCGTAGAAGCCGCCGACGATGCGCTTGCGTGTGGTCAGTGTCTGCTGCAGCCGGCCCAGCACCTCCACTGCGCGGCCCGGCTGCGGCCGGCCGCCGGTGTCCAGCACCAGCGCCGTGAAGCGCGCTTCGCCGCGGGCCGCCGTCCAGCCCGCCACGCGCAGGCCCGCGACCACGCTGCTGGGCCACAGGCGCAGGCGCTGGCCGACGGTCTGCACCTCGCCGTTCGGGTCGCTGAAGCCGAGCTCGGCCAGCAGGTCCGACGGGCCGGCGAGCGCCGGCAGTCCCGGCACGACGACGGTCGCCGCGCCCTGCCTGTCGGTCGTCGCCGCCAGCTTGTCGGCCACCAGCCGGCTGGCGTCGCTGCCTTCTTCTTCACCGCGCCCGCGTCCTGCGGGGGCGAAGCTGAAGTCCTCGTGACCGGCGAAGGACGGCGTGGCAGCGCGCAGCAGCGCGGACAGCTGCAGCGGCGCCGCCGCCAGCGGTCCACCGGCGAGCAGGTTGAGCTGCGCCTGTAGCGTGATCTCGTGCGGCGCCACCAGCACGCCCGCCGGTGCCGACAGCCGTGCATCGACCAGCGGCACGCGAAAAGCCTCGACGCGGATGCTGCCGCTGGACCAGCGGCGCCGGCCCTGCTGCAACGACACGTCGTACAGGCCCAGCGCGGCCTGTTTCGGGATCACCCAGCGGCTCTCCGCCGCGCGCGCGCCGGCCGGCCAGGCCAGGGGCAGCCTGAATTCGGCGTCGCTGCCCAGGTGCGTGAGCACGACCTCGTTGGGCAGGGTGCCGGCCTCCGGCAGCGCCAGGCCGCGCTCGGTGTCCTCGCGCACGAAGTGCTTCATCGACAGCGTTTCGCCGGCGCGCAGCAGCGTGCGGTCGAACACGGTATGGGCGCGGCGGTCGGGCGTGGTGCCGCGCGCCAGCGGGATGTCGAAGCGCCAGGGCTCGATGCCTCGGCTCCAGGCGCCGAAGACGAAGGACAGGTCGTCGCCCAGGCGCGCGGTCACGAAATGGCCCTCGCGGCTGAGGCAGGCCGGGTTGCCTTGGCCACCGTCGTCGTCGGCTTCGTCGAAGCCGCGTTCGATGCGCGCCACGCCTTGCGCGTCGGTGCTGCCGCTCCACAGCGCCTTGCCGCGGCAGTCGTTGACCGCCACGCGCGCGCCGGCCACCGGCCGGCCGCGGTCCAGCGTCGTCACCCAGACCAGGCTCGACGAGCGCCCGCGCTTGAAGTGCACGCCCAGGTTGGTGACCAGGGCGCCGCTGCGCACGTACATCGGCGCGCGCCGGGCCAGCAGCGACTGACCGAGAATGCGCGACTCGATCTCCACCACGTGATAACCGCGCTGCGGCAGCGGGATGCCGATGACCTCGGTGGCGCGCGGCGCGGCGGCCAGCGACTGAGGCAGCTCGGCGCGGCGGACATCGGTCTCCTGCGCCAGCAGCGCGCGCTCGCGGGTCTTGAAGGGCTCGGCGTGGTCCTGGCGCAGGTGCACGATCCAGCGCAACAGCGTTTCGTCGCTGCTGTCGGCACCGAAGCGCTTGATCGCCACCCAGCCACCGGTGGTCGCGCCGTCGAGGTCGGCCTGCACATGGCGCAGCGTCACCGGCAGCATGGCGTCGGGCGCGGCCTCGACGATGCCGAAGGCCCCGCCCGCAAACTTCGCCAGCGGCGGCAGGCCGCCGGTGGCCACGGCCAGCGGGAAGCTCGCCGCATTGGCCAGCGCGCGCCCGGTCTCGTCCTGCACGGCCGGCGGCAACGTGAGCTGGAAGGTGGCGTTCTCGGGCAAAGGCGCGGCAAAGCGCACTTCCTCGATCCACTCGCTGCGGCCTTCGGCGCGCGGCACCAGGGTTTTGCCCTGCGCTGGCTGCAGCCGCGCGGCCAGCGCCACGGCGCGCGCCACCGGGGCGCTGAAACGCAGCACCAGCGGCCTCAGCGGCAGGCACGGCGACTGCGCGTTTTCGCGCTCGCAGCTGAATTCCGCCAGCATGCGCGGCCGCACCTTCCATTCGAAACGCTGTGTGCCACGCGACACCAGTTGCGGCTGCCCGGCCGCCACCACGCCCGCGCCCCACACCAGGCGCACGCCGGCGTCGGCGGGGAAGGGCCGCTGGCAGGCCAGCAACAGGACGTGGCGCGGATCGGCGTCGCGCGCGCGCTGGCGCAGGATCTGATCGCGCGCCGCGCCTTCGACGATGTTCACCGGCAGCCGCTCGCCCAGGCCGTCGACCTCGCACCAGGCCGCGCGCTGCACGCTGGCGGCATCGGCCGCGCCGTTCAGGCGCAGCAGGAAGTGCTGGTCTTCTTCGATGCGCGAACCGGGGTAGGGCTGCACCGACAGCACCACCGGCGCGCCGGTGGCGAAGCTGAACTCGGTGGCGCCTTCGAGCATGCCACCCAGCGGCTGGAAGGTCGTGCTGGCGCGCAGTGTGCATCGGCTGCCGGCCGCCAGCACCTGGTGCAGGTCGTAGACCCAGACGCGGTCGCTGGTCCAGCGCGCGTCGCCGGGGGGCGTGGCGCCGTGGCACGACAAGGTGAACGGCGACGGCAGGCGTGCTTCGCCGGCCGGCACCACGGCCTCGCTGAAGCGCACCACCACCTGGCGCACCTCGGCCACTTCGCCCTCCGGCGAGACGCTGGCCACCCGTGCCGCCTGGGCCGGGCCGGACCCACCGGCCAGACCCAGCCAGGCCCAGAGCATGGCCCCTGCCGTCGCCCGCATCCACCGCCGTCTGCACTGCATGCCGGGTGCCTCCTGGGCCGCATTCTGGCCGGCCGGGGCGGCCCTGGATACCGAGCGCGCGGGCCTACTGCGGCAAAGGCTCGTCGGGGAATTCCGTGCCGGGCGGCCCGGCGCGGCCGCCGCGCGCTTCCAGCGCCACCTGGCGCCGCTGCGCCATCAGCTGGCGCAACCGGGCGTCGACGACCGAGGCTTCGATGAAGTCATGCGCTGCCGGCATGCGCGCCGCCGATTGCGCCGCCCGCAGGCGGTCGATGGCACCCGTGAGGTCGCCGACCACGGCGCGCGCCTCGGCACCGGCGCGCATCGAGCGCAGCGTCAGGCCCAGCGCCTCGCTGGTGCCGGCGAGCAATTGCCAGGCCGCGGCGTCCAGCGGTTGCTCGACGAGCCAGGTCTGCAAGGCCTCGGTGCTGCGGCGCAGGTCGGCAGCGGCGGCGCCGGTGGCGCTGCCGCCACTCTGGCGATGCCAGTCCAGCGCTGCCTGCGCGCGCTGCAGCAGCGGCGCACGGGCGCCGGTGCCGGCGGGCAAGGCATCCAGCGCGGCCAGCGCGCCTTGGGCGTCGCCGCGCGCCAGCCGCACCTGGGCCTGCAGCAGGTGCAGCGCGCGTTCGGCGGCCGGCTCGCGCGGCGTGGCCCGCGCGGCCAGCTGCAGCGCCTGGCCAGCCTGCGTTTCGGCGCGCGCGTGGTCTCTCAGCAGTGCAGCGGCCAGGGCGCCGCCGTACAGCGCCGCCAGCCGGTCGCCGAGTTCGGGCGATGAGGTCTCGCCGCCCAGCCGCTGCAGCGCCTGCACGCTGTCGTCCATCAGCACGCGGGCGCGCATCTGCATCAGCGCGTGCTCCAGCGGCGGTGCCGATGGCGTGGCCGGGCCCAGCAGCGTGCGGTTGCGCGCTTCGCTGATGCGGTCCACGGTGAGCGGGTGGCTGCGCAGGTAGGGGAAGCCGCCGCTGTCGTTCATGCGCGTGGCGACGTCGAGCTTCTCGAACATGGCCGCCATGCCGGCGCTGGAGAAGCCCGCCGTGGCCAGCACGCCATAGCCGATGCGGTCGGCCTCGCGTTCCATGTCGCGCGAGAAGTTGAGCTGGCCCTGGATGGCCGCCGCCTGGCCGCCCATGATGGCGGCGTTGGCCATGTCGGCGTTGTTGGTGCGGCTGGCGGCGATGATGCCCAGCAGCAGCGTCGCCAGCGCCACCAGCGACGCGCGCTGCTGTGGCGCGATGCTGCGCGCGATGTGCCGCTGCGTGACGTGCGACAACTCGTGCGCCAGCACCGAAGCGAGCTGGTCGCGCGACGTGGTCAGCGCGATCAGCCCCAGGTGCACGCCGACATAGCCGCCGGGCAGCGCGAAGGCGTTCACGCTGCGCTCGCGCATGAGGAAGATCTCCCAGGCGAAGGCGCGGTCGGTGTCGGCGCCGATCTCGCCGCGCTGCCGCGCCGCGGCCACCAGCGGATCCCACAGCGACTGCACGTAGGCCAGCAGCACCGGGTCGTCGTAGTAGCTCGGGTCGCGCCGACCCTCGGCCATGATCTGGTCGCCGACGCGGCGCTCGGCGCCCACCGACAGGTCGTCCGACGCCGATTCACCCAGCGCCGGCAGGCGCACCTGGGCCTGTGCCACACCCGAAAACGCCATCAGCGCGGCAAGCGTGGCCGCCAGCAGGCGCCGCCAACGGGGGATGGAAGAAGGTTTCAAGGGCGTTCTCGGCTGGCAGCGTTGTGGCTTGGAGCCCGGATGCGGCCCGGGCGTTCCACCTGGCTATCATGACACTGCCATGTTGCTGGATGTTGCTCGACCATGACCCCCGTGCCTGCCTCTCCGCTGACGCACTTCGACGCCCAGGGCCAGGCGCACATGGTCGATGTCGCGGCCAAGGCCGAGACGCACCGCGTGGCGCGCGCCAGCGGCTGCATCCGCATGTTGCCGGCCACCTTCGAGCTCATCGCGCAGGGCCAAGCCAAGAAGGGTGACGTCATCGGCGTCGCGCGCATCGCCGCCATCCAGGGCGCCAAGCGCACCGCCGACCTGGTGCCGCTGTGCCACCCGCTGCCCATCACCCGCGTCGCGGTGGAATTCGAGCTGAACCGCGAACGCAGCGAGGTGCGCTGCACGGCACAGGTGGAAACGCTGGGCCGCACCGGCGTGGAGATGGAAGCGCTGACCGCCGTGCAGGTGGGGCTGCTGACGGTGTACGACATGTGCAAGGCCGCCGACCGTGGCATGGTCATGGGCGACATCCGGGTGCTGGAAAAGCGCGGCGGGAAGTCGGGGGACTGGGTGGCGGCGGGCTGACGCAACCGCCGGCCGCACCGTTATTGGGGCGCCAGGCCTGCACGCGCTTTCAGACCGTGCCCAGAGTGAAAGTCAAGTGTTGCCTGACGACCGCGAGTTGACTTGCCGAGACGCGCCCGAGTCGTTGCGCGTCACCGGCCTCGATGGTGGCGATCTTTGCGCTGCGCACCACCGAAGCCGCGGGCAGGCCCGCCTGGGCCAGACTGCGCACCGCCACGTCACCGGGCCAACCGCGGTTCTCCGCGCTGGTGATCATCACCACCCAGAGCAGGCCGTGGCGGTCCTGCAGCGTCGGCGCGGACACCACGAGAGCCGGGCGCGACTGGCGCGCCGGCCGGTCGGTGCAGGGAAAGGGCACCTTGATCACGTCGCCGGGTTCAAAGCTGGCCATAGGCTTTCTCGTCGGCCGCCGTGTGCCACTCGTCGAAAGTGCCGAAGGGGTCGTCGCGGACCGGTGCGGCGGGTGACTTGCGCAGGATGACCTGGTCCTGCACCACCTCGTACAACAGCAGATCGCCAGCCTTCAGGCCGAGCGCAGCGCGCACCGGCTGCGGCACGGTGGTTTGTGCCTTGCTGGTGAGTTTGCTGGTGATCATTGCGGTCTCCTTGCGGCGCTGTCCCGGTTGGGTGCCGATTGTAAGGAAATTCCTTTCCTGCGGCCAGTCCACGCGCCCTGCTCCACCGCTGGCGCCGTTGCCTGCAACTCGCGACCTCAGCGCCCGCCGCCGGGCAGGAATTCCTGCCACCCGGGCGGCCGCGCCGGCAGTTCACACTGGAACGGTGCGCTCGCCGCGGCCCCGGCTGCGGCCGGGCCGGCCGCCCGCGGGCAGGCTTCGAAGAATGCCGCCGCATCGGGCTTCCTGAACTCGCGCAGGCGCTCGGCCAGGTGGCGCGCCTCGTCCACGCGACCCTGGGCCGCGAGTGCCTGCGCCCAGGCCATCATCAGCCGCGTGTCGAGCAGGTAATGCGAGGCGCGGTCGAAGGCCGCTTCGGCGTCGTGCAAGGCCACACCCGAGGTCACTGCCGCGTAGTCGGCGTGGTGGCCGAAGAGGATGCTGCGGCGGCCGTCGGCGATGCGCTGCTCCAGCGGCGGCGCACCGGGGCGGGCGCTGAAGATGGTGGCCACACGGGCGTAGTCGACGACCGACCCGAGGGCACCGACCACCAGCGCCGCACCGGCCAGCGTCAGCCCCGGCGCCGCCCGGGCCGCGGCGGGCACCGCCATCGCAGAGCGCCCCCGCGGTGCAGACCGCAGCGCAAAGCCCCCGGCCCAGGCCGCCGGCAGCAGGAAGTAGCTGTACCACAGCGGGTACTCCAGTTGGCTGTGCAGGCCGATCATCAGCACCATCAGCATCGCTGCGCGCTGCGCCGTGCCCATGCCACCCTCGGCTGCCCAGGCCTGGCGCACGCCGCGCGCCAGCGCCCACAACAGCAGCGCCATCACCGCCGCGGCCAGCGGCAGGCCCAGTTCCACCGCCAGTTGCAACGGCAGGTTGTGCGTATGGTCGAAGAAGGCCACCGGACGGCCGGGGAACGGCGTCAGCGTCCAGGCCAGGTTGAATTCGCCGAAGCCCACGCCCGCCCACGGGTGGCGGCTGATCAGCTCCAGCGTGTTGGCCCAGATCGCGAAGCGCGAGCCCGAGATGTCGCTTTCGGCCAGCCGCGCGGCGCCACCGAAGGTGTGCTGCAGGGCCGCGGCCCACTGCGCCATGCCCAGCCAGCAGACGGCGTAGACCAGCGGCATGGCCAGCAGCAGCCAGCGCGTGGGGCGCGCCAGGCGCCGGTCCGCCGCGCCCCACAGTGCCAGCAGCAGCACGCTCACGAGGCCGGTGCGCGACGCCGTCAGCACCACCGCGAATACCAATGCCGCCAGCGCCAGGGCGCCGGCCCGGCGGCCGAGGCGGCCCAATTCCACCAGCGCCACCGCCGCGATGGCGGCCCACAGCAGCAGGCTGCTCAGGTGGTTGGGCTGGCGCAGGTTGCCCACCGCGCGGCCGGCGATGCCCGAGCGCGCGATCCAGTCACCCTCGGGCAGCTCGGGCAGGAAGACCTGGATGACGGCGATGCCGACATTGAACAAGCCGGCCACCAGCCAGGCCCAGCAGAAGGCGGCGAAGAGGTCCGTCGCGTCGCCGCGTGCGGCGGCGCCGGCACCGCCGGCCGCCACCACCGCTGTCGCCAGCAGCATGCCGATGGCCGACAGCGCCAGCGTCGACGGCAGGGCGCCCGGGCCCCAGGACCAGCCCACCGCCGCGCCGACCAGCGCCAGCGCCGCCAGCAGCGGGCCCGGCCCGCGCCCCGGCGCTGCCGGCGCCGACGCGACCACGAAGGCACCCCACAAGGCCAGCGCCAGCGCCTGGTTCAGGAAGGTCGGCGAAGGCGAGACGTTGTAGGCCAGCAGCGACGGCAGTGTGGCCGCCGCGGTGGCGATCCAGACGCGGAGGTCGGTGGCGGGCAAGGCGGGTGCGGGCTGTGAGGGCGGGCGAGTATGCCAGCGCGTGGAACCGGGCGCGCCGGCCCCTGTCATATGATGCATGTTCATGCTCGAACAGCGTATCCAGCAGCACTTCTTCGACGGCGCCGACCTCAAGTACCAGTCTGCGGAGACACTGGCGCGCCCGATCGCCGAGGCTGCAGCGGCGCTGTTGTCGGCCATCACCGGCGGCGGCAAGGTCATGGCCTGCGGCAGCGGTGCCGGCAGCTTGCTGGCGCAGCAGCTGGCGCGGCTGTTCAGCGGCCGTTTCGAACGCGAGCGCCCGCCGCTGGCGGCCCTGGCACTGGCCGGCGAGCCGGCGTTGCAGGCCCAGCAGGTGCGTGCCCTGGGTCTGCCGGGCGACGTGCTGCTGTACGTCGACGACGGCGAAGGCCACAGCGCCGCAGTGATCTCGGCCGCGCAGGGCAAGGACATGACCATCGTCGTGCTGGCCGGCCGCGGCGCGGCCGCCTTCGCCGAGTTGCTGGCCGAGACCGACGTGCTCGTGGCCGTGCCGCACGAGCGAGCGGCACGTGTCGCGGAGCTGCAGCTCCTGGTGCTGCACTGCCTGTGCGATGCGGTCGATTTTCAATTGATGGGGGAACAAGAGCCATGATCCATTCCAGTCTGACCCGGCTCGGCCGCTGCACGGCGGCGCTGCTTGCCGCAGGCGTGCTGGCGGGCTGCGCGCCGCTGCTGCTGGGCGGTGCCGTGATCGGAGGCAGCCTCGTTGCCAGCGACCGGCGCACCACGGGCACCCAGCTCGAAGACCAGTCGATCGAGTTCAAGGCCGCGGCGCGCGTGCGCGAGCTGGCCACGCTCGGCAACGTCAACGTCGTCAGCTACAACCGCACCGTGCTCATCACTGGCGAGGTGCCGGGCGCAGAAGAAAAGGCGCGCGTCGAACGTGCGGTGGCCGCGGTGGAGAACGTGCGTGCGGTGGTCAACGAGCTGGGCATCGGCAACAGCAGCACCTTCGGCTCGCGCTCCACGGATGCCGTGCTGGGCGCCAAGGTCAAGGCCACCCTCATCGACGCCAAGGACGTGCATGCCAACGCCTACAAGGTGGTACTCGAACGCGGCATCGTCTACCTGATGGGCCGCGTCACCGAGCGTGAAGCCAACCGCGGCACCGAACTCGCGCGTTCTGTGTCGGGGGTGCAGAAGGTGGTGCGCGTGTTCGAGATCCTCAGCGAAAACGAACTCGCCAACCTCGGCCGTGCCACGGCGGGCCCGGCCGCAGGGGCCTCGGCACCGCGCTGACGAGCCTCAGGCGCGCAGCCGGCGCAGCAGGCTGGAGGTGTCCCAGCGCTGCCCGCCCTGGGCCTGGATCTCGGCGTAGAACTGGTCCACCAGCGCCGTCACCGGCAGTTGCGCGCCATTGCGGCGCGCTTCGTCGAGCACCAGGCCGAGATCCTTGCGCATCCAGTCGACGGCAAAGCCGAAGTCGAAACGGTCCTCGAGCATGGTCCTGCCGCGGTTGTCCATCTGCCAGCTCTGCGCTGCGCCCTTGCCGATGACGTCCAGCACCAGCGGCATGTCCAGCCCGGCGCGACGACCGAACGCCAGCGCCTCGGCCAAAGCCTGGACCAGCCCGGCGATGGCCACCTGGTTGACCATCTTGGCCAACTGCCCGGCGCCGCTGGGGCCCACGCGCGTGACGGCCTTGGCAAAGCACAGCGCCACCGGCTTGACGCTGTCGAAGGGCGCGGCGTCGCCGCCGCACATCACCGTGAGGGCGCCGTTCACCGCGCCCGCCTGGCCGCCGGAGACCGGCGCGTCGACGAAGTGCAGCCCGCGCGCGAGCGCTTCCTGATAGAGCTGGCGCGCCACCTCGGCCGACGCCGTGGTGTGGTCGACGAACACCGCGCCCGGCTGCATGCCGGCGAAGGCGCCGTCGGCACCCAGTGCGACGGCGCGCAGGTCGTCGTCGTTGCCGACGCAGGCAAAGACGACATCGGCACCGGCCGCGGCCTGGCGCGGCGTCGGCGCGGCGGCGCCGCCGTATTCGGCGACCCAGGCGGCGGCCTTGGCGGCGCTGCGGTTGTAGACGGTGGCGGCGTGCCCGGCTCGCGCCAGGTGGCCGGCCATCGGGTGGCCCATCACGCCCAGGCCCAGGAAGGCCACGCGGCGAGCGCTCGTCGGTTCGTAGGTGCGGGTGTTCATGCCCGCGATGGTAAAGGCCAACGCGACCAGGGGCTTGCGCGGATCCGGCTTCGCCGGGCCGCAGCAAGAGCCCCCTCGGGGGGTGGCGAAGGCGCGTAGCGACAAGCCTGGGGGCTCGTCACATCACCTTCATGTGTTCGGTGCCCGCCGACAGGTCGCTGCTGCGTGCGCGATCGCTGTTCAGCTTGATCTGCAGCCGCAGGTCGTTCACCGAGTCGGCGTTGCGCAGCGCGTCTTCGTAGCTGATCTGCCGGCCCTCGTAGAGGTCGAACAGGCTCTGGTCGAAGGTCTGCATGCCGAGCTCGCGGCTGCGCTTCATGAGTTCCTTGATCTCGTTGACCTCGCCCTTGAAGATCATGTCGCCGACCAACGGCGTGTTGAGCAGGATCTCCACCGCGGCCACGCGCCCGCGCCCCTGCTCGCGCGGCATCAGGCGCTGGCTGACCAGCGCCTTGAGGTTGAGCGAAAGGTCCATCAGCAGCTGCTGGCGCCGTTCTTCGGGGAAGAAGTTGATGATGCGGTCCAGCGCCTGGTTGGAACTGTTGGCGTGCAGCGTGGCCAGGCACAGGTGGCCGGTTTCGGCAAAGGCCACGGCGTGTTCCATGGTCTCGCGGTCGCGCAACTCGCCCATCAGGATGACGTCGGGCGCCTGGCGCAGCGTGTTCTTCAGCGCCACCTCCCAGCTGTCGGTGTCGATGCCGAGTTCGCGCTGCGTGACGATGCAGTTCTTGTGCGGGTGCACGAACTCCACCGGGTCTTCCACCGTGATGATGTGGCCGAACGAGTTCTCGTTGCGCCAGTCGACGATGGCCGCCAGCGAGGTGCTCTTGCCCGAGCCGGTGGCGCCGACGAAGATGACCAGGCCGCGCTTGGTCATCGCCACCTCCTTCAGCACCTGCGGCAGGCCCAGCGTGTCGATCGTGGGCAGCGTCTGCGGGATGGTCCGGAACACCAGCCCCACGTGCCCCTGCTGGATGAAGGCGTTGACGCGGAAGCGCCCCACGCCATGCGGCGAGATCGCGAAGTTGCACTCCTTGGTGCGCTCGAACTCGGCACCCTGCTTGTCGTTCATGACCGCGCGCGCCAGCGCCAGCGTGTGCTGGCCGGTGAGCGGCTGCGGGCTGACCTTGGTGACCTTGCCGTCGACCTTGATGGCCGGCGGGAAGTCGGCGGTGAGGAAGAGGTCCGAGCCGTTGCGGGTGACCATCAACCGCAGCAGGTCGTTGACGAACTTGGAGGCCTGGTCGCGTTCCATACGCAAGTTCCTGGTTCTAGCCGGGGAAGTTTTCCGGGATCTTGGCCTTGGAGCGCGCCTCGGCCGGCGAGATGACGTTGCGGCGCACGAGGTCGGTGAGGTTCTGGTCCAGCGTCTGCATGCCCATGCTCTGGCCGGTCTGGATGCTGGAGTACATCTGCGCGATCTTGTTCTCGCGGATCAGGTTGCGGATGGCGCTGGTGCCCAGCATGATCTCGTGCGCGGCGACGCGGCCCGAGCCGTCCTTCAGCTTGCACAGGCTCTGCGAGACCACGGCCACCAGGCTTTCGGAAAGCATCGCGCGCACCATCTCCTTCTCGGCCGCCGGGAAGACGTCGACGATGCGGTCCACGGTCTTGGCCGCCGAACTGGTGTGCAGGGTACCGAACACCAGGTGGCCGGTCTCGGCCGCGGTCAGCGCCAGGCGGATGGTCTCCAGGTCGCGCATCTCGCCCACCAGGATGGCGTCGGGGTCTTCGCGCAGCGCCGAGCGCAGCGCGTTGGCGAAGCTCAGCGTGTGCGGACCCACTTCGCGCTGGTTGATCAGGCACTTCTTGCTCTCGTGCACGAACTCGATCGGGTCCTCCACCGTCAGCACGTGGCCGTATTCGTGTTCGTTGAGGTGGTTGACCATGGCCGCCAGCGTCGTGCTCTTGCCCGAGCCGGTGGGGCCGGTGCACAGCACCATGCCGCGCGGCTTGAGCGCGAGTTCGGCAAAGACCTTGGGCGTGCCGAGCTGTTCCAGCGTCAGGATCTTGCTCGGGATGGTGCGGAACACCGCGCCGGCGCCGCGGTTCTGGTTGAAGGCGTTGACGCGAAAGCGGGCCAGGCCCTGGATCTCGAAGCTGAAGTCGCATTCCAGCGTGTCTTCGTAGTGCTTGCGCTGGGCGTCGTTCATGATGTCGTACACCATGTCGTGGACCGCCTTGTGGTCCAGCGCCTCGATATTGATGCGCCGCACGTCGCCGTGGACCCGGATCATCGGCGGCAGGCCGGCTGACAGGTGCAGGTCGGAGGCCTTGTTCTTGACCGAAAAGGCCAGCAGCTGGGTGATGTCCATAGCCATGGGAAAGGGCGCGCGAACGCGTAAGCTCCGGGGGATTATGGGCAGCATCGGAAGCAAGCTGCAAGAAGTGAAGCGGCGCATCGCTGCGGCCTGTGCCATGGCCGGGCGTGTTGCCAACATCCGCACGCAGGCGGCGGATTTCGGTGCCGCAGACGGCGTCACGCTGCTGGCGGTGAGCAAGACCTTCGGCGACGCTGCCGTGCGCGAGGCGCACGCCGCCGGCCAGCGCGCTTTCGGCGAGAACCACGTGCAGGAGGCGCTGGCCAAGATCGCGGCGCTGTCCGATCTGCGGCCCGGCATCGAATGGCACCTCATCGGGCCGCTGCAGAGCAACAAGACGAAAGCGGTGGCCGAGGCCTTCGACTGGGTGCACTCGGTGGACCGGCTCAAGATTGCCGAGCGCCTGGCCGAGCAACGGCCGGCATGGCTGCCGCCGCTGCAACTGTGTCTGCAGGTCAACATCAGCGCCGAGGCCAGCAAGAGCGGCGTGCAGCCGCGCGACGCCGCCGCGCTGGCGCACGCCGTGGCCGCGCTGCCACCCGAGCGCGTGCGGCTGCGCGGGCTGATGGCCATCCCGGAGCCGGCGGCCGACTTCGACGCGCAGCGGCTGCCGCACCGGCAGCTGCGTGAACTGCTGGCAGCGCTGCAGCGCGAGGGCCTGGCACTGGACACGCTGTCGATGGGCATGAGCGCCGACCTCGAGGCGGCCATCGCCGAAGGCGCCACGATCGTTCGCGTGGGAACGGCCTTGTTCGGCGGCCGGCCGGCGCAGGCCGCTGCGTAGCGGCCCGGGATGCTCCAAGCGTCCGCGCGCTGGCGCGGCGCCGACGTAGGACAGGAACTACACCAGGCAGCGGCGCCGTCCGATGTCGGCGGACAGGGCGCTTGCCGACACTCGGGGCTGGCGACATCAGACGCACCGCCTCCAACCGCAAACTCGACCATGACCACCACCTCCCGCTGCCGGACCGCCATCGGCACGGCGGCGGCCATGGCCCTGTCCCCCGAGCCAGGCTCAGTCGGCTGGCCAATTCACACCCATCGCACGGAGTTCCCATGAAACATTCCATTCCCCTGCTGGCCGCCGCGTTGCTGACCACGTTGACGCTGGCCGCCTGTGACCGCCCCGCCACCGTCGTCGTGCCCTCCGTCGTGACGACTCCGGTGCCAGGGCCGGCTGGCCCGGCTGGCGAGGTTGGTGCCCAGGGCAGCCAGGGCGCCACCGGCATGCCGGGCAGCACAGGCATGCCGGGCAGTACAGGCATGCAAGGCAGCACCGGCACCCAGGGTGCCACCGGCAGGCCCGGCGATGGCACCACCGTGATCGTCGTCCCGCCGGCTGCGTCGGCGCCGACGAACTGAACTCTCGACCCTTCAAGCCCCTTCAAGCCCCTTCAAGGAGCCCCGAATGAAGAGCACGGTTCTGCGCCTGTCCTCGATGACGTGTGCCCTGCTGCTGTGCGGCGCGGCCCAGGCAGCGCCGCCCGCACCGGCGGTCAGCGCAGCAGAGTTGAGCGCCGCGCGTGCGCGCCATGCACAGGAGGTCGCCGTGTGCAAGAGCGGCCGCTCGAACCAGGACCGCGCGACCTGCCTGCGTGAGGCCGGCGCTGCGCTGATGGAGGCGCAACGGGGCGGCCTGGGCGACGGCGCGGCACCGCCTGCGGCCAACCAGTTCCTGCGTTGCGATCCGCTACCCGCCGACCAGCGCAAGGACTGCATCGCACGCATGCAGGGCCAGGGCACGACGAGCGGCAGCGTCGCCGGCGGTGGCATCTATCGCGAACTCGTGACGCGCGAAGGGGGTGCTGCTTCCGCCGCGACACCGGCCGTGGGCACGGCGCAGCCCGACAAACCCAAGCCGCGGTGATGCGCGACGACGGCTTCACCATCGAGCTGAGCGTGTCCAACGGGCGCGGCGCCGGCGCTTGCCGGGTCGCCGCGATCGGGGCTGGCGTCGCCAGCCTGATCCAGCCCGTCTTCGGACCGGCGCGCAGCCTGCGGCGGCGTATCAGCCGCGGCCACCGCCGCCACACCGGCAGCGGCGAGTTGTTGTTGGTCTACTCGATCACCGCGTAGGAGCGCGCCTCGCGCACGCCGCGCAGCGTCCGGATCACGCGCTGCCGATGAATTCGAGGTCGGCCGCCCTCGGCCAGCGCGGCTGAATTTCAAGTCGGGTGCGGCCCGCAGGCGCATAAGCTGCGACTCCTGCACACCGAGGGCATCGCCATGACCACCGCCGCGCCGTCGACCCCGCAACCGGCCCGGGCCCGCCTGCCTTTCCCATACCGTCCCGAGACCGAGGCCGTGGCGGCGGCGCTGGCCGCCCTGCAAGGGCGCCTGGACTGGCCGGCCGTGGTGGTGGCGGCGCGCCCCTGGGTGCAGGGCGCGCGCGACAAGCCGGCGCCGTTCTGGGCCATGGAGTCGCTGCTGCGCGAATACCCGATCTCCAGCGCCGAGGGCCTGGCGCTGATGCGGCTGGCCGAAGCGCTGCTGCGTGTGCCCGACGCCGAGACTGCGATCGCCCTCACCGCCGACCAGCTCGGCCGTGCCGACTTCGATGGCCACGCCGCCGAGGGACCGTACCGCATGCTGGCCGGCCTGTCGGCGAGCGCCATCGCGCTGTCCAAGCGCTTCCTGCCCGCGGGTGAACGGCCCGGCGGCCTGATGCAGCGGCTGGGCGCGCAGACCGTGGTGGCGGCCACCGTGCGCGCGATCCAGCTGCTGGGCCGCCAGTTCGTCTATGCACGAACGATCACCGACGCCATGGCCGAGGCCACCGCGCAGCGCCGGCAACTGCCCGCGCTGCGCTTCAGCTTCGACATGCTCGGCGAGGGTGCGCGCACCGAGGCCGCTGCACAAACCCACCTGGCCGCATATGGGCACGCCATCGAGACACTTGCGGACGCGCGCGCCGCGACCACGGCCGCGGCCGTCTCCACCCACCCCGGGCCGCAGGCCTGCGACGAGATCTCGGTCAAGCTGAGCGCCCTGTTCTCGCGCTACGAGGAAGCCCAACGCGAGCGCGTCTTCGCCGAGCTGCTGCCGCGGCTGTGGAGCCTGGCCGATCTGGCCGCGCGCGCGCACATCAACCTGGCCATCGACGCCGAGGAAAGCGACCGCCTCGAACTCTCGCTGGACCTGCTCGACGCGCTGGCCGGGCGCGTGGCGGCGCAGCATCCGCGGTGGCGCGGGCTCGGCCTGGCCGTGCAGGCCTACCAGACGCGCGGGCTCGACGCCGTCGACGAGGTGGCCGCCATCGCGCGCCGGCACGGCGTGAAGTTCATCGTCCGCCTCGTCAAGGGCGCCTACTGGGACGGCGAGATCAAGCGCGCGCAGGAAGCCGGCCTGCCGGGCTATCCGGTGTTCACCCGCAAGCACCACACCGACATTGCGTACCTCGCCTGCGCGGCACGGCTGATCGGCCACCATGACGTGCTCTATCCGCAGTTCGCGACGCACAACGCCGGCACCATCGCCGCCATCGTGCAGATGGCGCGCGCGGCCGGCGCGGCAGCGCGCGCCGGGTCGGCCCCGGGGGCGGCCTTCGAGCTGCAGCGACTGCACGGCATGGGCGAGGGCATCCACCGCGAGGTGCTGAAGGACGGCACCATCGCCTGCCGTGTCTACGCCCCGGTAGGCGAGCACCGCGACCTGCTGGCCTACCTGGTGCGGCGGCTGCTGGAGAACGGCGCCAACTCGTCGTTCGTGCACCAGCTGGCCGACGAGGCGGTGAGCGTCGAGGCGCTGCTCGTGTCGCCGCTGCGCGCCGCCGATGGGCCGTCGTTGCCGCTGCCCGCGGCACTGTTCGGGCCGGCGCGCGTCAATTCAACCGGTGTCGACCTGGCGTGCCTGGCGATGCGCCAGCCGCTGCAGGAGGCGCTGGGCCGCGTGCAGTTCGAGGCCGTGGCCGAGACGTCGCGCGATGAGGCCGCCGCGGCGATGGCGCGCCTGCACGCCGGCTTCGAGGCCTGGAGCGCACGCCCGGTGGCCGAGCGCGCCGCGCTGCTGCGGCGCGCGACCGACGAACTCGACGCCCGCCGGCCCGAGTTCTGCGCCCTGCTGGTCAAGGAGGCGCACAAGACCCTGGGCGACTGCGTGGCCGAGGTGCGCGAGGCGGTGGACTTCTGCCGCTATTACGCCGAGCAGGCCGAGGCGCGGCTGGCCGAACAGGCGCTGCCCGGCCCCACCGGCGAGACCAACGTGCTGCGCCTGCGCGGCCGCGGCGTCTTCGTCTGCATCAGCCCGTGGAACTTTCCGCTGGCGATCTTTGCCGGCCAGGTGGCGGCCGCGCTGGTGGCCGGCAACACCGTGGCCGCCAAGCCCGCCGAGCAGACACCGGTAGTGGCGCGCCGCTTCGTGGCCCTGCTGCACGAGGCCGGCGTGCCGGCCGACGCCCTGGCCTGGCTGCACGGGCCCGGCGAGACCCTGGGCGCGGCGCTGGTGGCGCACCCGCTCACCGCCGGCGTGTGCTTCACCGGCAGCACGCCGGTGGCGCGCCTCATCAACCGCGCGCTGGCGGCCAAGGACGGGCCCATCGTGCCGCTGATCGCCGAAACCGGCGGCCTCAACGCCATGGTCGTCGATAGCACCGCCTTGCCCGAGCAGGTGGTCGACGCCGTCGTGCAGAGCGCCTTCCGCAGCGCCGGCCAGCGCTGCTCCGCGCTGCGGCTGCTGTGTCTGCACGAGAGCATCGCCGACGGGCTGATCGAAATGATCCACGGCGCGCTGGCGGAACTGCAGGTGGGCGACCCCGCGCTGCTGGCCACCGACGTCGGCCCGGTCATCGACGACGAAGCCTTTGCTGCCCTGCAACGCCACGTGCAGGTCCTGCGCGGCACGGCGCGGCTGCTCGGCGAGTCGCCACTGCAGTCGGACCTCCCGCGCCTGGTGGCACCGGTGGCCTTCGAGATCGACCGCATCGCCGACCTGCGCGAGGAGATCTTCGGCCCCGTGCTGCACGTCGTGCGCTGGGGGCCGGGGCAAGGCGGCGCAGGAGCTGCGCGCGACATCGGCGAGGTCGTGCAGCAGGTCAACGCGCTGGGTTACGGGCTGACGCTCGGTGTGCAGACACGCATCGACAGCCGCGCGCTGCGCATCGCCGACGCCGCGCGCGTGGGCAATGTCTACGTCAACCGCAACATCATCGGCGCCGTGGTCGGCGTGCAGCCCTTCGGCGGTGAGGGCCTCAGCGGCACCGGCCCCAAGGCCGGCGGGCCGCACTATCTCTACCGCTTCTGCGCCGAGCAGACGCTGACCATCAACACCACTGCCGCCGGTGGCAACGCGGAGCTGCTGGCCCGCTGACGCGCCATGCCCATGCTCGACAATCGGCTCTGGCCACCCGACGCGTTTTGACATGCCCACCCACGGCCACCCTCCTCTGGACCATGTCCTGGACCTGCTGCTCGACGCCGTCTGCGTCGTCGACGCGCAGGGGCGATTCCTCTACGTCGGCTCGGCCGGCGAACGCATCTTCGGTTACACCGCCCAGGAAATGGTCGGCCGGCCGATGATCGATCTGGTGTTTCCCGGCGATCGCGCACGCACCCTGAACGCCGTCGACGAGATCATGGCCAGCGGCCACAAGCCGCACTTCGAGAACCGCTATGTGCGCAAGGACGGGCACATCGTCGACATCATGTGGACGGCCCGCTGGTCGGAGGCGGACGGCGTTCGGGTGGCCGTGGCCCGCGACGTCACCGAGCTCAAGCGTGCGCAGTCGATGCAGGCGGCGCTGTACGCCATCTCCAAAGCGGCACACGCCGCCGAGGACCTGCCCACGCTGTTCCAGCACATCCACCGCATCGTCGGCGGCCTGCTGCCGGCGGTCAACTTCTTCGTCGCGCTGTACGACGCGGCCGAGGATCGCCTGACCTTCCCCTACCACGTCGACGAACTCGACGCGGCGCCCGCGGCGGGATCCCTCGCGTCGGGCACCTTGAGCGCCGAGGTGATCCGCAGCGGGCAAACGCTGCACCTGAGCCGCGACGGTGCGCGCCTGCCGTCGGCGGCAGCGCATGCGGACGTCGGCAGCGCTGCCGTCGATTGGCTGGGCGTGCCGCTGCAGTCGCAGGGGCGCGTCATCGGCGCGCTGGTGGTGAAGAGCCATACCGGCGCGACGCAATACACCGCGGCCGACGCAGAGTTGCTGAAGTTCGTCTCCACGCAGGTGGCCACGGCGATCGAGCGCAAGCAGACGCAGACCCGGCTGCAGCACATGGCGCGACACGACCCGCTCACCGATCTGCCGAACCGCAGCCTGGTCCAGGACCGCATGGCAACGGCGTTGGCGCGGGCGCGGCGGGACCGCACGGGGCTGTCGCTGCTGTACCTCGACCTGGACATGTTCAAGCAGGTGAACGACCGCTTCGGACATGCCGCCGGCGACAGCCTGTTGCAGGACGTGGCGCGCCGCCTCGATCACTGCGTGCGTGAATCCGACACCGTCGGGCGCATGGGAGGCGACGAGTTCGTCGTGCTGCTCGCCAGCATCCAGTCGACCGCGCATGCGCCGCAGGTCGCCGAAAAGATCCGGCTCGCCCTGTGCCGGCCGTTCGACCTGGCCGGCCAGGCGCTGTCGATCTCGCCGAGCATCGGCATCGCCCACTACCCCGAACACGGCGACGACGCCGAGCAACTGATACACCGCGCCGACGAGGCGATGTACGCCGCCAAGCAGGACGGCGGCAACCGTATCAGGATCGCCGGCCAGGCCGGCAACGCGGGCCCCGGGGCCATGGGCGCGAACAGGGTGCCGTGACATGTGGGTGGCACCAGTCCCCGGCCATCGAACGGCGACAGCCGTCATTTCGACCACGCCGCTGCCGCCCTGCGGCCCCGGAGTCCCAACCACAACAGCATCACGCCCACGGCACCGATCGGCAGCAGCGACCCCAGGTTGAGCCAGGTCCAGCCTTGCGTGGTGATCAGCGCGCCGGAGGCGAACGAGCTCACCGCCATGGTCGAGAACACGCACAGGTCCATCGCGCCCTGGGCCTTGTTCTTTTCTTCGGGCCGGTAGGCCTGCGTGAGCAGCGTGGTGCCGCCGGTGTAAAGGAAGTTCCAGCCCACGCCGAGCGCGAACAACGCGACCAGGAACTGCATCAGTTCCACCCCCGACAGGGCCACCGCCACGCAGACGAGGTTCAGCACCACGCCCACGCCCATCACTGGCAGCGCGCCGAAGCGCCTGATGAGGTGGCCGGTGAAGAAGCTCGGCACGAACATGCCCAGCACATGCCACTCCAGCACCAGCGCCGCACTGTCGAAGGGGTGCTTGCACTGCTGCATGGCAATGGGCGTGGCCGCCATCAGCAGGTTCATCACGCCGTAGCCCAGCGCCGCCGCGGCCACCGCCACGATGAACACCGGCTGCCGCGCCAGTTCGGCCAGCGTCCGCCCGCCCGCCAGGCCGCCGGGCGGCGGCACATGCGCCGGAAAGCGGATCAGCGACAACACCGCCAGCGACAGCAGCGCCACGGCCACCAGCGCCAGGTAGGCGCCGGCAAAGGGCGCCGCCAGCCAGCCGCGCGCGGCGCTGGCCAGGTTGGGGCCGATGAAGGCACCCGCGATGCCACCGGCCAGCACCAGCGAGATCGCGCGCTCCTTGAACTGCGGCGCCACGAGCTCGGGGCCGGCAAAGCGGTACAGCGCGCCGTTGGCGCTGTAGAAACCGGCCACCAGCGTGGCCGTCACCAGCAGCCAGAAGCTGCCGATGGTGACGGCGAACGCGCACAGCGCCGACGACAGCGCCGCCACCACCAGCCCGACCTGGAAAGCGCGTTTGCGCCCGACCCGCGCCTGCAGCCGCGCCACCGGCATCGCCGACAGCGCCGCGCCGACGACGTAGCCGGTGACCGGCAGCGTGGCCATCCAGCCCAGCGGCGCCAGCGACAGCCCGACCAGGCCGTTGATGGCGATGAAGGTGACGTTGTTGGTGAGGAAGAGGCCCTGGCAGACGGCCAGCAGCAGCAGATGTCGGTTCACGGGCCGGATGATCTCATCCCGGCCTGACACGCCCCCACTGGCCTGGCCGCTGCTCGCGCCCGGAAATCAGCGCGCGGCCGCGCGCTGCAGTTGCACCGGCAGCACCGGCGCACCGCCGTCCTTGGACTGCCCGGCGTACACCGTCAGGTGCGGATACGGGATCTCGATGCCGCGCTCGTCGAAGGCGTTCTTCAACCGGCGCAGGTACTCGCGCTTGACGGCCCATTGCTGCATCGCCACCACCTTGAAGCGGCACTTGATGACCACCGCCGAGTCGCCCCACTGGTCGACGCCGGCCATCTCCAGGTCTTCCAGGATGCGTGGGGCGAAGGCCTCATCCTGGCGCATGCCGAGGGCCACCTCCTGCATCACGGCCATCACCTCGTCGACGTTTTCGCGGTAGGCCACGCCGACGTCGAGCACGGCAAAGGAAAATCCCCGCGTCATGTTGATGACGCTGCTGATCTGGCTGTTCGGCACGTAGTGCACACGGCCGTCGTAATCGCGCAGGCGCACGTAGCGCAGCGTCACTTCCTCGACGAAACCGGCGTGCTCGCCACTGAGCTTGACGATGTCGCCGGTGCTGATCTGGTTTTCCAGCAGCAGGAAGAAGCCGGTGAAGTAGTCCTTCACCAGGCTCTGGGCACCGAAGCCAACGGCCAGGCCAACGACGCCGGCGGCGCCCAGGATGGGGGCCACCGAGATGCCTATCTCACCGAGCACCAGCATGCCGGCCACGAGCGTGATCACCACCGCTACCAGGTAGCGGAAGACGCGGCCCAGGGTCTCGGCTCGCTTGGCCGACTCGCGGTCTCCCATGCGGGCGGCCACGCGGATGCGGAAGGCGCGGATCGCCCGTTGCAGCGCCGCCGTGGCGACCCAGGCCACGACCACGATCACGGCGATGCGCAGCACCGTGGTCGTGGCGCTGCCCATGCCCGCCCACAAGCGGTCGAAGATGTCGAAGAAGTTCTCTTGGTTCATGCGCTGGCGTCGGACAGGTTGTCGATGAAATGCCGGTGCCACCAGTGCACGTCGAACTCGCGGATACCGGCCAGCAGGAGCGCATGGCGCGCCTGCCGCTCGTCCAGCGGCATGTTCAGCGCGCGCTGCGTGGCTTCGGCCACGGCCTGCGTATCGTAGGGGTTGACGAGCAGGGCGTCGCGCATCTGTTCGGCGGCGCCGGCAAAGCGCGACAGCACCAGTACACCGGGGTCGACCGGATCCTGCGCCGCCACGTACTCCTTGGCCACCAGGTTCATGCCGTCGCGCAACGGCGTCACCAGCGCCACGCGCGCAGCGCGGTACAGCCCGGGCAGGCGCATGCGTGCCACGGCGCGGTGCATGTAGCGCACGGGCATCCAGTCGAGCTCGCCGTATTCGCTGTTGATGGCGCCGCTCAGGCTCTCGAGCTCGGCGCGCAGGTCGGCGTAGGCCGTGACGCCTTCGCGCGACGGCGCGGCCACCTGCACCAGCACCGCCTTGCCGCGGTTCTCGGGGTGGTCCTGCAACAGGCGCCGGAAGGCGCGCAGCCGCTGCGGCAGGCCCTTGCTGTAGTCGAGCCGGTCGACGCCCACCAGCAGCTGGCGCTGCGCGTACTGTCTGTGCAGCGTGGCCAGCATGTCCTGCGCCTCGCGGCCCTGGCCCAGGCGCTGGAATTCGTCGACGTCGATGCCGATCGGCACCGCCCGCGCACGCACACTGCGGCCGAAGGCCTCGAAGACGTCGTTTTCACGCTGCTCGGCGCGCGCCTCGTTGTGCACGTAGCGGGCGAAGTGCGCAACGTCGGTCTCGCTCTGGAAGCCGATCAGGTCATAGGCGAACAGCGAGCGCATCAGCCATTCGTGCTGCGGAATGGCGGCCATCACCAGCGGCGGCGGCAAGGGGATGTGCAGGAAGAAGCCCATGCGCTGCTGGCAGCCGAGGGCGCGCAGTTCGGTGGCCAGCGGGATCAGGTGGTAGTCGTGGATCCACACCAGGTCGTCGGGCCGCAGCAAGGCGGCCAGGCGTTGCGCGAACAGGCGGTTGACGCGGCGGTAGCCGTCGAGGTCGCTGCGGTCGAGCTCGGCCAGGTCGAGACGGTTGTGGAACACCGGCCACAGCACGCCATTGGCGTAGCCCAGGTAGTAGGCATCGTGGTCGGCCTGCGGCAGGTCCAGCGTGGCCAGGGTCACCGGACCGGCCCGATGCAGCTTGGGTGCAGCGTCGCTGCCGTCGCCCGCGGCCACCACGTGGCCGCTCCAGCCGAACCACAGGCCCCCGGACGAGGCCAGCGCTTCGCCCAGGGCGACGGCCAGCCCGCCGGCGGCCGTCTTGCGCGGGTCGGCGACCCGGTTGGACACCACCACCAGGCGCGGCATCAGTGCCGGCCGCGCGGGGCGCGTGGGTTGCAGGGCCTCATGTTCGGGTCCCCCTGTTGCACGGCGCCGGGCAGGTTCTTCGCTGCGCGACCTTCGTCGCCCGGGCGGCGCCCAGCGACTGCACGGCGCGCTGCAGCCAATCGTGCAGCGCGGCCGGGTCGGCCAGGCGGTAGGGTGCCAGCGATTCGCCCGCCCCCACCTTCACCGCCACGCCGCCCAGGCCGAGCACGGTCTCGAAGGCGACCTCGTCGGTGACGTCGTCGCCGAAGACCCAGGGGCGCCGCGAACGGAAGGGCCGCTCGTCGAGGAAGGCGCGCACCGCCTGCCCCTTGCTGGCGCGGCGGGGCTTGAGTTCGACTTCGGCCACCGCGCGGCCGCTGATCACGGCCACGGCACCGCCGAGCGCGCGCACCAGCAGCGACAGTCGCTGCGGCACGACGGCTGGCACACGCACGGCGCCGGGCTGCGCGGCGATGTCGGTGAGTGTGCCGTCAAAACCGAAGAAGAGAGCACAACCGCAGTCGGGCAGCGGCGGTTCTTGCATCGCCGAAGCTTAACGCCCGCGCCGCAGCCTTGCAGCGCTGGTGTCGAATGTCGCACACGGCGGGTGCGAAATGGCGTTGCGGCACCCAGGGCGGCTCGGATATCTTTGCACCGGGCAGTGAGCGGGTCATTCACTGCAGCCGGCGGACGCGAGGAACCTTCACTGGGCGTGGTGCTCCATGGTGGTGCAGGGGGTGTGTCGGCGCAATCGGGAAGTCGAACGTTGTCACTGCACCGCGCTCGAAGACTGCAAACTGTCGGGAGAAGGGGGGCTTCATTGCGGCCTTGCCCCGCCGCAGCATGAACCATGCTAAACACGGGGTGTTGCTGATCGCGCTTCGCCAGTGACCGGAAAGCTCTGATGGAGCCCGGGCCCGTACAGCCGGGACTCCATCAGAACTTCCCAGGCTCGGGAGGGGGACCGTCCCCCACCGCGTCCGCCTGGACACCGGAGGCCCGCATGGATGTGATCAGCCACTTTGCCGCCCGCTACGAGCGCACGCGCGAGGAGGAAATGTCCCTCGAGGACTACCTCGCCGAGTGCAAGCGCAACCCGCTGACGTACGCCACCGCCGCCGAGCGCATGCTCAAGGCCATCGGCGAGCCGCAGACCGTGGACACGCGCAACGAGCCGCGCCTGTCGAGGCTGTTCGCCAACAAGCTCATCAAGGTCTACCCGGCCTTCGCCGAGTTCTACGGCATGGAAGACGCCATCGAGCAGGTGGTGAGCTACTTCCGCCACGCCGCGCAGGGGCTGGAAGAAAGGAAGCAGATCCTCTACCTGCTGGGCCCGGTGGGCGGCGGCAAGAGCTCGATCGCCGAGCGGCTGAAGCAGCTCATGCAGGAAGTGCCCTTCTACGCCATCAAGGGCAGCCCGGTGAACGAGAGCCCGCTCGGGCTGTTCGACATCAATGAGGACGGCCCCATCCTGGAAAGCGAATACGGCGTACCGCACCGCTACCTCAACCGCATCCTCAGCCCCTGGGCGGTGAAGCGGCTGGAAGAGTACGGCGGCGACATCCGCAGGTTCACGGTCGTCAGGCGCTACCCGTCGATCCTCAAGCAAATCGGCATCAGCAAGACCGAGCCCGGCGACGAGAACAACCAGGACATCAGCAGCCTGGTCGGCAAGGTCGACATCCGCAAGCTCGAGACCTACGCCCAGGACGACCCCGACGCCTACAGCTACAGCGGCGGCCTGTGCCTGGCCAACCAGGGCCTGCTCGAATTCGTGGAAATGTTCAAGGCGCCGATCAAGGTGCTGCACCCGCTGCTGACCGCCACCCAGGAAGGCAACTTCAAGGGCACCGAAGGTTTCGGCGCCATCCCCTTCGACGGCATCGTTCTCGCGCACAGCAACGAGAGCGAGTGGAAGGCCTTCCTCAACAACAAGAACAACGAAGCCTTCCTCGACCGCATCTACATCGTCAAGGTGCCGTACTGCCTGCGCGTCAGCGAAGAGGTCAAGATCTACGAGAAGCTGCTCAGGAACTCGTCGCTGGCCCAGGCCACCTGCGCGCCGGGCACGCTGAAGATGATGAGCCAGTTCGCCATCCTGACAAGGCTCAAGGAACCCGAGAACTCGTCGCTGTATTCCAAGATGCTCGTCTACGACGGCGAAAATCTCAAGGACACCGACCCGCGCGCCAAGAGCTACCAGGAGTACCGCGACTACGCCGGCGTCGACGAGGGCATGAGCGGCGTCAGCACGCGCTTCGCCTACAAGATCATCAGCAAGGTCTTCAACTTCGACAGCACCGAGGTCGCCGCCAACCCGGTGCACCTGATGTACGTGCTGGAGCAGCAGATCGAGCGCGAGCAGTTCGCCAAGGAGACCGAGGACAAGTACATCGGTTTCATCAAGGAACTGCTGGCGCCGCGTTATGCCGAATTCATCGGCAAGGAGATCCAGACCGCCTACCTGGAAAGCTACAGCGAGTACGGCCAGAACATCTTCGACCGCTACGTCACCTACGCCGACTACTGGATCCAGGACCACGAGTACCGCGACACCGACACCGGCGAGGTCTTCGACCGCGGTGCGCTGAATGGTGAGCTGGAGAAGATCGAGAAGCCCGCCGGCATCGCCAACCCCAAGGACTTCCGCAACGAGATCGTCAACTTCGTGCTGCGCGCACGCGCCAACAACCAGGGCAACAACCCGGTGTGGACGAGCTACGAGAAGCTGCGCACGGTGATCGAGAAGAAGATGTTCTCCAACACCGAGGAACTGCTGCCGGTGATCAGCTTCAACGCCAAGGCCAGCGCCGACGAGGCCAAGAAGCACGAGGACTTCGTCACCCGCATGGTGGCCAAGGGCTACACGCCCAAGCAGGTGCGGCTCCTGTGCGAGTGGTACCTGCGTGTCCGAAAGAGCTCATGAAGCCGCTTTCGGTCTTCCTCCCTCTCCCGCTTGCGGGAGAGGGCTGGGGTGAGGGCGCTACTTTGTTGCACACCACCACCCCACCCTCACCCCCACCCTCTCCCGCCCTGCGGGAGAGGGAGTAAGGGCACCCATGCAACACATCGTCGACCGGCGGCTGGCGGGCAAGAACAAATCCATCGGCAACCGCGAGCGCTTCCTGCGCCGCCACAAGGAGCAGATCCGCGAGGCGGTCAAGCGCGCCATCGACGGCCGCGGCATCCGCGACATCGAACGCGGCGAGGACATCCACATCCCCAGGCGCGACATCTCCGAGCCGGTGTTCGGCCACGGGCAAGGTGGCGTGCGCGAGATCGTGCACCCGGGCAACAAGGAATACGTCAGCGGCGACCGCATCGCGCGGCCCAAGGGCGGCGGCGGTCAGGGCGGCGGCCAGGGCCAGGCCAGCGACCAGGGCGAAGGCGAGGACGACTTCGTCTTTGCACTGTCGAAGGAAGAGTTCATGCAGGTCTTCTTCGAGGACCTGGCGCTGCCGCACCTGTTGCGCACGCAACTGGCCGAAGTGCCGGAATGGAAGAGCCAGCGCGCCGGCTTCAGCAGCGACGGCACGCCCAACAACCTGCACGTGGTGAGGTCGATGCGCGGCGCCTTGAGCCGGCGCATCGCGCTGGGCGCCGCGTCGCGGCGCGAGCTGGTCGAAGTCGAAGATCGCCTGGCTGAATGCCGCCGGATGCTGCAGCCCGGCGACGCGGTGATGGAAGCCGAGATCAAGGCTCTGGTGGCGTGCATCGAGGCGCTGCGCCACCGCGTCGGCCGCATCCCCTACCTCGACCCCATCGACCTGCGCTACCGCAGCCGCATCCGCGTGCCGGTGCCCACCAGCAAGGCGGTCATGTTCTGCCTGATGGACGTGTCGGGGTCGATGGACGAAGGCCGCAAGGAACTGAGCAAGCGCTTCTTCATCCTGCTGTACCTGTTCCTGACGCGACACTACGAGAAGATCGAACTCGTCTTCATCCGCCACCACACGCAAGCCGCCGAGGTCGACGAAGAGAACTTCTTCCACGCCCGCGAAACCGGCGGCACCGTGGTCAGCAGCGCGCTGGTGCTGATGGAGGAGATCGTCAAGGCACGCTATGCGCCGGGTGAGTGGAACATCTACGGTGCCCAGGCCAGCGACGGCGACAACTGGCACCACGATAGCGGCCGCTGCCGCGAGTTGCTGAACGACAAGCTGCTGCCCCTGTGCCGCTACTTCGCCTACGTGCAGGTGGCCGAGGAAGAGCAGAACCTGTGGGACGAATACACCCAGCTGCTCGACGCCAACCGCCACTTCGCGATGCGCAAGGCCACCGAACCGTCGATGATCTACCCGGTGTTCCGCGACCTGTTCAAGAAGGAAGGGGCGAAGGCGGCATGAAGATCAAGGCCATCGCTCTGGAACAGCCGCTGCCGCTGGCAAGCCGCCCCGGCGAACCGCTGCCGGCGCCCAGCGACTGGTCCTTCGAGCTCATCGAGCAGTACCACCGCGTGATCCGTGCCACCGCGGCGCGCTTCGGCCTCGACACCTACCCCAACCAGCTCGAGATCATCACCGCCGAGCAGATGATGGACGCCTACGCCAGCGTGGGCATGCCGGTGAACTACCGCCACTGGAGCTACGGCAAGGAGTTCATCGCCACCGAGAAGAACTACAAGCGCGGCCACATGGGCCTGGCCTACGAGATCGTCATCAACGCCAACCCCTGCATCAGCTACCTGATGGAGGAGAACACGATGGCCATGCAGGCGCTGGTGATCGCGCACGCCGCCTACGGCCACAACAGCTTCTTCAAGGGCAATTACCTGTTCCGCATGTGGACCGACGCGGCGTCGATCATCGACTACCTCGTCTACGCCAGGAACTACGTCACCGCGTGCGAGGAAAAACACGGGCTCGACGCGGTGGAGACCTTCCTGGACAGCTGCCACGCGCTGGCCAACCACGGCGTCGACCGCTACCGGCGCCCGGCACGCAAGAGCCTGGCGCAGGAACTCAGCGAGCGGCTGGACCGCGAGGCCTACGCGCAGCGCCAGGTCAACGAGCTCTGGCGCACGTTGCCGCGCCAGGCCGCCAAGGAGACCGGCGCCGCCGAGAGCCGGCGTTTCCCCGAAGAGCCGCAGGAAAACCTGCTCTATTTCATCGAGAAGAACGCGCCGCTGCTCGAACCCTGGCAGCGCGAGGTCGTGCGCATCGTGCGCAAGGTAGCGCAGTACTTCTACCCGCAGCGGCAGACGCAGGTGATGAATGAAGGCTGGGCCTGCGTTACCGGCGACACGTTGATCGTCACCGACAGTGGCCTGATGCCGGCATTGGAACTCGTCGACACCCAGTTCGACGGTGCGGTGGAAGACGGCAACCGCGTCGTCGACTGGTTCAAGCATGCTCACCGCAAGCGCGTGCGCCTGGTGACGCGGCATGGCTACGTCCTGCACGGCGGCGCCGACCACAAGATCCTGGTCGGGGACGACTGGGTCGAGTTGCAGTCGCTGAAGGTCGGCGACCGCGTGGAGATCCGTCGCGGCCGCTCGGTCTTCGCGGCGAACGAGGCGCCGATCGACTACGACACCGGCTCGCGCCCGCGCCTGGCTGAAATCTGCGCCCGCCATGGGGTATCGCCGAACACGTTCGCGAAGTGGCAGTCCGGTGCCAAGGGCTTGCGCGTGGGCGCCGAGTGCCAGCAGCGGCTGCAGGCCTGCGGCCGCGAGTGGCTCGCTGCCAAGCACGATCCTGCGCAGCCGCTCACACTGGTCGACGCCGGCGATCTGTCACGCCGGCCAGGGACCCTCGGCCCCGATCTCGCCGAGGTGCTGGGGCAGCTTACCGGTGACGGCTTCGTCGAGACTTCGCATTCCGGCCGCATCAACCTGACATCACAGGACGAGACGCTGCTGGACTTCTTCGAGCGCACCATGGACCAGCAGTTCGGGCTGCAGGCTCGTCGCCGACCCGATCGCAATCACTTCAACAGCACGGTGCACAGCGCTGCGCTGGCGCGTGTGCTCGTCTGCAACTTCCAGTTTGCCCAGGGCCTGGGCGCCGCCGAGCGCAAGCAGGTGCCCGACATCGTGCTTCGCTCTCCCCGGCCCGTGGTCACGGCCTTCCTGCGCGGCCACTTCGACACCGACGGCTGCGTCTCGGTGCGCGACCGGCAGGTGATCCTGGTCAGCAAGAGCCTGGAATTGCTGCGCACGGAACAACTGCTGCTGCTCAACCTGGGCATCGTGTGCTCGGTGCGGCCGCAGAAGGACGGTACGTACCGGCTCGTGATCACCGGGTCCGACCTGCAGACCTACGCTTCTTCAATCGGCTTTCGGCTGCCGTCGAAGCAGGCGGCGCTGCAGGCGGTGCTCGAGCAGACGCGGTGGTTCCTGAAGAAGGACAACACCACCACGATCGAAGCCCTCACCCTCGACGAAGGGCCGGTGGTCGACTTCAGCGTCGAGAACTCGCACGCCTACAAGGCGTCGTGCTTCATCAACCACAACTGCTTCTGGCACCACAAGCTGCTGAACACGATGTACGACGACGGCTTCCTGACCGACGGCGTGATGATCGAGTGGCTGAAGTCGCACACCAACGTCATCTACCAGCCGCCGGCGGGGCACCCGGCGTACAGCGGCATCAACCCCTACACGCTGGGTTTCGCGATGTATACCGACATCGTGCGCATCTGCGAGCAGCCCACCCCCGAGGACCGCGACTGGTTCCCCAGCCTCGCCGGCACGCCCTGGTTGCCGGCGCTGGGCCAGGCCATGCGCAACTTCAAGGACGAGAGCTTCATCGGCCAGTACCTGAGTCCCAAGCTGATGCGCGAGCTGCGCCTGTTCGCCATCACCGACGACGAGAAGCAGAACGAGCTCGAGGTCAGCGCCATCCACGACGAAAGCGGCTACCGCCGCGTGCGCGAGTCGCTCAGCCATCAGTACGACCTGGGCTCGCGCGAGCCCAACATCCAGGTCTGGAACGTCAACCTGCGCGGCGACCGTTCACTGACGCTGCGCCACTTCCAGCACAACGAGCGCCCGCTGCACGAAAGTGCCACCGAGGTGCTCAAACACGTGGCGCGGCTGTGGGGATTCGGCGTGCAGCTGGAAAGTGTCGACGCCAAGGGCGACGTGACCAAGCGCTGGCAGTTGCCGGCGCCGGCGTGAGGCGAGACGGGCGTGGCGCCCATCGCCTCAACTGTGCTTCAATGAGTCGCATCGCACCCGCCTTGGCTGCCGCCGGCACCGAGGTTCGGGCGTGACGTTTCGGAGGCACACCCGTGAACCCCATCAAGCTCGTCGGAATCGCTCTCATCGTCGCCGGTGCTCTTGGCCTGGCCTACGGCAGCTTCAGCTACACCAAGGACACCAGCGCGGTCAAACTCGGCCCGATCGAACTCTCGGTGAAGGAGAAGGAAACGGTCAACGTGCCGATGTGGGCGGGTATCGCAGCCATCGTCGTGGGCGGCCTCCTGCTCGTCGGCGGCGGCAGGAAGGGCTGAAGGCAGGCCGCCCCGGCCACTCGCTCGACCGAAGAAGCCGGGACCTGGCGCTGCACACTGCGGCGCCAGCCCCTTCAGAGTCCGAACGCCCCTTGCAGCCACTCGACACGGTCGCCATCGATGGCGACGACGTCGAAGCGGCAAGGCGGCAAGGCATCGAAGCGCATCAGGTAGTGGCGGGCAGCAAAGACCAGCGCCCGCTGCTTGGCAGCACCCACGCTGGCCGCGGCCCCGCCCTGAGCCGCGCTGCGCCGCGCGCGGACTTCGGCAAAGACCAGCGTGCCGTCGCGGTCGCGCAGGATGAGGTCGATCTCGCCGCCGCGTGCGCGGGGGCCGCGCGCGACCCGATAATTGCGCTGCACCAGCACCAGCCCGCGCGCCTGCAGCCAGGCCAGGGCCAGCGACTCGGCATCGTCGCCGACCGCCTTGGTGCTGCCACCGGCCCCCGCCTTGAACATCGACCCCTCCCTGCTCCTGCAGGCCGCCGCCGCGGCCGCCGGGCACCAGCAATACCCGCCCGGCACACTGTACGTGGTGGCCACGCCCATCGGCAACCTGGCCGACCTGACGCTGCGCGCGGTGCACGTGCTCGGGCGCGTGGACGCCGTGGCCTGCGAGGACACGCGGATGGCCGCGCAGCTGCTGCGTCACCTCGGACTGCAGCGACCGCTGCTGGCGCTGCACGAGCACAACGAACGCGCGGCGGCGGCGGCCGTGCTGGCGCGGCTGGCACAAGGCGAGTCGGTGGCCTATGTGAGCGACGCCGGCACGCCGGCGGTCAGCGACCCCGGCGCCGTGCTGGTGGCGCAGGCCGTCGCCGCCGGGCACAAGGTGGTGCCGATCCCCGGCCCCAGCAGCGCGCTGGCAGCGCTGTCGGTGGCCGGCGACACGGCAGGCGCGGGCTTTCGCTTCGTCGGCTTCCTGCCGCCCAAGGGCGGCGAGCGGCGCGCGGCCCTGGTGGTGGCGCTGGCCGATGCGGCGACGCAGGTGCTGTTCGAGGCCCCGCATCGCATCACCGCGCTGGTGGCCGAACTGGCGGCGGCGGCGCCCGAGCGACGCGTGACGCTGGCGCGCGAGTTGACCAAGCAGTTCGAGACCATCGTCACCTTGCCCGCCGCCGACCTGCCGCGCTGGCTGGCCGAAGACGACAACCGCCAGCGCGGCGAGTTCGTGCTCGTGCTGCACGCGCTGCCGGCCGTGCCGGCTGCCGCCGAAGCGCTGAGCCCGGCCACGCTGCATACCCTGCGTGTACTGTTGCGTGAACTGCCGCTGAAGCAGGCGGTGGCGCTGGCGGCCGAGATCACCGGCGCACCGCGCAACGCGCTGTACCAGCGTGCGCTGGCTGAGCGCGGCGGCTCAGAACCCGCAAGCACCGAGGCCCCCGCTTGACGCCGCGCCGCCTGCAGCGCGCCGGCGGTGGCTTCAACCGTTGGGCGCACGGCCGCACGGCGCATTGGTCACCCACCGTGCGCGGGCTGCTGTGGTCGGCCGCCAGCGGCGCGCTGTTCGTCGTGCTCAACGCCACCATGCGCGGCCTGGCGCTGCAGCTCGACCCCATGCAGGCGCAGTTCCTGCGCTACCTGTTCGGCCTGCTGGTGATGCTGCCGTTGTTGCTGCACGGCCCGCTGGCGAATTGGTGGCCACGCAACCTGGGCGGCCAGTTCACGCGCGGCGCGGTGCATACCGTCGGGCTGGTGTTGTGGTTCCTGGCGTTGCCGCACATCCCGCTGGCCGACACCACGGCCATCGGCTTCACGGGGCCGCTGTTCATCATGATCGGCGCCTGGCTGTTCCTGCGCGAACCCATGCGCTGGGAGCGCTGGCTGGCCACCGCCATCGGCTTTGCCGGCGTGCTGATCGTCGTCGGGCCCAAGCTGGGGCTGGGAGCCGACGGCAGCGGCGGCGGCTATCACCTGCTGATGCTGGCCTCGGCGCCGGTGTTCGCGGCGTCCTTCCTCATCACCAAGGTGCTCACGCGCACCGAGACGGCGGGCGTCATCGTGGTCTGGCAGGCGCTCACGGTGACGTTGTTCAGCCTGCCGATGGCGCTGCTGACCTGGCAGGCACCCAGCGCGCTGCAGTGGCTGGGCTTTGCGCTGTGCGGCCTGCTGGGCAGTGCCGGCCACTACTGCCTGACACGCTCGTTCCACGCCGCCGACATTTCGGCCACGCAGTCGGTCAAGTTCCTCGAGCTGCTGTGGGCTGCGCTGCTGGGCTGGCTGATGTTTGCCGACCTGCCGACGCAGACCACGCTGCTGGGCGGCGCGGTGATCGTCGCCGCCACGCTGTGGGTGGCGCGGCGCGAGCACCTGCGGCCTGCGCTGCCGGCCGCGTCCGGCCCGTGACATGACGGCCCGGCGGCCGTGGCTGCCCATGGCCCTGCCGGCCCCTGCGCCACAGGGGCCACTCCTACAATCCGCACTCGCTTCGCCCGCTGGCGATGCCCGCTTGCCTTGCCTACCGGAAGACCACCCCATGATCACCCGCGAACCGACCCTAGCGCGCCTGGCCATCGCGCAGGGCCTGATGCTGGAGCCCTTCGGCATCACCGAGGCGACGCTGGGGCGCGCGCTGGCCACCATCGCCGAGCACCGCGTCGACGACGCCGACCTCTACTTCCAGACCACGCGCCACGAGGGCTGGAGCCTGGAAGAAGGCATCGTCAAGAGCGGTAGCTTCAGCATCGACCAGGGTGTCGGCGTGCGCGCCGTGGCCGGCGAGAAGACCGCCTTCGCGTATTCCGACGACCTCAGCGAAGCCTCGCTGCTGGACGCCGCGCGCACGGTGCGCACGATCGCCGCGGCGGGCCAGAACAGGCGCGTCAAGGTCGCGCGGCCGGTGCGCGTGGCCGGCAGCCGCGTCCTCTACGCGCCGACCGACCCCATCGCCACGCTCGACAGCACGCAGAAGGTGGCGCTGCTGGAAAAGGTGGAGAAACTCGCCCGCGCCAAGGACCCGCGCGTGGTGCAGGTGATGGCCAGCCTGGGCGCCGAATACGACGTCGTGCTGGTGGCCCGCGCCGACGGCACGCGCGCTGCCGACGTGCGGCCGCTGGTGCGCCTGAACGTGACCGTGATCGCCGAGCAGACAGTGGCGGGCAGCGTGCGCCGCGAGGTCGGCTCGGGCGGCGGCGGCGGGCGTTTCGGCCTCGGGTACTTCCAGGACGACGTCATCGAGAGCTACGTGCAGCATGCGGTGAACGCCGCGCTCACCAACCTGGAGAGCCGCGCTGTCGCCGCCGGCGAAATGACCGTGGTGCTGGGCCCGGGCTGGCCCGGCGTGCTGCTGCACGAGGCGGTGGGGCACGGCCTGGAAGGCGATTTCAACCGCAAGGGCAGCAGCACCTTCGCCGGCCGCATCGGCCAGCGCGTGGCGGCCAAGGGCGTGACGGTGCTCGACGACGGCACGCTGGCCGACCGCCGCGGCTCGCTGAACATCGACGACGAGGGCCACGCCACGCAGCGCAACGTGCTCATCGAGGACGGCATCCTGAAGGGCTACATGCAGGACAGCCTGAACGCGCGCCTGATGGGCGTCAAACCCACCGGCAACGGCCGCCGCGAAAGCTACGCCCACCTGCCGATGCCGCGCATGACCAACACCTACATGCTGGCCGGCAAGCGCCCCAGGGAAGAGATCATTGCCAGCATCAAGAAGGGTCTGTACGCCACCAACTTCGGCGGCGGGCAGGTCGACATCACGAGCGGCAAGTTCGTGTTCTCGGCCAGCGAGGCGTTCTGGGTCGAGAACGGTCAGGTGATGTACCCGGTGAAGGGCGCCACCATCATCGGCAACGGTCCCGAGGCGATGACGCGCGTCAGCATGATCGGCGACGACCTGCAACTGGACACCGGCGTCGGCGTGTGCGGCAAGGAAGGCCAGAGCGTGCCGGTGGGCGTCGGGCAGCCGACGCTGCGCATCGAGCGGCTGACCGTGGGCGGAACGGCATGACGCCGTGACCGACGACGTCAGCTTCGCGGACATCGAAGCGGCCGCGCAGCGGCTGGCCGGGCAGGTGCTGGAGACGCCCTGCGTCGAGTCGAAGACGCTGAGCGAGATTGTCGGCGCGCAGGTCTTCCTGAAGTTCGAGAACCTGCAGTTCACGGCTTCGTTCAAGGAACGTGGCGCGCTCAACAAGCTCGCTTCGCTCGTCGAGTCAGGAGGCACACCGCTGCGCGGCGTGGTGGCCGCCTCGGCCGGCAATCACGCGCAGGGCGTGGCCCACCACGCACAACGCCTGGGGCTGCGTGCGGTGATCGTGATGCCGCAGCACACGCCCACCGTGAAGGTGGAACGTACACGCGGCTTCGGCGCCGAGGTGGTGCTGCATGGCGAGTCCTTCGACGAGGCCCGCGGCCACGCGCTGGCGCTGGCCGCCGCGCAGGGCCTGAGTTTCGTGCACCCTTTCGACGACCCGCTGGTGATCGCCGGCCAGGGCACCATCGGCATCGAGATGCTGCGCGCGCAGCCGACGCTGGACACGCTGGTCGTCGCGGTCGGCGGCGGCGGCCTCATCAGCGGCATCGCCACCGCGGTGCGTGCGCTCAAGCCGGAGTTGGAAATCATCGGCGTGCAGACCAGCCGCTTCCCGGCCATGTTCAACGCCATCAAGGGCACGGCCTGGCCGCAGGGCAGCAGCACCATCGCCGAGGGCATCGCGGTGGGGCAGCCGGGCCGCATCACGCAGGCCATCGTGCGTGAGCGTGTCGACGACCTCGTGCTGGTCGACGAAGGCGACATCGAGCAGGCGGTGCTGATGCTGCTGGAGATCGAGAAGACCGTCGTCGAAGGCGCCGGTGCCGCCGGGCTGGCGGCGCTGCTCAAGGACCCGGCGCGCTACGCCGGTCGCAAGGTGGGCCTGGTGCTGTGCGGCGGCAACATCGAGCCGCTGCTGCTGGCCGCCATCATCGAGCGCGGCATGGTGCGCGCCGGCCGGCTGGCGCGCATCCGTGTCGCCGCGCGCGACACGCCGGGGGTGCTGGCACGCATCACCACGGTGGTCGCCGAAGCGGGCGCCAACATCGACGAGGTGCACCACCAGCGCGCGTTTTCCACGCTGTCGGCGCAGAGCGTGGAGGTCGAGCTGGTGGTGCAGACGCGCAACCCGACGCATGTGCGCGAGGTCGTGGCTCGGCTGCTGCAAGCGGGCTTCGACGCCGGCCCGTATTGATGGTGCCGGTGGGCACGTCCGCCTGGCAGCGGCAGCGCCGTGCTACATTCGCGGCCATGCGTCCCGCATCGATCTTCTTTGCGCACTTTTGGTTCTCGCACCGCTCGGCGGCTGGAGAGGCAAACGCGTAACAGAACGCAGCGCATCCTAGACAACCGCCGGCAGCCCCGGCGGTTTTTTGTTGCCGGCGCGCCGCACTCCCAGGAAACCACCATGAGCCCGAAGTCCGCCAGCCCCGCCATCGACAGCCGCCTGGCGCTGAGCGAGCGCACCAGCGAAACCGACGACCAGCGCATCCGCGACGTCACGCCGCTGCCGCCGCCGGAGCACCTGATCCGCTTCTTCCCGATCGCCGGCACGGCGGTCGAGTCACTGGTCTCGGGCACGCGCCGCGCCATCCGCCGCGTCATGGGCGGCGACGACGACCGCCTGCTGGTGATCATCGGCCCGTGCTCGATCCACGACCCGATGGCGGCGCTGGAATACGCGCGCAAGCTCAAAACCCTGCGCGACCAGCACGCCGGCGAGCTGGAAGTGGTGATGCGCGTGTACTTCGAAAAGCCGCGCACCACCGTGGGCTGGAAGGGCCTCATCAACGACCCCTACCTGGACGAGAGCTACCGCATCCACGAGGGACTGCGCATCGCGCGCCAGTTGCTGGTGGACATCAGCCGCGTCGGCGTGCCGGCGGGCAGCGAGTTCCTGGACGTCATCAGCCCGCAGTACATCGGCGACCTCATCGCCTGGGGCGCCATCGGCGCACGCACGACGGAGTCGCAGGTGCACCGCGAACTGGCCTCGGGCCTGAGCGCGCCGGTGGGCTTCAAGAACGGCACCGACGGCAACATCCGCATCGCCATCGACGCCATCCAGGCCGCAGCGCGCCCGCACCACTTCCTGAGCGTGCACAAGAACGGCCAGGTGGCCATCGTCGAGACGCGCGGCAACAAGGACTGCCACGTCATCCTGAGGGGGGGCAAGGCACCGAACTACGATGCCGCCAGCGTCGCCGCCGCCTGCGCAGAGGTCGAGGCCGCCAGGCTGCCGTGCCGCCTGATGGTCGACGCCAGCCATGCCAACAGCAGCAAGCAGCACCTGCGGCAGGTCGAAGTGATGCGCGACGTGGGTGCGCAACTCGCCACCGGCACGCGCTGCATCTTCGGTGTCATGGTCGAGAGCCATCTGCACGCCGGCGCCCAGAAGTTCTCCGCCGGCAAGGACGACCCCGCGCAGCTGGAGTACGGCAAGAGCATCACCGACGCCTGCATCGGCTGGGACGACACGGTGGCCGTGCTCGACCTTCTTGCGGCCGCAGTGAAGGCGCGGCGCCGGCACAAGAGCGTGTGAAGATTCGGTGCGCGCCTGCGTGCGATGGCCCGGGGCCGCGCCGCACCGGATCCGCTTGTCGCCGAGGGCAACGGATCGTGCCTGCGACCTCTCGAACGTCTTGCCCCGAAGCGTAGACTTCGGCTCAGCAAGGAGGCATGACGATGCGACACGAATTGACGGTGGCCTTCGGCCCGGACGGCGCGGTGACGGCGGCATTGCCGGCCGGGGCCGCGCCATGGCCGGCCGACGAGGCCAGACGCTGGCTCGACGATCAGTTCATGGCCAACGACTGCGAGCCACTGCGCGCCAGCGGCAAGGTGCTCACGGCCGACAAGGTGCTGGCCGTGGCATCGGCCCTGGGCCTGCAGCGGCTGGAGACGGAAGACCAGTTGCGCAGTGATTTCGCCCATGCCACCTTGGGCGCGCTCGGCCGGCCGCTGGTGCGCGTCGACGTCGAGGCCGGCGCGATCACGTTCTGAACCCGGGCCGTCCGGCGCCCTTCGTGCTGCAGCCCGGGCTTCGGTCGGCCGGGCGGGCCAGCCGCCCGCGCATCAGTCGGCCGAGCGGGCCAGCCGCTCGGATTGCCAGTACACGTCGTCGCCGCCCAGCCCGTCGAGGTTGGCGCGGTTGAGCACGCGGGACAGCACGAACATCAGGTCGCTCAGGCGGTTGAGGTACTGGCGCGGCGCGTCGTTGACCGGCTCGGCCGCGGCCAGCGCCACCAGGGCACGCTCGGCGCGGCGCGCCACGGTGCGGCTGACATGCGCCAGCGCGGCGCTGCGCGTGCCGGCCGGCAGGATGAACTCCTTGAGCCGCGGCAGCTGCGCGTTGTAGAGCGCCAGTGCCTGGTCCAACCGCAGCACGGCCTCTGGCTTGAGCAGTGCGAAACCGGGGATCGAGAGCTCGCCGCCCAGGTTGAAGAGCTCGTGCTGGATCACCACCAACAGTTCACGAACATCGGCGGGAAGGGGCTCGGCCAGCAGCACGCCGAGCCCGGAGTTGAGCTCGTCGACGTCACCCATGGCGGCCACGCGCAGGTGGCTCTTGGGCACGCGGCTGCCATCGCCCAGGCCGGTGCTGCCGTCGTCTCCGGTGCGGGTGGCAATCTGGGTCAGGCGGTTGGACATGGCTGTGCGCGGGTGGGGGCGGGGCCACCATTGGACCACCGGCGGCGCGGCCTGGCCGGCCGCCGGACTTCAACCCGTCAGCCGCACCGCCAGCCGCCGCAGCAGCGGCTGCCGGCGCCAAGTGGCGAAGGCGCGGTCGGCGAACTCGCGGCCGCGCGGATTCAAGCGGTAGTAGTGGACGTTGGGGCAACCGTCGGGGTTGGGGAACTCGTCGATGAGGCCGTAGCGCGCCAGCGGCCGGTAGGCCGAGTAGACGAAGCTGCCGTCGAGCAGGCAGCGGTCGTCGGTGTCGGCGGCGCGCACCAGCACGCGGCCGCGGCGCAATTGCCGCAGTGCGTCGACAAACTCACCACGGTCGGGGATGATCACGTCGGCAGCCATGGTCGGTGCTCCTGGACGGGGACGGCAGTGGCCGCATCTTGCCTCGCCCAAGCCGTGAGCGGTGGCTGCAAATGCGCCCCACGGCGACACATTTTGCGCCCCGGCGTTTGCCCGTGCTGCGCGCGGGCGTAGTGGCGCCAGCGGCGCCAGGGCGGCTCCTAGAATCGACCTCCCCTCGCACGCCCCGAAAGCCCACCATGAACGCCCCCCACGAGCTGCAGTCGCGCCTGGTTTCGCGGCCCCTGCCCGGCGCCATGCTGCAAGCGCTGCGCGAGCGTTTCGGCGCGCGCTGCTCCAGCGCCGCCGCGGTGCGCGAACAGCACGGCCGCGACGAGTCGCCGTTCCCGACCACGCCGCCCGAGGTCGTCGTCTACTGCGAGAGCACCGACGACGTCGTTGCCGTGCTGCGGCTGGCCGACGCGAACGCGGTGCCGGTGATCCCCTACGGCGTCGGCACCTCGCTCGAAGGCCACCTGCTCGCGGTGCAGGGCGGCGTCAGCCTGGACCTGTCGCGCATGAGCGCCGTCGTGCAGCTCAACCCCGAGGACCTCACCGTCACCGTGCAGGCCGGCGTGACGCGCGAGCAGCTCAACCAGGAGATCCGCGACCAGGGCCTGTTCTTCCCCATCGACCCCGGCGCCAACGCCACGCTCGGCGGCATGGCCGCCACCCGCGCCAGCGGCACCAACGCCGTGCGCTACGGCACGATGCGCGAGAACGTGCTCGGTCTGACCGTCGTCACCGCCGCGGGCGAGCTCATCCGCACCGGCACGCGGGCCAGGAAGAGCAGCGCCGGCTACGACCTCACGCGCCTGTTCGTCGGCAGTGAAGGCACCCTGGGCGTGATGACCGAGGTCACGCTCAAGCTCTACCCGCTGCCCGAAGCGGTGAGTGCGGCGATCTGCCACTTTGCCGACATCGACGCCGCCGTGCGCGCCACCATCCAGGTCATCCAGATGGGCGTGCCGATCGCGCGCTGCGAACTGCTGGACGTGAACGCGGTGCGCGCGGTGAACGCCCAGAGCCGGCTCGGCCTGCGCGAAGCGCCGATGCTGCTGATGGAATTCCACGGCAGCGATGCCAGCGTCAAGGAACAGGCCGAAACCGTGCAGGCCATCACCAGCGAGGCCGGCGGTGAGGACTTCCAGTGGGCCAGCACGCCCGAAGAGCGCACGCGGCTGTGGACCGCCCGCCACAAGGCTTACTTCGCCGGCATGCAGTTGAACCCCGGCTGCCGCACCGTCACCACCGACACCTGCGTGCCGATCTCGCGGCTGGCCGAGATCATCAAGCTGTCGGTGGCCGACGCCGACGCGTCGGGGCTGCCGTATTACATCGTCGGCCATGTCGGCGACGGCAACTTCCACCTCGCCTACCTGGTGCAGGAAGGCGACGCCGAACAACGCGCGCTGGCCGAGGCGATGAGCCTGCAGATGGTGCAGCGCGCCATCGCGCTGGAAGGCACCTGCAGCGGTGAACATGGCATCGGCCTGCACAAGATGGGCTTCCTGGTCGACGAGGCCGGCGCCGGCACCGTGGCCTTGATGCGCAGCATCAAGCACGCGCTGGATCCGAAGAACATCATGAACCCGGGCAAGATCTTCGACTGGTAGGGAATCGGGCCGGCTTCAGGCGTGCCATTCCGGCAGCGGGGTGACTGCCGACCTTGGTTTCCGAGGTCGTGAAGATTCCGTCGCGAGCAGGCTGAGCCTGGGTTGAGGAGCGCAGCCGTACACCCGTACGGCGAGCACCGCAGACCCTGGATCTGCCTGCGCAGCAGGAAGATTCACGGCCTCAGTCGGCCAGCACCATGACCTGCCCCGACGCGAGCGCGCTGATGCGATGCCGGCCGCCGAGCTGGGCGGCGATCTCCGTCATCACCGCGTCCACTTCACCGGGCTTGATGTGGGTGATGTAGACGTCGGTGGGCGTGGCCAGGCAGGCCAGTTCGCGCTGCAGTTGCGCCGGGCACAAGTGCTGGCTGATCGTGGCCAGCGCACCTTCGTCGTCGCCGAAGGCGGTTTCGATGACGAGCGCGGCCATCGGCAGCGAGGCCAGGCGCTGCCACAACGCCGGGTTGGGGCCGGTGTCGCCGGTGTAGACCCAGGCGCCGCTGCCCGCCTGTCGGCCCAGCACCGCGTAGCCCACCGCCGGCACGGTGTGGCTGGCCGGCAGCACCTCGATGCGGCGCTTGCCCAGGTCCAGCACCTGGCCGACATCGATGGCGCTGAACTGCAGCACCGGGTGGGCGAGATCGGGCAGGCGCGTGAAGTCGGGCCAGATGACGCCGTTGAAGACGTGCAGGCGCAGCGCGGCAATGGTGGCGGCCAGCGCGTGCACCCGCACCGGTGGCCGCCTGGCGGCATGACGGCGGCGGGTCACGCTGTCGGCCAGCAGGCCGATGGCCAGCACGTGGTCGAGGTGCGAATGGCTGACCATGATGTGGTCGATGCGCGCCATTTCGTCGAGCGTGAGGTCACCGACACCCGTGCCGGCGTCGATGAGGATGTTGTCGTCGAGGAGGAAAGACGTGGTTCGGCTGCCGGCGGCAATCGACCCCGAGCAACCAAGAACGCGGATCTGCATGGGAGAAAACGGGTGGCGCGCCGCAGCGAATGAAGGCGGCTATGCTGAAGCGGCAAGGGCACGCACGCAAGCCATCAGGTCACATTCGCACCACTGTCCGCGGCCGGTCCGGGCAGGACCGTGACACCCGTCACGCCAAGCACTGCGCCCCTGCAGCGCGCGGCCCGCGCCGCAGGCTCACCTGGCGATGAACTGCATCTGGGTGCCGGCGAGTTCGATCACGTCGCCATTGCGCAGCGGCACCGACTCGCCCACCAGCGGCACACCGTTGACGCTGGGCCGTGCCGCGCCCTCGACGTGAGCGAAGGCGTAGCCGGTGGGCCGCCTGGTGATGGAGGCCACCTGCACCCCCGGCTTGCCCACCGTGGTGACGACCTTGGTCAGCGTGACCTCGCGCCCGGCCGCGGCGCCGTTGAGCACCTTGATCGACGCCGTGTGCGCTGGCGCCATCGGCTGCGTCACACCCCCCAGCCCGCCGAAGCCCGAAACGCTGGGCATGCCCGGGTGGGCCGATTGCACGGGGTGCTGCGGGCTCAGCGGCGGCGGCGCGTTGCCGCTGGGCCGCATGATCATGGTCTTCTCGTACTCGCTGCTCTCGTCGACCAGGTACTTGATCTTGTACTTGCCCACCTCGACGGTGTCGTTGTGCGTGAGCAGTTGCTTCTTGATCGCCTTGCCGTTGATGTAGGTCCCGTTGGTGCTGTTGAGATCCTCGATGAAGACGTCGGAACCCACCATCTGCAGCACCGCGTGCTCGCCGCTGACGGCCAGGTTGTCGATCACGATGTCGTTGTACGGACGGCGCCCGAGGGTGGTCTTGTCCTTGGTGATCTGGACTTCCTTGATGACCACTCCGTCGAGCGAAACGACCAGCTTGCCCATGCCTGACCTCATTTCAACCCGCTGCCGGCGGCAACGGGTTCGACGCTCTTGCGGCGTCGGGACCGCGCCGCGTCAGCGGCGAATGCTGTTCTTCAACGGCGAAAAGACCACCACGATCGCGTCCGTGCGCTTGTGCCGCCGGAGGCACGCACCAGAATCACCGAGATATTATCCTTTCCGCCCGCGTCGTTGGCGGCATCGATGAGCGCGTGGCTGCTTGTTTCCAGCGAGTCGTGCGCCTGCAACACCTGCGCTATGCTGGCGTCGTCGAGCATGTCGGACAGGCCGTCGGAGCACATCACGTACAGGTCGCCGGGCAGGACGTCGTGCTGGTGGGTTTCCAGCAGCACAGTGTCTTCCACACCGACGGCGCGCGTGACGAGGTTCTTGTTGGCAGAGAACGCCGCCTGCTCGGGCGTGATCAGGCCGGCGTCGATCTGTTCCTGCAGCAAGGAGTGATCGCGCGTGATCTGCTGCAGCCGCCCGCCGCGCAGCCGGTAGCAGCGCGAGTCGCCCACGTGCCCCAGCAGCAGCCGGTTGTCGCGGAACACCGCCACCACCAGTGTCGTGCCCATGCCGGCGTACTGCGGGTTCGAGTTCGCGGCATTGAAGATCGCACGGTTGGCGTTGTCGACACAGATGTCCATCGCGCGCCGCACTTCGGCGTCGCTGGCCTGGCTGCTGGCTTCGCGCAGCCAGCGGCCGAGTTCGGTGCTGACGAAGGTGGTGACCATGCTGCTGGCCACCTCGCCGGCGTTGTAGCCGCCCATGCCGTCGGCGAGCACCGCCAGCGCGGCGCCCGCATCGGTGGCCACCGCGTCCTCGTTGTTGCTGCGCGCCCGGCCCGGGTCGACGGCAGCGTGGATCTCGATCGTCATCGGCACGGGGGGAGGTGGCGGCACGGGTTCACGGGGACGACGATTGTGCCTCGGTTCGACGCCGTCACTCCCGCGCGCGATGCCTTGGCCGGCGTGACTTCGCACCGCAGTCGGCCTGCGCAGCGCGCAGCGCCTGCACGAGCGCGTCGCCGTCGGCCGGGCGCTCCGACGGGTTCTTGGCGAGAAGCCGCGCCACCAGCGCGGCCAGCGGGGCGGGCACGCCCGGCTGCAAGGTGCGCAGATCGGGCGCCGGCTCGCTGGCCACGCGGCGCAGCAGCTCGCCCAAGGCCTGGGCTTCGTGCGGCAGGCGCCCGGCGAGCAACTGGAACAGGGTCGCACCCAGTGCGTAGAAGTCGCTGGCCGGCGTCGGCACGCCGCCGGCCAGTTGCTCGGGCGCCATGTAGCCGGGCGAGCCGAGCACCAGGCCGGTGGCGGTCTGGGCGGCGTCGGCCACACGTGCGAGGCCGAAATCGGCCAGCTTGACGGTGTCGCTGGGCCAGTGCGCCAGGACATTGGCAGGCTTGATGTCGCGGTGCACCACACCCTGGCGGTGCGCGTAGGCCAGCGCCAGCGCCACCGCTTCGGCCACGCGCAGCACCAGGAGTGCGGGCAGCAGCCGCGAGGGCCGGGTGTAGCGATCGAGGCTGGCTCCGGGGACCGGCTCCATCGCCAGCCAGCCGAGGGCGCCCTCCACCCCGGCCGCCAGCACGGCAACGATGCCGGGATGCACGAGCCGGCGAGCGGCAGCGGCGTAGTTCAGGAAGGCAAGGCGCGCGCTTTCGTCGGTGCCGGCCAGGCTGATCAGCTTGAGCGCGACGGCCTGCGCGTCCGCTTCGCGTTCGGCCAGGAAGACCGTGCTCTGCGTGCCTTGGCCGATGATGCGTAGCAGGCGGTAGCCCGCGACGACACTGCCCGCGCGCAGCACGGCCTGCATGGGGTGCGATCGTCAGTGCTGCGTGGCAGCAGCCCGGCGTTTGAGCAACATGCCGACGGCCAGGACGAGCAACGCGCCAGCCAGTCCGGCACCGTGGCGCACACTGGCCAGCACCTCGGACGGCACGCCCAGCTTGTCCAGCGGCAGCGTCGGCACATAGGCAAGCAGCGCGGGGTCGGTGACGGTCATGGCGCCGGCAATCCAGCCCAGCAGCATGCCGCCCAAGGTGATGATCCACGGGAAGCGGTCCATCAGCTTGATCACGAGCTGGCTGCCCCAGACGATGATGGGGATCGACACCAGCAGGCCGAAGATCACCAGCGGCATCTTGTGGTCGCCGCCCACGGCTTCGGCGGCGCCGGCAATGGCGATGACGTTGTCCACGCTCATCACCACATCGGCCGCGATGATGGTCTTGACGGCCGTCCACAGCCGGTCCGAGGCCTGGATGTCGCCGTGGTCGCCTTCGTCGTCGGGGGCCAGCAGCTTGACACCGATCCACACCAGCAGCGCCGCACCTACGAGCTTCAGGTAGGGAATGGCCAGCAGCGTGAGCGCGAAGAAGATCAGCACCACGCGCAGGAAGATGGCGCCGGCGGTGCCCCACAGGATGCCCTTGAGTCGCAGCTTCGGCGGCAGCTTGCGGCACGCCAGCGCAATGACCACTGCGTTGTCGCCGCCGAGCAGGATGTCGATCATGATGATCTGGCCGACGGCGACCCAGAACGGGGCATGCATGAACTGATCCATCGGGGCGGCTTTCCTCGCGGGCGATAGCGTTGGGAGCGCTGGAGTTTAGTGGCCGGCCGCCGGCGCCCGACTGCGGGAACTACAGACCCGGCACGGTCGTCATGGCAAGCGAACGGGCCGCCCGCAGGCGGCAGTGCCAACGATCGGGCCGCCCGCAGGCGGCCCGTGGCACAGCGGCACTGCGGGGCCGGGCCGCCGCTGGTCTACAGCAGGCCCTTGAGCAGGCGCCCCATCTCCGACGGATTGCGCGTGACCGTGAAGCCGCACTCTTCCATGATCGCCAGCTTGGCGTCGGCGGTGTCGGCGCCGCCGCTGATCAGTGCGCCGGCGTGGCCCATGCGCTTGCCGGCCGGCGCGGTGACGCCGGCGATGAAGCCGACGATGGGCTTGTTCATGTTCTGCTGGCACCAGCGTGCGGCTTCGGCTTCGTCGGGGCCGCCGATCTCGCCGATCATGATCACGGCGTCGGTGTCCGGGTCGTCGTTGAACAGGCGCATGACGTCGATGTGCTTGAGGCCGTTGATGGGATCGCCACCGATGCCCACCGCGCTGCTCTGACCGAGGCCGATCTCGGTGAGCTGTGCCACCGCTTCATAGGTCAGCGTTCCGGAACGACTGACGACCCCGATGCGGCCCTTCCTGTGGATGTGGCCGGGCATGATGCCGATCTTGATCTCTTCGGGCGTGATCAGCCCCGGGCAGTTGGGGCCCAGCAGCAGCGTCGTTTTGCCGCCGGCGGCTTCCTTCCTCTTCATCCTGTTGCGCACTTCCAGCATGTCCTTGACGGGGATGCCTTCGGTGATGCAGATGGTCAGGTCCAACTCGGCCTCCACCGCTTCCCAGATGGCGGCGGCGGCGCCGGCCGGCGGCACGTAGATCACGCTCACCGTGGCGCCGGTGGCGGCCTTGGCTTCCTTGACGCCGGCGTAGATGGGAATGCCTTCGAAGTCCTCGCCGGCCTTCTTCGGGTTGACGCCGGCGACGAAGCAGTTCTTGCCATTGGCGTAGGCGACGCAGCCGCGGGTGTGGAACTGCCCCGTCTTGCCGGTAATGCCTTGCGTGATGACGCGGGTGTTGTTGTCGATCAGGATGGACATGGGGTGTGCTCCGCGTGCTTACTTGACTGCCGCAACGATCTTGGTCGCCGCCTCGGCCATGGTGTCGGCGCTGATGATCGGCAGTCCCGATGCGGCCAGGATCTTCTTGCCCAGGTCTTCGTTGGTGCCCTTCATGCGCACCACCAGCGGCACCGACAGATTCACCGCCTTGCAGGCCGCGACCACGCCTTCGGCGATGGTGTCGCACTTCATGATGCCGCCGAAGATGTTGACCAGGATGCCCTTGACCTTGTGATTCCCGAGCATGATCTTGAAGGCCTCGGTCACCTTCTCGGCGGTGGCGCCGCCGCCGACGTCCAGGAAGTTGGCCGGCTCGCCGCCGAACAGCTTGATGGTGTCCATGGTGGCCATCGCCAGGCCGGCGCCGTTGACCAGACAGCCGATGTTGCCGTCCAGGCTGATGTAGCTGAGGTCGAACTTGCTGGCCTCCACTTCGGCCGGGTCTTCCTCGTCGAGATCGCGGTAGGCCACGATGTCGGGGTGGCGGAACAGCGCGTTGGCGTCGAAGTTGAACTTGGCGTCCAGCGCCTTGATGTGGCCCGGCCTGCCGTTCACGGACCCTTCCAGGATCAGCGGGTTGATCTCGGCCAGGCTGGCATCGGTGTCCATGTAGCAGGCGTACAGCTTCCTGAACACGTCCACGGCTTCGGCCTGCGAGGCCTGCGGCACGCCGATGCCGCGCGCGAGTTCCAGCGCCTGCGCATCGGTGAGGCCGACCAGCGGGTCGACGAAGACCTTGATGATCTTCTCGGGCGTCTTGTGCGCCACTTCCTCGATGTCCATGCCGCCTTCGGAGCTGGCCATGAGGGCCACGCTCTGCGTCGCGCGGTCGGTGAGCGCGGCGACGTAGTACTCCTTCTTGATGTCGGCGCCTTCCTCGACCAGCAGGCGGCGCACCTTCTGCCCCTCGGGGCCGGTCTGGTGCGTCTTGAGCTGCATGCCCAGGATCTGGCCGGCCAGCTGTTGGACTTCGGTCAGCGTTCGCGCCAGCTTCACGCCACCGCCCTTGCCGCGGCCGCCGGCGTGGATCTGCGCCTTGACGACCCAGACGCTGCCGCCGAGCTTCTGCGCTGCTTCCTCGGCCTCGCGCACGGTAAAGGCCGCGTAGCCACGCGGCACCGGAACGCCGTAGGCGCGCAGCAGCTCCTTGGCCTGGTATTCATGGATCTTCATCGGGGCTCCTCGCTCGTTCGCTCAGTCAGGAAGGGATGTCGTCGCGGCGGCGCGGTGCCAGCGCGGGTAGTGCTGGCGCACGACCTCGCCGTCACTCGTCAGCGCGTGGCAGCGGTCGATCTGGAAAGGCTGGCTGGCGCCGTCGGCGTGGCCGCGGGTGTCGATGACTTCGCCGGCAAAGGCCTGCACCACGGCCGTGGGCAGCACCTGGGCCAGTTCGGTGATGTGCGTGCAGCCGAGCGCGCCGCCGACGCGCTGGCGCAGCGCCTGGCGAAAGTTCTGCAGCAGGTTCAGGCCGACCAGGCGTTCGTAGGCGTCGCCGTGGTCGTTGCAGTAGCCGGGGTAGGGCATCCAGCGGGTCTCGGAGCCGGCCTCGACGATGTCGAACCGCTCGTTGACGACCAGGCGCAGCAGCATCTCGTGGATCGGCGATCCGGCCGGGCGCCGGCCGTCGACCAGCTGCGCGTCGCGCGTCCTGACGTCGACCAGCAGCGCGTCGACTTCCCACAGTCCATGCCCCCGCGCAAAGACCTGCACGTCGATCTGGCGGCGGTGCTTGAGCTGGCGTGCGGTCGCCGCTTGCGGAAGGGTCATCAGGGGCCGGGGCTGGGCGCCGGTTCAGCGCGGCGGCGAATTTAGCATGCTGCTGTGCAGCAGATGCTTACCGCCAGGCGTCGTCGTCTTTGGCGTCGTCGTCTTTCGCCTGCACGACACGGCGGATGACGTCACCTTCGAAGCCGCGGCCGGCCAGGAAACTCATCTGGCGGGCGCGTTCGGCGGCGTCAGCCGGCGCGGCCCCGAAGCGGCGACGCCAGATGTCGCGCGCGCGTTCGAGTTCGCTGCCGCGGGCCTGCTGCAAGGTGGCGGCCACGAGCGCCGGGGCCAGCCCCTTGGCCTGCAGCGTCTGCTTCAGCCGGCGCGCGCCGTAGCGCGGAGCCTGGCTGTTGAGTACCGACGCCGCGACGCGGGCCTCGTCGAGCAGTCCGTGCGCGCCGAGTTCGTCGAGCGCCGCGGCGATCTGGGCTGCCGCCGTTGCGTCGGGCGTGTCTTCGACGTGACGGGCGAGCTTGCGCTCGAGCTCGACGCGTGAGTGCTCACGCTGCGCCAGGTAGCGTAACGCCCGGCCCTTCACCGAAGTCGACCCAAAGGCCACCGCCGCGTGCCGTTGTCGAGTGGCTGCTGCCGTGGCGCGCTGATCAAGCCGCGCTGGTGGCCTCGCCGCCGAGCAGGGGGATGCCCATCGATTCGCGCACCTTGTTTTCGATTTCGCGCGCGATGTCGGGGTTCTCGCGCAGGAACTCGCGCGCGTTGTCCTTGCCCTGGCCGATCTTCTCGCCGTTGTAGGCGTACCAGGCACCGCTCTTGTCGAGGATGCGGGCGGCCACGCCCATGTCGATGATCTCGCCCTCGCGGCTGATGCCTTCACCGTAAAGGATGTCGAATTCAGCCGTCTTGAAAGGTGGCG
>JAUXVE010000084.1 GCA_030680415.1 Rubrivivax sp.
GGGCCCGCCTGCGCGGGGCCTGCCGCCTGCGAAGGCCATGACCCTCTGTGGTCATGGCCCCACCCCGGCTGCGCTTTGCGCCTTGATTGCGGCTGTTCTGGGGGCTTACGCGGGTGCATGGGATTGCCTCTCAACCTCTCACACCTGCCGCCACGGCAAGCCGTGCTTGCGCCAGCCGCCGAGGTTGCCGCGGTGGTGTTCGGAATCGAGCTCACCCTCGAAGCCCTCGAGCACGTTGCTCACATGGGTGAACCCGTGCTTTTCCAGCTCCACCCCAGCGTCGATCGAGCGCTTGCCGCTGCGGCAGATCAGGATGATCGGCCGGTCCTTGCGGCCGGCCATGCGCAGCACGTCGTCGGCGAAATGCTGGTTCACCTCGAACTCGGGCGCCGTATTCCACTCGACATTGATGGCGTCGACCGGGTGGCCGACATAGTAGAACTCGACCTCGGTACGACAGTCGATCAGCAGCGTATTCGGGCTCTCCGTGATGATCTCGTAGGCTTTGGTGGGATGCAGGTTGTCCATCGCGCGCTCCGTTTGGCGCGTATTGTCATCAATGGCAGGCGCTCGGGTTGGAACATCTACTCATATGCATATTCATTCCTGCGCTTGTAGCCCCACCATGTCCCGGCACGACGCCTACGGCTGCTTCGGCGTCTTGTATTCGGCTTCCTTCTGGAACGGTTCCCAGACGGTTTCGTAACCGACGAACCCCTTTTCGTTGGGCGCCATCTGACGCGTCGTCAGGTAGCGCGTAACGCCGTCAGGAACCTTGGTGGGGGGCTGCTTCTGCTCGCTCATAAGTCACCTTTCTTGCCGTGAAGTGAGGACTGCAAACGCGATCGACAATGACCGAAGTTCGTCCGATGCCATTCAACACCGCCGCTCAAACAGGTCTCAACAGCGACGGGTCGACATCGGCGCCCGCATCGACCGCCCGACCCGCACTTGTCTCCACCTCAGTCGCGTCGCGCACGGTCAGTATCTCGAGCACAAAGACGACCTCTCTGCCACAAAGCGGATTGTTGCCATCGACCGTCAGTGTCTCATCGTCCATCTGTGTCACGAGAAAGCTGCGGGTCTGACCCTTGTCGTTCTCCATGAGGATGGAGGTGCCGACTTGCCGATACTCCTCGGGGACGTTCTCGATGTGATCGGAAAAAACCAGCGACTCGTCCCTGGGGCCGAAGATCTGATTGCCATCGATCGCCGCTTCGATGACGTCGCCAGCGGACTTGCCCTCGAGCTCCCTATGGACCGAAGGGGCCAGGATTTCATTGTGTCCGTGAACATAGCCCAACGGGAACTCGACCCTGGTGAGGACATGCCCCGACTTCCTGTCGGTCACCTTGTAAGTCAGCTCGACAAACTTGCCGTCCCGAATGACTTCGCTCACGTCAAATCCCGACGAAATGTTCAGAAAATGGATGCACCGAAAATCCTGACCTTTCCATCCTCATAGCCGAGGACAAGTCTGCCTAGCCATTCGCCTTGCTTCTTGGTGCTGCGCTGCCGGTAGAGAACTGTCACATGCTCGCCCCGGCGGATGATGCCGAGCGAGTCGACTTCTTCAGACAGATTCCTCGCCAGCTCACTGTTTGCGAACTGGTGGCCCGCAACCACCTGATCAATGGCACGCGCCAGCGAACTGGAAAAGTTCCTTGCGAATTCTCCGTACTTGCCTTCGTTCGAATACTTGACGAGGTCGTGCCACAGCGGCTTGGCCATGGCCAGGATCTCTTCATCGGTCTTTTCGGTGATGTTCACGCCGGGGTCTCATCTCCAACCAAGTGATAACAAGGCGCCTTCTCCATGGTGTAGTCGCCGGTCTGCGGATCGCGACGCGAAACCGTCAGCACGTGCCAGTTCTTGTCGTCCACCTTCATGGCGTCGCCGCGGTAGTAGTAGCCCGGCCAACGGGTCTCCTTGCGGAACAGCGTGTGCTGCGTGACGCACTCGGCGGCGCGATGACGGTGCTTCAATTCCCACGCACGCAGCAACTCGTGAATGTCCTTTGCGGCCAGGCTCTCGAGGTCTTCCTCCATGATCTTGAGCTTCTTGAGACCGATATGCAGAAGCTTCTCGTTGGTCATGTAGTTGACGGTCACCCCGCCGCAATACTCGTCCATCAGCTTCTGCAGACGTTCCAGGCCCTGCTTGGGATTGATATAGTGCGGGTTGACATCGCCCGCCACGATCTCATTGCGGTAGATCCTGTAATGCTCCATGGGCTTGAAGATCTCCTCCCCGCGGCGCTTGATCTGCTCATCGGATACGACGATGCCTTCGCCCTTTCCGTCATCGATGTATTTGCAGGCGGCCTTCGCGGCGAGACGGCCTTCGGTGAACGACCCCGACGAGAAGGCGTGCGGCGTGCCGCCGACCGCGTCACCGGCACCGAACAGACCTTCGATCGTGGTCATGCGGTTGTAGCCCCAGAAATACTCGGGCGGGGAAAGATCCTCCGGGCCAGAGCACCAGGCACCCGAACCGGTCGCGTGGGAGCCCATGACGTAGGGCTCGGATGTGGTCAGCTCGGGATTCTCGTTCTTGGGATCCACATCGGTAGCGGCCCACAGCACCGCCTGACCGATGGTCATACCGAGGAAGTTCTCCCAACCGACCTCTTCCAGATGAGGATCCTGGAAGGCGCGCATGGTCACCATGTGGATGGGGCCGCGGCCGGCATTCACTTCGTTGATCAACGCGTGGTTGCGCAAGCAGGTCGGGATGGGCCGATGCGTCAGGTGCGAAGCTTCCGGATCGAGGTATTCCTTGCCGACCATTTTCTGCAGTTCGGGGAACCACTTGGACTCGTACTCTTCGCCCAGACCGTTTTGCGTATAGGTCTTCAGGTGCAGGAAGTAAGCGCCGACCGGGCCATAGCCGTCCTTGAAACGCGCCAGCACGATGCGGTTTTCCATCTGGGTCATCTTGGCGCCGGCATTGATCATGAGGCCGTAGGCCGACGCGGACGACCAGGGCGCATACCAGGTCCGGCCGGAACCTTCGCCCACCGAGCGCGGTTTGAAGATGTTGGAGGCACCGCCCGCGCCGCAGATCACGGTCTTGGACTTGAAGACGTGGTAGTTGCCTGTGCGGACGTTGAACCCGACAGCACCGGCGACCCGGTTCTCCTTGCTGTCGTCCATCAGCAGGTGGGTGACGCAGATGCGGTTGAAGACCTTGTCTGCCGATTTCTTTGCGGCCTCGGCCACGATGGGCTTGTAGGACTCGCCGTGAATCATGATCTGCCATCGCCCTTCACGCAGATAGCGCCCGGTTTTCGGGTCCTTCATGATGGGCAGGCCCCACTCCTCGAACTGATGCACCGTGGAGTCGACGTGACGGGCCATGTCGAACAGCAGGTCTTCCCGCACCATACCCATCAGGTCGATGCGCGCGTAGCGGACATGGTCCTCCGGGTTGTTTTCGCCCCAGCGTGTACCCATGTAGCAGTTGATCGCGTACAGACCCTGGGCAACCGCACCCGAGCGATCGATATTGGCCTTTTCGGCAATGACGATCTTCTTGTCCTGGCCCCAGAATCTCGCCTCCCAGGCGGCACCGGTGCCGCCAAGGCCTGCACCGACGACCAGAACGTCGATGCCGTCTTCGATGATCGTTTCGTAGGCCATTAGTAGTAGACCCCCATTTTCATGTTGAGACCTGCGGATGCAAGCGTACGCAGGCCGCCGTCATCCATGCGGATGTATTTCGGCTCGTTGTAGAGCAACTCGCCGTCGCGCATTTCCTTGCTGGGGCCGGGAACATCCGCGAGCCTGGGGATCGCCTGTCCCCAGGGCTTGGTGGTGATCGGCGACAGGAAGTTCTTTTCCGTGCCGTTGCGGAACTTGATCCTCCAGGCGATCGTGCCTTTCTGTTCGTCGCGCTGGACGCGAACGCTGTGGCCCAGTGGGGCAAAGTCGGCATATCCGCGCACGTCGATCGCATTCTGCGGGCAAGCCTTCACGCAGGAGTAGCACTCCCAGCACATGTTCGGCTCGATGTTGTAGGCGCGCCGATAGGTCTTGTCGATGTGCATGATGTCCGAGGGACAGATGTCGACGCAATGTCCGCATCCGTCGCACCTTGTCATATAGACGAAGGTAGGCATAAGCTGGCTCCTTGTTGTGTTCCGCTAAAACCTGCGGGCTGTCTTCTAATAGTGGCGCGGGGCTTCGCGCTTGATGCCAAGCCCCATGTCCATCGGGGCGTCTCGCAACAGTTCCATCGAGTGCCGTTCCCGTTGTGCAGGATCGTCCCGGGTCTGCGTCGGCAGATTCGCGCACGTGCCATTGGCCTTGGAAACTCGTTTCTCGAAGGCCGCCGCGGGCTTGAAGAACATGTGCGCAAACTTCGACCACGGCACCCCGGCGAACAGCACCGTGGTGGCGAGGATGTAGAGGCCGAACAGCACGCCCGCACCGCCGCCGGTCGCCGCCCAGACCAGGCCCAGCGTCACGCTCGCGAGCAGGGACAGGATGAACAGGTCGGCGCGCACGAGGCGCCAGGGCGAGTTGCCCTCGGCGGCGACATCGACGCGGATGAAGAACCAGAACCAGTAGCCGCCGACGCAGACCATCAAGCCACCGATCCACCAGAGCAGCGCCCAGAGGGCGCTCGCCGAGGTGTTGAACACCATCACGGCCGTGGCGATGACGTAGAGCACGAATCCATACATGCCGAGCAGGTGCGCGATGCGCCGGCGCGGATTGCAGAACTCCCCGGAGGCGAGTACGTCGACGACGGCAGTCTGCACGGCGATCGAGACGAGTTCGCCGCCTCCGACCGGCTGCGCACCCTTCGTCTTGCGCATGTTCTGGAAAAAGTACTTCGCGCTGCCCTTGTGCACGACGTCGAACAGCGTGCCTGCCGCGACCAGGACGATCATGACCAGGATGTAGGTCTGCATGACCGCAGGAGCAATGGACGCCGAAAGCGCAAGAAACGGATTGCTGGTGAACATTTGAACCCTCTCCTCGACCCGATGATTTTTTGAAAGGCAATGACGGCGGACGCAAGAATGGACTATGCGGCCATGGAAAACACCTGAAAGTGCATCGCGGCCAGGTCACCGAGCGCCCAGGTCGCGGGCGCCGCGAGTCCAGCCACCGTCCCCGGATTCACCAGCCAGGTCCTGCCGCCCTTGACGTTCGCCACCTGTTCCACGCTCGCGGCATGCGAGTGGCCGCAGCACACGAGGTCCCAGTCGCCGGTGCAGGCCATCGCGTGGCCGTACTCGGAGTAATGCACGACGAAGATGCGCCGGCCGCCAAGCTCCAGGCGCGCGTCGGGGCCGTGGTAGCGCAGCAGACCGCCGCTCTTGTGCATCTGGAAGTGCAGCGCCTGCGCGTCGCCGACGTTGTTGCCATGGATGAGGTGCACCGGTAGTCCGTGCGCGAGCGCGGGCTTCACGGTCTGCGCCCCGATCAGGTCGCCGCAGTGGATCACGGCTTCTGCGCCCTCGGCTTTCGCATCGCGCACCGCTTGGGCCAGTGCGTCGGCGCGGTCGTGGCTGTCCGAAACGATGCAGACTCTCATTTGTTCGTCGACGACGCGGTCACGCCGCGAGGCCCGGCGTCCAACTCGGCGTAATAGGCGCGGAGAATTTCAAGCACTTCCGGACGACTGAACTCGGGTGGCACCGAATGGCCTTCGGACAGCCACTTGCGCAATTGCGTGCCGCTGACCTGCAGGCGCTCGGCGTCGCCGTGCGGGCAGGTGCGTCCGGAGGCCATGCCGCCGCACTGGTAGCACCAGAACGCCACGTCGATCTTCAGCGCCTGCGTCTCGAGCGCGCCCTTCGGTATCTGGTCGAAGATATGGTGCGCGTCGAAGGGCCCGTAGTAGCTGCCGACACCCGCGTGGTCGCGGCCGACGATGAGGTGCGAGCAACCGTAGTTCTGTCGGAACAGTGCATGCAGCAGCGCTTCGCGCGGACCGGCATAGCGCATGTCCAGCGGGTAGCCGGCCTGGACGATGGTCGACGGCACGAAATAGCCCTCGGCCAGCGCCGCGATGGCGCGCGTGCGGACCTCGGCCGGGATGTCGCCGGGCTTCAGCGCGCCGAGCAGCGAATGCACGAGCACGCCGTCGCACACCTCGATCGCGACCTTCGCGAGGTACTCGTGCGAGCGGTGCATCGGGTTGCGCGTCTGAAACGCCGCGATGCGTGTCCAGCCCAGCGACTGGAACAGCGCGCGCGTCTGCGCCGGGGTCATGAACAGCGCGCCGTACTTCTCTGGAAAGCCGCCCAGCGACAGCACCTTGATCGGCCCGGCCAGGTTGACCTCGGGCTGTTCCATCACCATGCGCACGCCCGGGTGCGCGGCGTCGATCGTCTTGAACACGGTGGCGCACTCGTGGGCCTTGTCGATCGCGTACTTCTCGGTGACGAGCATCGTCGCCAGCGGCGTGCCGTCATCGGGATCGACGAGCGCAATCTCCTGCCCGGTCAGAAACGACGACGCGGTCGCGTTATCCGTCGACAGCGTGATGGGTATCGGCCAGAACAGGCCATTGGTCATCTTCATGCCGTCGCAGACGCCGACCCAGTCGGCGTGCGACATGAATCCGTCCAGCGGCGTGAAGCCGCCGATGCCCAGCATGATGATGTCGCCACGTTCACGCGAACTCACCCGCACTTGGGGCAGGGACTTCGCGCGCTCGCTCTCGCGCGCGTGGGCCGCGCCCTCCAGCAGCAGGGGCCGCAGTTCAGTGCTGCCGTGCGGGCGAACCAGGACACTCATGAGGCCAGCCTGGCCGGCCATCCCCGGCCGCGGCGTGGCTGACCCGAGCGCGACCGCATGCGCGCTGGGCAGGGACAGTGACAGCAGACTGGCTTGGGCATGACCTGGCTCGCTTCGGGGGGATGATGGTCAGGGTGCGGCTCGCACCGCAGTGGTGATGGATCGGGTCGATGTGCACCGCGATGGGCGCTACGCATTGGGCGCAAATGCCCGCCGGGCGTCTACTACCGCGATGGGGAGCAACCATTACCCATTTGGGGTATTTGCAGCCTGGCCTCGCTTCCGGGCTCGACGAGGCGGGCGGGCGGCGGCGGCGAGCGTCACCTGATACCCTTACGGGCAATTCGGGCAGTGCCGGGAGCACGGGATGCCGGCGAAGGTGTCCAATAGCGTGGCGTGGCGTGCAAGCGGTGGCAGCGAACGGGTGGGCTGGCCCATCCATCTTGGTGGCGATGGCTGACATGACGACGGCGGTAACAGAACTGGCTGAAAACGATCCCCGGCGAGCAGCTGAAATCCTCGGCGAACTGGCGTCCGACCTGGTCGCCGTCGACGGTGACCTGCCGGCGCTGCTGGAGCGCTTTCTGGAACCCTTGCTTCGCATGTCCGGGGCGCAGGCGGGTGCCGTGCGCGCGATCACCGACCTGGGCGACCAGATGCAGCTCATCGGCAGCCTGGGCTTGACCGAGGCGGTCGCCAAGGCGGAGAGCTGCGTACGCAGCGGCTGCGGCACCTGTGGCGCGGCGGCCTCCGGCAGCATCCCGGTCTGGACGAGCGCGATGTCGGCTTGTGCGCAGGTCAACAGGAGCAGCTTGGTCGAGGGCGAGTATCGGCGCATGCTCGCGGTTCCGCTCCAGCATCGCGGCCGCGTGCATGGCATCTACAACCTGTTCTTCTCGCACGGCGACGAGCCGGCCCCGGAGGTGTTGGCGCTGCTCAGGTCGGCCGGCGAACTGCTGGGCCTGGCGCTGAACAACGCCCGCCTGGAGCGCGCGCACCTGCGGCTGGCGGTGATGAACGAGCGCCGGTCGATGGCCGCCGAAGTACATGATTCAGTGGCTCAGACCCTGGCCTTCATCAAGATGCGCATGCCGCTGCTGCAGGAGGTGATTGCCGACCATGATGAGGCGACCGCATTGCGCTATGCGGGCGAGGTGCGGCGCGCGGTCACCGAAGCCCATGCCAGCGTGCGCGAGTTGCTGACGCATTTCCGGGCGCCGGTGGATCCGCTCGGGCTGCGCCATGCGCTGCAGTCCAGCATCGCCGAATTCGAGCAGACGACGGGCATCGAACTGGCGTTCAGCGATCGTGCGCCCACAGTGACGCTGTCGCCGGCGCACGAGGTTCAGCTCTCCCGGATCGTGCAGGAGGCCTTGACCAACATCGCCCGCCACGCCGGCGCTCGCCACACCTGGGTGACCATCGACGGCGGCGCCGACACGGTCGAAATCCTCGTCGAGGACGACGGCTACGGCCTGCCGGGGGCCGACGAAGGCGAGCGCGAACCGCACTACGGCATCGACATCATGCGCCAGCGCGCCGCGAGCCTCGGCGGGCTGATCGAGATCGGCCGCCGCGAGGGCGGCGGCACCCGCGTACGGGTGCGTGTTCCGAGAGGCGCGCAGATGGGCGCCACGTCATGAGCCAGGAACCCGTTCGTATCGTCCTCGTCGACGATCATGCGCTGTGCCGCACCGGGCTGACCGACCTGCTGCACAGGCGCAGCAGCGTTCAGGTCGTGGCCGCCCTGGGCGACACGGAACAGCTGGCAAGCGTGCTGCGTGAGCACAAACCGGACCTTCTGGTGCTGGATCTGCGCATGCCGTCGACCGACGGGCTCACGCTCCTGCGCCGCATGCGCGCGGAGGGCATCGACACGCCCGCGCTGATCCTGACCATGAGCGACGCCGAAGCGGACCTGGCGGCGGCGCTGCGCATCGGCGTGCGCGGCTACCTGCTCAAGGACATGGAACCCGAGGAGGTGATCGCGGCCATCGAGCGCGCCGCGCGCGGGGAGCTCACGGTGTCGCCGGCGATGACGCTCAAGCTCGCCCAGATGCTGCAGATGGGTGGCAAGGGCGGCAACCCCAGGGGGCTGCTCGATTCGCTGACCGAACGCGAACGCCAGATCCTCGAGCACCTTTCCCGCGGCGAGAGCAACAAGGCGATCGCGCGGGCGCTCGACATCAGCCACGATACGGTGAAGCTGCACGTGCGGCACATCCTGTCCAAGCTCAATCTGAGCTCGCGCGTCGAGGCCGCTGTGCTGGCCGTCGAGGCGCGCGCCTCGGGCTCGCGGTGAACGGGCGTCGACACCTCGATCAGGGGCAGGCGGCCCAGTCGCCCGGGACCTTGCCCACCAGCAGCAGGAAGCTCCCGAACGGCCCCATGTTGCCCATGGCCTCCATCTTCGGACCCTCGAAGTTCAGGCGGCCGAACATCATCGCGCGCATCGGGCCGTAGTCCCCGGCGCCCATCTCGCGCCAGCGCGGCGTGTCGGCCCACATCAGGTAGTCGGCGCCGCCGGCGAGCTTGTCCGTGCGTGCCGCGCCGCCGTAGACACACTGCGCCTTGTCGTCCTTGAGCGCGATCTGCAATTCGACACGCGCTGCATTCGGGCAGTCCGCGCGGTAGATCTGCATGGCCTTGAAGCCGCGCCCATCGTCGTTCCTGACCCAGCCGGACTCGACGAGCTTGTCGGTCAGCGTGGCGTCGGCGTTCCAGGCGCTGCACATCGCCAGCGCCCAGGGTGCCGACATCGCGACGGGCGGTGTCTGCGCCAGCGCCGACGAGGCGGCGGCAAGGCCAGCGGCGAGAGCGGTGGCGGCGAAAGTGACTGAGTGTAGGTTCATGGTTCAGGCGCCAAGGGTTGCGAGGGCAGGGAGGGCAGGGAGGGCGGTGAGATCGTCGAGGGCCGGTTCGCCGCCGTGCTGGCGGTCGAACCAGGCGAGCTCGTCGTGCAGGCGCACGACCTCGCCGACGATCGTCAGGCAGGGTGACCGCAGCCCGGCGCGCGCCACCGCATCGGCCAGTGTGCCCAGCGTCGCGCAGACCGTACGCTGCGACGCCAGCGTGCCCTGCGCCACCACGGCGGCGGGCCAGTCGGCCGGCAGGCCGTGGGCGACGAGTTGCGTGCAGATCGTCGCCAGCGCCGACAGCCCCATGTAGATCACGACCGTCTGGCGCCGGCGCGCCAGCGCGGGCCAGTCGAGGTCGCAGCTGCCGTCCTTGAGGTGGCCGGTGACGAAGGTGCAACTCTGCGCGTAGTCGCGGTGCGTGAGCGGGATGCCGGCGTAGCTGGCCACGCCGCAGGCGGCGGTGATGCCGGGCACGACCTCGAAGGGCACGCCCTCGGCGGCCAGCACCTGCAGCTCTTCACCGCCGCGGCCGAAGACGAAGGGGTCGCCCCCCTTGAGCCGCACCACGCTGCGCCCGGCTCGCGCCAGCTGCACCAGCAGCGCGTTGATGTCTTCCTGCGCCATGCTGTGGTGGCTGCGCTCCTTGCCGACGTAGACACGCTCGGCAGCCGCGCCCACCAGCGCCATCACGCCGGGCCCGACGAGGTGGTCGTAGACCACGACGTCGGCCTGCGCCAGCAGGCGCGCCGCGCGCAGCGTCAGCAGATCGGGGTCGCCAGGGCCGGCGCCGACCAGGTGGACCGTGCCGCAGCTGGCGCGGCAGGCGGCGATCATGGCGGGGATGTCGACGAAAGAATTCATGTCTGGCTCCATCGCAACGGCGGCACGCCCGTCAAGCACCGCAGCTGCCGCAGCCGCCGCTGCCGCAAGCGTCGCGCGCCTTCGGCGCACCGGACTCGCAGGCCGTGCCGGCATCGTCGGGGGATGGAATGAAAACGAAATCGAAACGCCCGGGCCCGACTTCCACATAGTTCAGCACGGTGCCGGCCAGCAACGGACGGCTCGGCGAGCCGACGAGCACGGTCAGGCCGTCGAACGTGGCCGGCTCGTCGTCCTCGCGCTGCTCGTCGAAGCCCATGCCGTATTCGATCGAGCCGTCGGCCACCTGCCTGGCGGCCACGCGCAGGGCCATGCCGGCGGCATCGCTGCGCGCCGCAGCGGCCAGGATCTCGCTGGCGGCGGCGGTGGTGACGCTGAACATCGTGTCGCTCATTTCAGTGTTCTCCCTTGGTGCGCAGCAGCCCGGCGAGGCGGTTGCCCTGCTTCTGCGGCCCGCCGCGCGGGAACAGGTCGTGCAGATGGTGGTTGCTGCCACGCTGCGGCCCCCAGGCCTGCGTGAAGTGTTTGATCATCACGCGTACCTGCGCCTGCACGCCGTGCTCCTGGTAGTACTGGCGCAGGAAGCGGATGACTTCCCAGTGTTCCGGCGTCAGGGTCAGCTCCTCCTGGCGCGCCAGTGCGCGTGCGAAGGCTTCCGACCAGTCGCCCAGATGCTGCAGGTAGCCTTCGCTGTCGGTCGGGACGGCGCGGCCTTCGACCTGCACCGTGCGCTGGAGGGTGTTGTGCATCGTCGTGTTCCGTTCGGTCATGCCGGCACGGCCTGGGCCGGGGACGCCGTCGCGGCCAGGCGACGTTCGCGCTGCTCGCGCACATAGGCGACGAAGCGCGGCGCCCAGCGTGACCCGGCCGCGCTGCGCAGATGCGCATACGAGGCCAGCAACTTGTGCACCAGCACGCCGTCGTTTTGACCGTCGATGCCGTGGCCGCGCTGCACCCGGTAAGCGAAGGCGACCCCGGGGTCGAGGTTCTCCAGGCTCGAGTGGTGGAATTCGTGGCCGCGCAGGGCGCCGGTGCCGCCGTCGTCCCAGGGCATGGCAGCCGTCTCCTGCAGTTGCACGTAGCCGCGGCCCACCGGCCGCGCGTGCATCACGGCGTCGCCGGGTATCGCCCCCACCATGCGCGCCGTGCGTCCCTGCCAGGTGATGCTGCGTGACAGGTACATCAGGCCGCCGCATTCGGCGTAGGTCGGCAGGCCGGCAACGATGGCCTCGCGCAGCGCTCCGCGCAGCGCCGTGTTGGCTTGCAGCTCGGCCATGCAGGCCTCTGGAAAACCGCCGCCGATGAACAGGCCGTCGAGAGCCGGCAGGCGTGCATCGTGCAGGGTGTCGATGGTCACCAGTTCGGCGCCGGCCGCTTCGAGCGCCGCCAGGTCGTCGGGGTAGTAGAAACCGAAGGCGCGGTCGCGGGCGATGCCGACGCGCAGGTCGGGCCGGCGGGCGGCCGGCCCTGCCGGCGCCGGTGTGGATGCGTGGGTGGCTGCGATGGGCAGCGGCCCGGCCGATGCCGCGAGTTCGCGCACGCGCCCCAGGTCGACCTGGGCGCCGATGATACGGCCGATGGCCTGCGCGCGCGCCTGCGCGTCGTCGACCTCGGCGCAGGGCATCAGGCCCAGGTGGCGTTCGGTCAGCGCCAGGCGCTCGTCTTCGGCCACCGCGCCGAGCACCGGCAGGTCGGTGTAGTGTTCGATCACGGCGCGCAGCTTGGCTTCGTGGCGCGCGCCGCCGACGCGGTTGAGGACGACGCCGCCGATGCGGATGTCGCGCTCGAAAGCCTGGTAACCCAGGAGCAGGGGCGCGATGCCGCGCGTCATGCCGCGGGCGTCGATCACCAGCAGCACCGGCAGGCCCAGCTTGCGCGCCACCGCGGCGTTGCTGTTGCTGCCGTCCAGCGCCAGACCGTCGTACAGGCCCTTGTTGCCCTCGACCAGCGCCAGCTCGGCGCCGCGCAGGCCCAGCAAGAAGCAGCGCAGCAGCGCGGCGTCGTCCATCAGGTGCGGGTCGAGGTTGAAGCAGGGCCGGCCGGCGGCGCGCGCCAGCCACATCGGGTCGATGTAGTCCGGGCCTTTCTTGTACGGCTGCACGGTGGTGCCCTGCGCAGTCAATGCGGCGCACAGCCCGAGCGTGACCGTGGTCTTGCCCGAGGACTTGTGGGCGGCCGAGACGAGCAGGCGGTTCATGTCAATGCCGCACCACGGGCAGGTCGTCCTGCGGCAGGAAGTCAAAGGCACGCACGCCGACGATGGTCAGCAGGAAGGCCGCGCCCAGCCCGCCCACGCCGAGCAGGAATTCGGGCAGCGACGGCACGTAGTGCTCCACCGCACCGTCGGCGAAGCTGCTGCTGACCACGTGGCCGGGGAAGATCTCCAGCGGGAAGGCCTGGCCGCCGATGATGAAGACGAAGAGCCAGGCGAAGGCGCCCAGCGTCACCAGCGCCGATGCCGCCAGCATGCCGCGGTCGCCGCTGAAGCGCGGGTGGAACAGCAGCACCAGCGGCGCCACCGAGCCGACGAGCACGTAGCCGCCCCAGAACAGCAGCGCGTGGATGCCGCCGCCGTCCCGCCCCAGCAGGATGAAGGCCTCGAACGCCCCCTGGCGCGCGAAGTAGAGGTTGGTCATGTGGTACACGGCCACCAGGTACAGCGATGCGGCGATGAAGATGCCCAGCAGTCGCGACAGGCGGCGGCGGATCTCGGGTGCGAGGGTGCGGCCGTTCCAGGCGTCCATCGTGGCCTGCACGACCAGGAACACCGCCAGCCCCCAGGCGAAGGACAACACGATGAACAGCGGTGCCAGCAGCGCCGACTGGTAGGCCTGGCGCGCGACCAGGAAGCCGAAGATCGAGCCGGTGCCGGTGGTCAGCACGAAGCGCCACACCAGCACGGCCAGGCCGGCGGGCTTGGACCAGGCGTTGTAGCGGCGCTCGAACATCGTCCACAGGTAGACGACGACGAGGCCGACCATGCCCGAATACAGGATCACGTTCCAGGCGAAGACGGAGGCGAAGTTGTAGTGCGTGGCAGCGACGATGATGCGCTCGGGCCGGCCCAGGTCGAGCATCAGCACCATCAGCCCGCCCACCAGCAGCGCCAGGCACAGCAGGCCCGACAGCGGCGCGCGCGGCTTGTACACCGGCTGGCCGAACACCGAGCCGATCGACGCCACGTTGAGCACGCCCGAGGCGGCCACGATCATGAAGATGGCGAAGACATGCGGCAGGCCCCACACCACCTGGTTGCTCATGCCGGTGACGATGTGGCCGTGCACTTCCATGTAGTGAGCCGCGCCCAAGCCGAGCGCCGTGACCAGGCCGCCCAGGGCGACGAGGAGCCAGAAATTGCGGGTGTCGGCGGGCGTTCTCATCGTTCAGATCCCGTGGTACCTGACACCGGGGTCCAGCTTCAGGTCGGCGCGCAGCTGCGTGGTCTGGATCTCGCGCACGCGGCGTGCGATTTCGCTGCTCGAGTCGTTGAGGTCGCCGAAGACGATGGCGCCGTGGCCGGCCTTCGTGCAGGCCTCGGCGCAGGCGGTGGTCTTGTCGCCCTTGTCGAGGCGGTGCACGCACAGCGTGCAGCCCTCGACGCAGCCCTTGCCGCGCGGCACGTCGGGCTTCTGATCGGTGAGCTCCTCGTGCACGAAGGAGCGCGCCTTGTAGGGGCAGGCCATCACGCAGTAGCGGCAGCCGATGCAGCTGTGGCGGTCGACGAGCACGATGCCGTCGGCGCGCTTGAACGAGGCGCCGGTGGGGCAGACGTCGACACACGGCGGCTCGGCGCAGTGCTGGCACATCACCGGCACCGACGCAGCGCGGCCGGTCTTGATCTCCTTGATCTCGACCTTGCGTATCCACTGCGCCGAGGTCGGCGTGGGCCGCGGATCGAGGCCGTTCTCGGTGTTGCAGGCGGTGACGCAGTCGGTGCAGCCGCTGGCGCACTTCGTGGTGTCGATGAGCATGCCCCAGCGCACCTTGGGGCTGGCGCCGGCGGTGGGTGTGACCGCAGAACTGGCCGCCTGGGCAATCTCGATCAGGCGGATGCCGGGCGCGAGCACGACGCCGGCCAAGCCGGCGGCAGCGACGCCGAGGAAGCCGCGCCGGCTCATTTCGGCTCCTTCTGCGCGACAGCCACGGCCGGCTTGCTGGCGTGGCACTCGAAACAGTCGATCTTCACCGCTGCGTAGGCGTGGCAGCTGACGCAGAAGTTGGTCTCGGCCTTGGCCACGCTGCCGGTCTGCCGGCTGGCGTGGCAATCGATGCAGCCCTTCAGGCTGTACTTCGCGCCGCGGATGCCGCCGTGCACGGTGTCGTCGCGCTGGTGCTTCAGAAAGTCCATGTGGCTGCGGCGCATCACGGCCGGCTCGGCGACGCATTGCGTGCCGGCCGCGGCCTTCTCGACCACCGGCCGAGGCGTGCGCCCAGCCGGGTCGGCAGCGAGCGCCCCGCCCACGGCCAGGGCCGCGAGCAGGCTGATCGACGCCGAGATCGCGCGCATGGTCCTACTCTCCGAGGCCCATCTGGATGTAGCCGGTGGGGCAGACGTCCTTGCAGATGTGGCAGCCGATGCACTTGGTGTAGTCGGTGTCCACGTAGCGGCCTGTCGTCGCCTTGGCCTTCGGCACCTTGAACACCGCCGTCTGCGGGCAATAGACGACGCAGTTGTCGCACTCGAAACACTGCCCGCAGCTCATGCAGCGCTTGGCCTCGGCTTGTGCCTGCGCCTCCAGCAGCGGGATCAGCCGCTCCTCGAAATTGCTCAGCGCCTCTGCGGCCGTCAGCGTGACGACCTTGCGCCGGTTGCGCGGCGTGTAGTTGAAGTGGCCGAGGAAGAGTTCGTTGTGCGGAATGACGTAGCGGTCGGAACGGTTGTCGTAGTTGTGGATCGCGCCTGTGCTGCTGTCGGTGCCCCAGGTGGGCTCGTCGATCTGCGTCACCTTCAGACCCTTCTCGACCATCTTGCGCATGAGGTCGAAGCCGTGCACGTCGATCTTGGGGCGCTTGTCCAGCGCCTCGCTGCGCAGGTGACGGTCGATGCCTTCGGCGGCAATCGCGCCGTGGCCGATGGCGGTGGTCAGCAGGTGCGGGCGCACCACGTCGCCGCCGACGAAGATGCCGGGCTGGCCCTGCACCTGGTAGTTCTTGTCCGAGCTGATGCCGCCCTTGCCGTTGTTCAGCGTCTCCAGGCCGGTGAAGTCCACTGCCTGGCCGATGGCCGAGACGACGAGGTCGGCCTCGATGTCTTCCTCGGTGCCGGGTATGACCTTCACGTCGAGCCGGCCGCCGATCATCTTGGCTTCGCAGCGCGCGATGCGCAGCGCGGTGGCGCGGCCGCCGGCATCGCGGATCACCGCCACCGGCGCCATGCCGCCACGGACGACGATGCCCTCGGCCAGCGCGTGCTCGACCTCGTTCTTGCTGGCCTGCATCTTCTCGATGTCGAAGATCGAAGTCAGCGTGACCTCGGCGCCCTGGCGCCGCGACAGCGAGGCCGCGTCGTGCGCGGCGTAGCCGGCGATGGCGTTCTCGGGCCGGTCGGACTCGTGGATCTGGTCGATGTGGCCCAGGCGCCGGGCGACGGTGGCGACGTCGATCGAGGTGTCGCCGCCACCGACGACGACGACACGTTTGCCCACATGGCGCATGCGGCCGTCGTTGAAGGCCATCAGGAACGAGGTCGCGGTGACGCAGTTGGGCGCCTCGGCGCCCTCGACCGGCAAGGGCCGGCCCGACTGCGCGCCCAGGCCCAGGAAGACGGCGTCGAACTGCGCGCGGATTTGCTCGAGCGTGATGTCGGTGCCGATGCGGCAGTTCATCTGCGCGACGACTCCGAGGTCCAGGATGCGCTGGATCTCGGCGTCCAGCACCGCGCGCGGCGTGCGGAACCCCGGGATGCCGTAGCGCATCATCCCGCCCAGCTCGGCGCGCTCGTCGAAGATGGTCACGGCGTGGCCCTTGCGCGCCAGCTGGTAGGCCACCGAAAGCCCGGCCGGCCCGCCGCCGATCACCGCCACCGTCTTGCTGCTGCGCGCCGCCGGCTTGTTGAAACCAAGCTTGTGCTCGATCGCGTATTCGCCCAGGAAATGCTCGACCGAGTTGATGCCAACGAAGTCCTCGACCTCGTTGCGGTTGCAACCCGACTCGCAAGGCGCCGGGCAGACCCGGCCCATCACCGACGGCAGCGGGTTGGCCTCGGTGAGGCGGCGCCAGGCGTATTCCTGCCAGGTCGTGCCGGCCGGCGGCTTTTCGATGCCGCGCACGATGTTGAGGTAGCTGCGAATGTCTTCGCCCGACGGGCAGGCGCCTTGGCAGGGCGGTGTGCTCTGGACGTAGGTCGGGCACTTGTGCGAGTGCTCGCCGTCGAAGATCTCCTGCTGCCAGGGCAAGGGCTTGGCGTCGCCGTCCTTGTAGCGGCGAAAGTTCAGTGGCTGCGCCTTCACCGTGTCTGTCGTGCTGGACATGGGCTCTCCTCGATCGGGTTCAGTGGGGCTCGCCGAGCCGGATCGCCTTGGACACCAGCTGGTGCACGCCGCCGATCATGTTCATGTCGAAGCCGTAAAACGGCAGCACCTTGCTGAACTGCGCCTTGCAGATCGCACAGATGGCTGCCATGAAGTTGACACCGTGGCGGTCGACCACTTGCTGCAGCGCCTCCATGCGCGGCAGCGAGCCCTTGACGCGCAGCTCGAGCAAGTCGTCGGTGAGCAGACCGCCGCCGCCGCCGCAGCAAAAAGTGGCCTCGTGCGTCGTGCCCGGCGCCATGTCGTGGAAA
>JAUXVE010000087.1 GCA_030680415.1 Rubrivivax sp.
GCCGGCAGCGCCGCCGGGCCGCAGGCCGGGCTGGGCCTGAGCGCCACGCAGGGCCGCTCGGCACCCGGCGCACCGGTCGCGGGCAGCGCCAGCCTGGGCGTACAGGCGGCCTGGGAGATCGACCTCTTCGGCGGCCTGGCCGCCGCCCGCGATGCCGCCCAGGCGCGACTCGAAGCTGCGCAGGCACTCTGGCACGACGCGCGCGCCGCCGTCGCTGCCGAGACGGCCACCAGCTACCTGGCGTTGCGGGCCTGCGAAGCGCAACGCGAGCAGACGGCGCTGGACGCTGCGTCGCGCGCCGAAACCGCGCGCCTGAGCGAACTCAGCGCGCGCGCCGGTTTCACCGCGCCGGCCGACGCCGCTCTGGCCCGCGCCGGCGCGGCGCGGGCGCGCAGCCAGCTCGGCGCGCTGCGGGCGCAGTGCGACACGCTGGTGAAGTCGCTGGTGGAACTGACCGACCTGCCCGAGCCCGACCTGCGCCGACGCCTGGCGCCGGCCAGCGCCGCCTTGCCGGCGCCACCGGTCATCGCCCCCGCCACCGTGCCCGCCGCAGCCCTGGCGCAGCGCCCGGACGTGTTTGCCCCCGCCCGCGCCGTGGTCGCCGCCGCCGGTGACCGTGCCGACGCGCAGGCGCGCGAGCGGCCGCAGCTCAGCCTGTCGGGCAACCTGGCGCAGACCACGCTGCGCAGCGGCGGCGACACCGTCTCCGGCCTGACCTGGTCCTTCGGGCCGCTGCAGGTGGTGTTCCCGGTGCTCGACGGCGGCTCTCGCGCGGCCGCCAGCGCCGCCGCCCAGGCCGGCTACGACGAGGCCGTGGCACTGTACCGGGCGCAAGTGCGGCGTGCCGTGCGCGAGGTCGAGGCGGCGCTCGTTGCCCTGCACGCCACGGCCGAGCGCAGCGCCGACGCCCGGCTGGCGGCCGCGGGCTTCGAGGCCTCGCTGCGTGCCACCGCTGCGCGCCAGCAGGGCGGGCTGGCCAGCCTGTTCGAGCTGGAGGAGTCCCGCCGCAATGCCGTGGCGGCGCAGATCGCGCTCATCGAACTGCAGCGCGAAGACGCTGCGGCCTGGATCGCCCTGTACCGCGCTCTGGGCGGCGGCTGGCGCGAAGGCGCGGCGCTGTCGCCGCCGCCCGGCGTCGCTGCCGCCGGCACGCCCGCGGCCACCACCGGCGCCGGCCGTTGATGGCGTCTTCACCCCTCACCGCCCCGTCTGCCACCATGCCCGTCGCCCCCGCCTCTTCCGCCTTTCGCCCACGTCGCTGGTGGCTGGCCGCCGCGGCCGTGCTGGCCGTCGGTGTGGTCGCGCTGCTGTTCATGCGCGTGTCCGCTGACAAGGCGCCGCCGCCGGCCGCCGGCCCGGCCGCCGCCAGGCCGGCGCTCACCGTCACGGTGACGCAGCCGCAGCGCGCCACCTGGCCCGTCACGGTGGCGGCCAACGGCAGCATCGCGCCCTGGCAGGAGGCCAGCATCGGCACCGAGGCCAACGGTCTGCGGCTGGCCGAGGTGCGCGTCAACGTCGGCGACCGCGTGCAGCGCGGCCAGGTGCTGGCGACCTTCGGCGCCGACCCGGTGCGTGCCGAGCTGGCGCAGATCGCCGCCGCGGTGGCCGAGGCCGAGGCCGTGCTCGCCGACGCCAGCGCCAACGCCCAGCGGGCACGCGATCTGCAGGCCACCGGTGCGCTGTCGGCGCAGCAGATCAACCAATACCTTACTGCCGAGCGCACCGCCACGGCGCGCCTGGAGGCGCAGCGCGCCGCCGCGCGGCTGCAGCAGCTGCGCCTGGGCCAGACCCAGGTGCTGGCCCCCGACCACGGCGTGATCTCGGCGCGCAGCGCCACCGTCGGCGCCGTGCTGCCAGCCGGGCAGGAGCTGTTCCGGCTCATCCGGCAGGGGCGGCTGGAGTGGCGCGCCGAGGTCGCCGCGGCCGACCTGGCCTTGCTGCGCCCGGGCCAGACAGTGCGCATCACGCCGGCCGGCAGCGCGCCGCTGGCCGGCAAGGTGCGCATGGTCGCACCCACCGTCGACGCCGGCACGCGCAACGGCCTCGTCTACGTCGACCTGCCGCCGCCGGCGACGCGCGGCGACGGCCTGCCGCCCGGCGGCGTCAAGGCCGGCATGTTTGCGCGCGGCGAGTTCGAGGTCGGCCACACGCCGGCGTTGACGCTGCCGCAGGGCGCGGTGCTGCTGCGTGACGGCTTCAGCTACGTCTTCCGGCTGCAAGCCGACTCGCGTGTGCGTCGGGCCAAGGTCGAGGTCGGCCGCCGCGCCGGCGAGCGCATCGAGATCACTGCCGGCCTGGACGCCGCGGCGCGCGTCGTCGACAGCGGCGCCGGCTTCCTGGCCGACGGCGATAGCGTGCGCGTCGTGCAGCCACCCGCCGCCACGCCGCCAGCGAAGAACTGATCGTCGCGCGCGAGTTTTCGTCAACGAGGCCGAGCATGGCGATCAACGTTTCTTCGTATTCGATCCGCAACCCGATCCCGGCGCTCCTGCTCTTCATCCTGCTCACGCTGGCGGGCCTGATGGGCTACCGGCAGATGAAGATCCAGCAGTTCCCGGACATCGAGCTGCCCACCGTCGTCGTCAGCGCCAGCCTGCCCGGGGCGGCGCCGGCGCAGATGGAAACCGAGGTCGCGCGCAAGATCGAGAACTCGGTGGCCACGCTGCAGGGCGTGAAGAACATCTACACCAAGGTGCAGGACGGCAGCGCCCTGATCACGGTGGAGTTCCGCCTCGAGCGCACGCCGCAGGAGGCGCTGGACGACGTGCGCGACGCCGTGCAGCGTGTGCGTTCCGACCTGCCCGGCGACCTGCGCGACCCGCAGATCAGCAAGGTCAACATCGCCGGGCTGCCGATCCTGACCTACACCGTGGCCTCCAGCCGCATGGACGCCGAGGGCCTGAGCTGGTTCGTCGACAACGAGGTCACGCGCGCACTGCTGGCGGTGCGCGGTGTCGGCGCCGTGGGCCGTGTCGGCGGCGTCACGCGCGAGGTCCATGTCGAACTCGACCCGGCCAGGCTGCTGGCGCTGAACGCCACCGCGGCCGACATCTCGCGCGCACTGCGCAACATGCAGCAGGACGCCTCGGGTGGGCGCACCGACCTCGGCGGCGCCGAGCAGTCGGTGCGCACCGTCGCCACCGTGTCCTCGGCGGGCGAACTGGCCGCGATGGAAGTCACGCTCGCCGACGGCCGCCACGTGCGCCTGGCCAGCGTGGCCCGCGTCAGCGACACGGTGGCCGAGACGCGCAGCGCCGCGCTGCTCAACGGCCAGCCGGTGGTCGGCTTCGAGATCACGCGCTCGCGCGGCGCCGGCGAGGTCGAGGTCGCCCAGGGCGTGGCGGCGGCGCTGGACAAGCTCAAGCTGCAGCGGCCCGACATCACCATCACCGAGGCCTTCAACTTCGTCGACCCGGTGCAGGAGAACTTCACCGGCTCGATGTGGCTGCTGGTCGAAGGCGCCTTGCTGGCCGTCGTCGTGGTCTGGTTCTTCCTGCGCGACTGGCGGGCCACCCTGGTCGCCGCGGTGGCGCTACCGCTGTCGATCATCCCGGCCTTCGGCGCCATGTACTTCATGGGCTTCACGCTCAACGTGGTGACGCTGCTGGCGCTGTCGCTGGTGGTCGGCATCCTGGTCGACGACGCCATCGTCGAGATCGAGAACATCATGCGCCACCTGCGCATGGGCAAGTCACCCATGCAGGCGGCGATGGAGGCCGCCGACGAGATCGGGCTGGCGGTCATCGCCACCACCTTCACGCTGATCGCGGTCTTCCTGCCGACCGCCTTCATGAGCGGCGTGCCGGGCAAGTTCTTCGTGCAGTTCGGCTGGACGGCGGCGATCGCGGTCTTCTTCAGCCTGGTGGTGGCGCGCATGCTGACCCCGATGATGGCGGCCTACCTGCTGACGCTGCCGGAGAAGGACCACGGCGAGCCGCGCTGGTTGACGCAATACCAGAAGCTGGCCGCGTGGTGCCTGAAGCACCGGCTGTGGACGCTGGCCGGCGCCGCTGCCTTCGGCGCCGCTTCGTGCGCACCGCTCTTCACAGGGCAGATCGCCGGCGGCTTTCTCCCGCCCGACGACCTGTCGCAGACGCAGGTCTACGTCTCGTTGCCGCCGGGCAGCACCTTCAAGCAGACGCTGGCGGTGGCCGAGCAGGCGCGCGAGGCGGTGCAGAAGAACCCGCACGTCAAGCTCGTCTACACCGCGGTGGGCGGTGGCAGCGCCGGTGGCGACCCCTTCGCGCCGCAGGGCGCGGCCGAGGCGCGCAAGGCGACGCTGACGCTCAACCTGACGCCGCGCGGCGAACGCGGCGGCGTCACCAAGCAGCAGGTGGAGGGCGACCTGCGCATGCGGCTGGAGGCGATCCCGGGCGCGCGTTTCACGGTCGGCTTCGGCGGTTCGTCGGAGAAGTACGTGCTCGTGCTGGCCGGTGAGGACGGCGCCGTGCTGGCCGCCCACGCCGCTCGCGTCGAGCAGGAGCTGCGCACCGTGCCCGGCATCGGCAACGTCACCAGCACGTCCAGCCTGCAGCGCCCCGAGCTCGTGGTGCGGCCCGACTTCGCGCGTGCCGCCGACCTGGGTGTCAGCTCGGCGGCGATCGCCGACACGCTGCGCATCGCCACCGCGGGCGACTTCGACCAGGGGCTGGCCAAGCTCAACCTGTCGCAGCGCCAGGTGCCGGTGGTGGTGAAGCTGCCGCCGGCGGCGCGTCAGGACCTGAACCTGATCGAGCGCCTGGCCGTGCCCGGTGCGCGCGGGCCGGTGCCGCTGAACAGCGTCGCCACGCTGACCGTCGACAGCGGACCGGCGCAGATCGACCGCTTCAACCGTCAGCGCAACGTCAACTTCGAGATCGAACTGGGCGGCCTGCCGCTGGGCGAGGTGCAGGCGCTGACCGACGCGCTGCCCAGCCTGCAGACGCTGCCGCCGGGTGTCATCAAGACCACGGTGGGCGACGCCGAGGCCATGGCCGAACTGTTCGGCAGCTTCACGCTGGCGATGGCCACCGGCGTGCTGTGCATCTACATCGTGCTCGTGCTGCTGTTCCACGCCTGGGTGCTGCCGGTCACCATCCTGGCCGCGCTGGTGCTGTCGGTGCCGGGGGCCGTGCTGGCGCTGTTCGTCACCGGCCAGGACCTCACGATGCCGGCGATGATCGGCATGATCATGTTGATGGGCATCGCGACGAAGAACTCGATCCTGCTCGTCGACTACGTCGTCATCGCGCGCCGCGACCACGGCCTGGAGCGCTGGCACGCGGTGCTGGACGCCTGCCGCAAGCGCGCGCGGCCGATCGTCATGACGACCATCGCGATGGGCGCCGGCATGATGCCGATCGCTCTGGGCATAGGCACCGACCCGAGCTTTCGCAGCCCGATGGCCATCGTCGTCATCGGCGGGCTCATCACTTCCACCTTCCTCAGCCTGCTCGTGATCCCGGTCGTCTACACCTTCGTCGACGACGCGGTGCAGGCGGTGGGGCGGCTGTTCAGGCGCCGGGGCGGCCAGGCGGCGCCAACGGACACGATGACCACGGAGTCGGCAACATGAGCGCCACCCCGAACCCGCCCCACCGTCGCATGAACACGGCACAGCAGGTGACGCCGGCCACGGTGCTGGGCTTCTGGTTCGGCAGCGAAGACGAGGTCGACCCACGCTGGTTCAAACGCAGCGGCGCCTTCGACCAGGCCATCGCCCAGCACTTCGGCGCCGCGGTGCGGGCGGCGCTGGCGGGCCGTCTCGACGCATGGTCTGCACAGCCCGACGGGGCACTGGCGCTGGTCCTGCTGCTGGACCAGTTCACGCGCAACATGTACCGCGGCACGCCGGCCGCCTTTGCCGGTGACGTACGGGCGTTGGCGCTGGCTCGCGCGTTGGTGGACAGCGGCGCCGACCTGCAACTGCCGCCGCTGCGGCGCTGGTTTGCCTACATGCCGCTGGAGCATGCCGAAGACGCGGCGGTTCAGCAGCAATGCGTGCGCCTGTTCGAGGCCCTGGCGGGCGCTGCCGGGCCGCACCGCGAGGCGCTGGCGAGCGCACTGGACTATGCGCGCCGCCACCGCGACGTGATCGTGCGTTTCGGCCGTTTCCCGCACCGCAACGCCATCCTCGGGCGCGCCAGCAGCGCCGAAGAGAAGGCGTTCCTGCTGCAGCCGGGATCCAGCTTCTGATACGGATTCGAGATCGATCGACTGGAAGTGGGTCGTCTGCTCGCGGCCCGTTGCGGACCTTGCCGGGTGTGCGCTTTCTGCGCTCGACGTTTTGCGCCGGTCGCGGCAGGCGGTGCCCGGCGGGGGCGCTGACTGTGGCGGTCGGTGCTGCGCACCGACTCCCCTGCGCTGCTCGCCTTGAGG
>JAUXVE010000088.1 GCA_030680415.1 Rubrivivax sp.
CCTCAAGGCGAGCAGCGCAGGGGAGTCGGTGCGCAGCACCGACCGCCACAGTCAGCGCCCCCGCCGGGCACCGCCTGCCGCGACCGGCGCAAAACGTCGAGCGCAGAAAGCGCACACCCGGCAAGGTCCGCAACGGGCCGCAAGCGGGCAGCCCCTTCTCTTCGATGGCGTGCGAATCGGTATCAGAGGTCGGCAAAACGCGCCGCGTAGTCATCGGCCGCGGCACGGCCACGGGCGTGGCCGATGAACCGGACCGCGTCGGCCAGCAAGGGGCGCAGTTCGTCGGCCGTGCGCGTACGTTCCATCTTCATGGCCAGCGTCTCGGCGTGCGGGCCGAGCCGGTCGTTGAGAGCGCGCACGGCGGCGCCACGTCTGGCTTCGAAGTCCGCCGCGGGCCGGGCCGGCGCCGCCGCGGCTGGCGCCACAGCGCGCGGCACCTGCGCCGCCGCCGGTACCGTGGCCAGCACCTCGATGAAGCCCTGCTCGGCGAGAGCCGCCAGCGTCTCGTCGGGCTGCTGCGCGATCAGCGGGCGCAGGTCGGCGTCACTGCGCTTGCCGTCCACCATGATCAGCGCGCCGCGCATGCGCGGCGCGAGCCGGTGCTCGCGGGTCGCGATCTCGGACACGCCTTTGGCCGTTTTGCGGAAGATGGTGGGCATGCAAGCGTCGCCGGGCGACCGCACACCGGTCGGGGCCGGCAGCTTAACCGCTGGCGCTGCCGGCGGCATGCGCAAATGTCCCGCAGTGGCCCCGAATCGCCGCCGTATAGTTCCTGCAGATCCCCGAGGAGACCCCCATGACGGATGCCCTGATCCTGACCGAAGTGCGCGGCGACGAAGGCCAGCGCCGCACCGGCCTCGTCACGCTGAACCGCCCCAAGCAGCTGAACGCGCTGAACGACGCGCTGATGGACCAGCTCGGCGCCGCCTTGCTGGACTGGGACCGTGACGACGGCATCGGCTGCATCGTCATCGCCGGCAGCGAGAAGGCGTTTGCCGCCGGCGCCGACATCTCGGCGATGGCGAACAAGACCTACATGGACGCGCATCGGGGCAACTTCATCACGCGCAACTGGGAAACCATCCGCCTGGTACGCAAGCCGGTGATCGCGGCGGTGGCCGGCTTCGCGCTGGGCGGCGGCTGCGAGCTGGCGATGATGTGCGACTTCATCATCGCCGCCGACAACGCCAGGTTCGGCCAGCCCGAGATCAAGCTCGGCATCAGTCCCGGCGCCGGCGGCACCCAGCGGCTGCCGCGCGCGGTGGGCAAGAGCAAGGCCATGGACATGGTGCTGACCGGGCGCATGATGGACGCCGCCGAGGCCGAACGCGCCGGGCTGGTGTCGCGCGTGGTGGCGGCCGACAAGCTGCTGGAAGAAGCGCTGGCCGCCGCCGCCGCCATCTGCGCCCTGGGCGGTCCGAGCGTGGCGCTGGCCAAGGAATGCGTCAACCGTGCCTTCGAAAGCAGCCTTTCCGACGGCGTCGGTTTCGAGCGCCGCATCTTCCATTCGCTGTTCGCCACCGAAGACCAGAAGGAAGGCATGGACGCCTTCGTCAACAAGCGCAAGCCGGTCTTCAAGAACGCCTGATGCCGCGCTGCGACAGCAGATGCATCAGGCGGATTCCCGGCGCAACGCCGGGAAGAGAATCACGTCGCGGATGCTCTGGCTGTCGGTCAGCAGCATGATCAGGCGGTCGATGCCGATGCCGCAGCCGCCGGCCGGCGGCATGCCGTACTCGAGCGCGCGGATGAAGTCGGCGTCGTAGTACATCGCCTCTTCGTCGCCG
>JAUXVE010000095.1 GCA_030680415.1 Rubrivivax sp.
GGGCCCGCCTGCGCGGGGCCTGCCGCCTGCGAAGGCCATGACCCTCTGTGGTCATGGCCCCACCCCGGCTGCGCTTTGCGCCTTGATTGCGGCTGTTCTGGGGGCTTACGCGGGTGCATGGGATTGCCTCTCAACCTCTCAGTCCTTGAAGGCGCGTCGGACCCGGTTCACGCCTGGGCCCGTTTGACGTTGGTGAGGTACTGGCTGCGTCCCGGCAGGTAGGGCAGCGGCCAGGCCACCGCGTCGTGCCCGATCTTCGCCGCCTCGTGCAGCGTCCACGCCGGGTCGGCCAGGTGCGGCCGCGCCAGCGCGCAGAGGTCGGCACGGCCGGCGGCGATGACCATGTTGACATGGTCGGCCTCGAAGATCGCACCCACCGCGACGGTGGCGATGCCGACCTCGTTGCGGATGCGGTCGGCAAACGGCGTCTGGTACATGCGGCCGTAGACCGGCTGCTGATCGGCCACCACCTGGCCCGACGAACAGTCGATGATGTCGGCCCCCGCGGCCTTGAACAGGCGCGCGATGGCCACTGCGTCATCGGCGGTGTTGCCGCCCGCAAACCAGTCGTGGCAGCTCAGGCGCACCGAGATCGGCCGCTCTTGCGGCCACGCGGCGCGCACGGCCGTGAACACCTCCAGCGGCCAGCGGGCGCGCTTGGCGACGCTGCCGCCGTAGTCGTCGCTGCGCCGGTTGGTCAGCGGCGACAGGAAGCTCGACAGCAGGTAGCCGTGGGCGCAGTGCAGTTCGAGGATGTCGAAGCCGGCGGCGGCGGCGCGCTCGGTGGCGGCCACGAAATCGGCCGCGATGCGGTCCATGTCGGCGCGGCTCATCTCGCGCGGCAGCTGTGAGTGCGGGCCCCAGGCGATGGCCGACGCCGAAACCAGCGGCCAGTTGCCGTCGTCCAGCGGCTCGTCGGCCTGCTGCCAACCCAGTTGCGTGCTGCCCTTGCGGCCGGCGTGGCCGAGCTGGATGCCGATCTTCGCGCCCGCGTGGCCGTGCACGAAGTCGACGATGCGCTTCCAGGCGTCGCGCTGTGCGTCGCTCCACAGACCAGCGCAGCCCGGCGTGATGCGGGCGTCGGGCGAGACGCAGCTCATCTCGGTGTACAGCAGCCCGGCGCCGCCGAGCGCGCGCGCACCGAAGTGCACGAGGTGGAAGTCGTTCGGCAGGCCGTCCTGTGCCGAATACATCGCCATCGGCGACACCACCACGCGGTTGGGCACCGTCATGCCGCGCAGCGTGTAGGGCGTGAACATCGGGCTCGGCGGCTTGACGCCCTCGCCCACCGCCAGCCCCGCCTGGCGCGCGAACCAGCGCTCGTAGCCTTCCAGCCATGCAGCGTCGCGCAGGCGCAGGTTCTCGTGGCTGATGCGCTGGCTGCGCGTGAGCATCGAATACATGAACTGCTCGGGCGGCAGCTGGTCGCAGTAACGCGAGCCGACGACCTCGAACCACTCCATCGCGTTCCAGGCTGCGTTCTGCAGCCGCAGCACGTCCACTTCACGCGCCGCCTGGTAGCGGGCCAGCACGCCGGGGATGTCGTCGCCGCTGTCCTTGAACAGGCGCGTCAGCTCGATGGCGTCCTCGAGCGCCAGCTTGGTGCCCGAGCCGATGGCGAAGTGCGCGGTGTGCACCGCGTCGCCCATCAGCACGACATGGCTGCGGCCGTTGAAGTGGTGCCACTGCCGGCAGCGCACACGCTGGAAGTTGAGCCAGGCCGAGCCGCGCAGGTGGCGCGCGTTGGACAGCAGCTTGTGGCCCTGCAGGTGCTGCGCGAAGAGCCGCTCGCAGAACTCGACCGACTGCTCGCCAGTCGCCTGGTCCAGGCCGTGCGCCTGCCAGACCTCTTCAGGCGTCTCGACGATGAAGGTCGTGGTGCGGTCGTCGAACTGGTAGACATGGGCCTGGAACCAGCCGTGTTCGGTCTTCTCGAACAGGAAGTTGAAGGCGTCGAACAGGCGCGTCGTGCCAAGCCAGATGAAACGGTTGGGCCGCGTCACGATGTCGGGCTGGAAGACCTCGGCGTACTTCTGGCGGATGCGCGAGTTGATGCCGTCGCTGGCGATCACGAGATCGGCGTCGGGGTAGTCGGCATCCGATTCGGCCTCGGTTTCGAACACCAGCTCCACGCCCAGCGCCTCGCAGCGCCGCTGCAGGATGTTGAGCAGCTTCTTGCGCCCGATGCCGACGAAACCGTGGCCGCCGCTGCGCATGCACCGGCCCTTGAAGTGCAGCTCGATGTCGTCCCAGTGGTTGAAGGCAGTCTCGATGGCGTCGGCCGTCTCGGCGTCCCATTGCCGCATGTTGTCCATCGTCGCGTCGGAGAACACGACGCCCCAGCCGAAGGTGTCGTAGGGCCGGTTGCGTTCGACCACCGTGATGCGGTGCGCCGGGTCGAGCTGCTTCATCAGCAGCGCGAAATACAGGCCGGCGGGGCCGCCGCCGATGCAGACGATGCGCATGGGTTCCAGGTCTCCTGCAGCGATTGTCGCAGCGTGGTGTCTGACAGGTGAACGATGGGCGATCGCGGACAATTCCGGCATGTCCGCTGCCCTGCCCGCCTACCTCGAGCCTCTCGGCCAGGGTGTCCACGCCGTCGACACCGGCTTCCTCCGCGACCGCTTCGACGCCGCCTACCTCGTCGTGCAGGACGGCCGCGCCGCCTTCATCGACACCGGCACCGCCTACGCGCTGCCGCGCCTGCTGGGTGCGCTGGACGCACTGGGCCTGGCGCGCGACGCCGTGGACTGGGTGATCCCCACGCACGTGCACCTGGACCATGCCGGCGGCGCCGGTGCGCTGATGCAGGCCTTGCCACGGGCGCGCATGCTGGTGCACCCCCGCGGCCTGCGCCACATGGTGGACCCGAGCGCGCTGTGGCAGGGTGCGCTGGCGGTCTACGGGCGCGAGGAAATGGAACGCTCGTACGGCAAGCTGGTGCCGGTGGCGGCCGAACGCACCATGGCCACGCACGACGGCATGTCGGTGCCACTGGGCAGCCGCAGCCTGGTCTTCGCCGACACCCCCGGCCACGCCCGCCACCACCATTGCGTCTGGGACGCCAGCACGCGCGGCTGGTTCACAGGCGACACCTTCGGCCTGAGCTACCCCGAGTTCGACACCGCACGCGGACCGTGGATCCTGCCCACCGCGACACCGGTGCAGTTCGAGCCTCCGGTGCTGCAGCACTCCATCCGCCGCCTGCTCGCCACCGAGCCGGCGTGCATGTACCTCACGCATTTCGGCCGCGTCGGCGGCGTGCCGAGGCTGGGCGCGCTGCTGCTGTCGCTGATCGACGAGCTGGCGGCGCTGGGCCAGGCGCAGCGCGCGGCGAGCGACCGCCACGAGGCGCTCAAGCGCGGCCAGCTGGCGATCTTCACGCGCAGCCTGGCCGCGCATGGCTGCACGATGGACAGCGGGGCCATCGCGCAGCTGCTCGCGATGGACCTCGAGCTCAACGCCCAGGGCATGGCGATCTGGCTCGACCGCGTCTGACCCGCGACGGACCGGCGGCGGCGATGTTCGAAGCCTTTGCCGTCTCGACCGGCGTCGTCGCGCTGGGCGAGATCGGCGACAAGACGCAGCTGCTGGCCCTGCTGCTGGCCGCGCGCTGGCGCCGGCCGCGGCCGATCATCGCCGGCATCCTCGTCGCCACGCTGCTCAACCACGGCCTCGCCGGTGCCCTGGGCACCTGGCTGACGCGCGTCGTCGACCCGGCGTGGATGCGCTGGATCCTCGGCGGCTCGTTCATCGCGGTGGCGCTGTGGATGCTGGTGCCCGACCGGGCCGAAGAGGTGCAAGGCCGTGGAGCCGGCCGCCTGGGCGTCTTCGGTATCACCGTGATCGCCTTCTTCCTGGCCGAGATGGGCGACAAGACGCAGATCGCCACCATCATGCTGGCGGCCAAGTACCAGGCGCTGGTCGCCGTCACCCTGGGCACCACGCTGGGCATGATGATCGCCAACGTGCCGGCGGTGCTGCTCGGCGAGCGCGCTGTCAAGCATGTGCCGGCGCACTGGGTGCACCGCGTCGCCGCCGTGGTGTTCGCGTCGCTGGGCGCGGCGGTGCTGGCCGGCGTGGGCCGCTGACCCGGCGCGACGCGGCGGCCACGGCAAGCGGGGACAAGACCCGCGTGCAGGGGCGACAATGCGCGCCATGAAATACCTGCACACCATGGTCCGCGTGACCGACATCGAAGCCTCGCTGCACTTCTACCGCGACGCCCTTGGACTGGAAGTGCTGTCGCGGCGCGACTCCGAGCCCGGCCGCTACACGCTGGTCTTCCTGGCCGCGCCAGGCGACCGTTCGGCGCAGATCGAGCTCACCTACAACTGGCCCGCGCCCGACGGCACCGCCGAGGTCTACACCGGCGGCCGCAACTTCGGCCACCTTGCCTACGCGGTGGACGACATCCATGCCACGTGCCAGCGCCTGGCCGACCACGGCGTGACGATCAGCCGCCCGCCGCGCGACGGCCGCATGGCCTTCGTGCGTTCGCCCGACGGCATCTCGATCGAACTGCTGCAGGCCGGCAGTGCGCTGGCACCGGCCGAGCCGTGGCTGTCGATGCCCAACGTCGGCAGCTGGTAGGCACTGCGCGCACGATCCCGTGACTGGGCCGCGATGTACCTGCCCCCGCACTTCGAGCAGCACGACCCGGCCGCGCTGCACGCGTTGATGCGCGAGCATCCGCTGGCCGCGCTGGTGAGCAGCGGGCCCGAGGGCCTGACCGCCGACCACGTGCCGCTGCAGTTCGACCCGGCGGCGGGCGAGCACGGCACGCTGCTCGGCCACGTGGCACGCGCCAACCCGTTGTGGCGCGTCGCCGCCGGCACACCGGTGCTGGCCCTGTTCAGCGGCCCGCAGGCCTATGTGTCGCCTTCGTGGTACCCGGGCAAGGCCGCCGCGCACAAGGTCGTGCCGACCTGGAACTACGCCGTCGTGCACGCCCACGGCGTGCTCGAAGCGGTCGACGACGCACCCTGGCTGCGCGCCCTGGTCGGCCGCCTCACCGGCCATCACGAGGCAGCGCGCCCGGCGCCCTGGTCCGTCGACGACGCACCTGCAGACTACATCCAGCAGATGCTGCGCGCCATCGTCGGCATCCGCATCCCCGTCACGCGCCTGGTCGGCAAGTGGAAGGTCAGCCAGAACCGCAGCCAGGCCGACCGCCTGGGCGTGGCCGCCGGTCTGGCGGCAGGGGCCGACGGCGGCGAGCCTCTCGCCATGGCCAAGCTGGTGCGACACCCCGTAACGCCACCCACCGAGGACGCGTCATGAAATACCTGCCCCTGGCCGCCACCGTCGTGCTGTCCTGCCTGAGCGCCACCGCCTGGTCGCAGAAACTCACGCCGGGCCTGTGGGAACAATCGGTGACGATGAAGTCGCAGAGCGGCCGCATCGAGCAGGGCATGGCGCAGATGCAGCAGCAGATGGCCAAGCTGCCGCCGGACCAGCGCAAGATGATGGAACAGATGATGGCCGGCAAGGGCGTCGGCATGGCCGCCGGCCAGCCGAACACCGTGCGCATCTGCATCACGCCCGAGCAGGCGGCGCGCGACGAAATGCCGCAGCACGACGGCCGCTGCAAGCAAACCGCGATGGAGCGCAGCGGCAACAAGGTGCGCTTCAAGTTCTCCTGCGCCGGCGACCCGCCGACCAGCGGCGAAGGCGAGTACACCGTCGAAAGCAGCAAGGCGCACAGCGGCAACGTGGTCATCAACACCGCCGTTCAGGGCCAGCCCGAACGCATGGAGATGCAGACCCGCGGCCGCTGGATCGCGGCCGACTGCGGCGCGGTCAAGCCGCTGAAGTAGGGGCCCGGGCCAGGCGGGCCGCAGCGCGCGCCAGTTGCGTGATGCGGCCCCAGTCCGCCGCCGCCACCGCAGCCGCCGGTGTCAGCCACGATCCGCCGCAGACCAACACGTTCGGCAGCGCCAGGAACAGGGGCGCGGTCTCGGGGGTGATGCCACCCGTCGGGCAGAACCGAACGTCGGGAAAGGGCCCGGCCAGGGCCTTGAGCAGCGGGATGCCACCGGCCGCGCTGGCCGGGAAGAACTTCAGGAAGTGCAGGCCATCGGCCTGTGCCGCCATCACCTCGCTGGCCGTGGCCACGCCGGGCAGCAGCGGCAGGCCGGCGTCGCGGCAGGCGGCAGCCACCGCGGCCGTGTAGCCCGGGCTGACGCCGAAGGCGCTGCCCGCCGCCCTGGCCGCCCGCACGTCGGCCGCCGAGCGGATGGTGCCGGCGCCGACGATGGCCTCGGGCACAGCGCGCGCGATGGCCTCGATGCCGGCCAGCGCCGCCGGCGTGCGCAGCGTGACCTCCAGCACGCGCACGCCGCCGGCCACCAGCGCCCGCGCCAGCGGCACCGCGTCGTCGACGCGATCGAGCACGATGACCGGGATCACCGGGCCGTGGGCGGCCAGTTCCAGCGTGTTCATCATGGCGCTCACATCCAGCTGATCGCGCCTTCCTCGGCGCTCTTGACGTTGCGCCGCATGCCGGCGAAGAGTTCGCGGCCCAGATCGTGGGCGTGTGCTTCGGCCTCGTCGCCGGGCATTGTGGCCGGCTCGCGCGCGGCCCACTCGGCCTCGCCCACCAGGGCCTGCAGCGTGCCGGCGTCGGCGTCGAGCCGGATCAGGTCGCCGTCGCGCACGCGGCCCAGCGGTCCGCCGGCCAGCGCCTCGGGGCTGACGTGGATGGCCGCCGGCACCCTGCCGCTGGCGCCACTCATGCGGCCGTCGGTCACCAGCGCCACCTTGTAGCCCTTGCCCTGCAGCACGGCCAGCGGCGGCGTGAGTTTGTGCAGCTCGGGCATGCCGTTGGCCCGCGGGCCCTGGAAGCGCACCACGGCGACGACGTCGCGCTCCAGTTCGCCGGCATTGAAGGCGGCCAGGAAGGCCGCCTGGCTGGTGAAGACACGCGCCGGGGCTTCGATGCAATGGCGGTCGTCGGGCACCGCCGAGGTCTTGATGACGGCGCGGCCCAGGTTGCCTTGCAGCAGCTTGAGGCCGCCGCTGTCCGAGAACGGTGCGGCCGCGGTGCGCACCACATCGGCGTCACCCGGCGCGGCCGGCAGTACGTTCCAGTGCAGTCGCCCGCCGTCGAGCGCCGGCACCTCGCCGTAGGCGGCCAGGCCGCGCGCGCTGACGGTGGCCACGTCGGCGTGCAGGCAGCCGCTTTGCAGCAGCTCGCGCAGCACGAAGCCGGGGCCGCCGGCGGCCTGGAACTGGTTCACGTCGGCGCTGCCGTTGGGGTACACGCGGGCCAGCAGCGGCACCGCGGCGGAGAGGTCGGCGAAGTCGGTCCAGTCGATCACGATGCCGGCGGCGCGCGCCACCGCCACCCAGTGGATGAGGTGGTTGCTGCTGCCGCCGGTGGCCAGCAGCGCGACCATGGCGTTGACGATCACGCGCTCGTCCACCAGGCGGCCGATGGGCGTGAACCTGGCGCCGGCGCGCTCGGTGATCGACAAGGCGGTGCCGACCGCCTCGCGTGTCAGCGCCTCGCGCAGCGCCGCCTGTGGGTGCACGAAGGCGGCACCGGGCACGTGCAGGCCCATCGCCTCGAGCAGCATCTGGTTGCTGTTGGCGGTGCCGTAGAAGGTGCAGGTGCCGGGGCCGTGGTAGGCCGCGCTTTCGGCGGCCAGCAGCTGGTCGCGCCCGACCCGCCCCTGCGCCGCCTGCTCGCGCACGCTGGACTTGGCGCTGTTGGACAGCCCCGTGCCCATCGGCCCGGCGGGCACGAAGACACAAGGCAGATGGCCGAAGTGCAGCGCGCCGATCAGCAGCCCGGGCACGATCTTGTCGCACACGCCCAGCAGCAGCGCGGCATCGTAGACGTCGTGCGCCAGCGCGATGGCCGTGCTCATGGCGATGGTGTCGCGCGAAAACAGGCTCAGCTCCATGCCCGGCAGGCCCTGCGTGACGCCGTCGCACATCGCCGGCACGCCGCCGGCCACCTGCGCCGTGGCGCCGCGCCGGCGCGCCTCGTCGCGGATGATGGCCGGGTAAACCTCGTAGGGCTGGTGCGCCGAGAGCATGTCGTTGTAGGCGGTGACGACGGCCAGGTGCGGTGCCTGCTCGGCGGCGACACGGAACTTGTCGCCGGCCGGCAGCGCGGCAAAGGCATGCGCGACATTGGCGCAGCCCAGACGCTCGCGACCCGGCGGGCGCTGCAGCAGCCGCTCGATACGCCCCAGGTAGGCGCTGCGCGTGGCCGCGCTGCGCTCGGCGATGCGCCGGGTGACTTCGACGAGGACGGGCTTCATGACAACGGGTTGACAACGGGGACGGACGGGCGCGTGTAACCGATTTTTGAATTGTGAAGTAACTTAGTTACATCGTCAACGCCCCGCCCCCAGTACCCGTTGGCATTGCACTTGCTCGCCCATCCAGCCGCCGTAGCGTCGCGCACACCGTGTCCACCGACATTGCCCCCGAACTGATCGCCCGTGACCCGCAGCAAGCGCTGCACCGGCTGCGCCGTGCCTGGCAAGGCCATGGCGAGCGTTGGGTGTTCGGCTACGCGTCGCTGATCTGGCGGCCGGAGTTCGACGCTGCCGAGCACCGCACGGCGCTCGTGCACGGCTGGCACCGCGCACTGCGCATGCGTTCGCGCGTCAACCGCGGCACGCCCGAGCGACCCGGCCTGGTGTTCGCGCTGCTGCCCGGCGGCGCCTGCCGCGGCATGGTCTACCGGCTGCGCGCCGAGCAGGCCGAAGCCGAACTCGAGCGCCTGTGGGCGCGCGAGATGCCCACTGGCGTCTACGACGCACGCCTGCTGCCTTGCCGCACACCGCAGGGCATGGTGGCGGCGTTGGCCTTCACGCTCAGCCGGCGCAGCGAGGCCTGCCTGGCGCAGCTGCCCGACGAAGAACTGCTGCACATCCTGCGCCACGCCCGCGGCCGCTACGGCAGCACGCTGGAATACCTGGCCGAGACCGCGGCTGCCCTGCGCGCGCACGGCGTGCGCGACCGCGAGATCGAGCGCCTGATGGCGCTGTCTCGTCACCATGGCCTGGTATAGGAGCCGGCCCAGCTGCTACGAATCCGCGGGCTGTGGCAGGCCGCCGGCCCGGCGCAAGGCTTCGAGGTCGGAGGCGGTGTCGACGTCGAGCAGCACGCCCGGGTCGTCGAGCTCGACGCCGTGCGACGGGTAGCGCGCCGCCACGCGGCGTGCGCCGTCGTCGCCATGCAGCAGGATCAGCTCGGAGTACAACTCGGCCGCGAAGCCCACCGGGTGGCCACGGCGGCCGCCGTGCTGGGCATAGGCCACCGGATGCTGCTCGAGTGCGCTGGCCACGGCCAGGATGCTGCCGGAACGCACCAGCGGCATGTCACCGGGCAGCACCAGCCAGCCCGGCGCACCGGAGCGTTCAGCCACGCCGGCCGAGATCGAGCGGCCCATGCCGTCGGCGGCCTCGCCGGCGTCGAGCACGACGATGTCACGCGTGGCTAGCTGGCGCGCGACCAGCGGCGCCAGGGCGGCCGTGGTCACCACCACCACCGGCAATTGCGATTCGATGGCGTGGCGCACCGTGCTGCCCAGCACGGTGCTGCCACCGAAGGGCTGCGCCAGCTTGTGCAGCGTGCCACCGAAGCGGTGGCCCGGGCCCGCCGCCGGAATGACGATGGTGGGACGGAGTCTCATTTTCTTGTTGGGCGACGGGTCGCACCCGGCACACCCTCCTTGGGCACAAGAATGGGCGCCTTGCGGGCCTGCATGAAGTGGGACGTTCACTTACGGCGTTACACGTAAGGGATGCCACCGGGTCTGCCTGCTTCGAGTTGCGTCAGCGCGCCCCGAGGGCCCGCTTCCTATACTGTGCGCATGGACATCGCCAGCCTGCGCAAGAGCTACGAACGCGACGAACTCGACGAAACCGCCTCGGCCGCCGACCCGATGGAGCAGTTCCGGCGCTGGTTCGAGCAGGCCCTGAACGCGCAGCTGCCCGAGCCCAATGCCATGACCCTGGCCACTGTGGGTGCCGACGGCCGACCGTCGACGCGCATCGTGCTGGTCAAGGGCTGCGACGCGCATGGCATCGTCTGGTACACCAACTACGCCAGCCGCAAGGGGCGCGAACTGGCGCACCAGCCGCAGGCCGCATTGCAGTTCCACTGGGTCGAACTCGAGCGTGTGGTGCGCATCGAAGGCCGGGTCGAAAAGACCACGGCGGCCGAGTCCGACGCCTACTACGCAACGCGCCCGCTCGACTCGCGGCTGGGCGCCTGGGCGTCGCCACAGAGCGAGGTCATCAGCTCGCGTGCGGTGCTGGTGGCCGGCGCGGCCAAGGTGGCGGCGCTGTATGCGCTGCACCCGCCACGGCCGCCGCACTGGGGCGGCTACCGCCTGACCCCCGACCGCTGGGAGTTCTGGCAGGGCCGCAAGAGCCGGCTGCACGACCGGCTGCGCTACCGGCTGCAAGGAGCCGATTGGGTGCGCGAGCGGCTGGCTCCCTGAGTGCCGTTCAGCGCCCTCAGCGCCCCTCAGCGCCCCAATGCCGCCGCCAGGCCGTCGATGCCGGCGAGGAAACGCTCGAACTGGATCGGCTTGGTCCAGTAGTCATCGAAGCCCGCAGCCAGCGCGGCCTCGACGTGGTCGGTCATCGCATCGGCCGACAACGCAACGATGCGGCAGCCGGCCAGGCTGGGGTCGGCGCGCAGCCGGCGCATGACCTCGAGGCCATCGATGTCGGGCAACTGCAGATCCAGCAGCAGCAGGTCGGGGGGTTCGGCCAGCGCCGCGGCGATGCCCGAGGCACCGTCGATCGCGGTCCGCAGGCGCACACGCGGACGCAGTGCCAGCAGTTCGCGCACCAGTTGCAGATTCACCGGGTTGTCTTCCACGCACAGCACATGCAGCTCGCCGGCCGCCCGAGGCTCGAGCGCTGTCGCCGGGCCGGGCTCCAGGCGCGCGGTCACGAGCAGGCTGTCCACCAGGCGCATCATTGCTCTGCCGGCGTCGGCGATGTGGGTCAGGCGTTCACGCTGACGCGCGCTGGGCGGGTGCTCGGGGTCCTGGGCCAGCAACTGCGCGAAGCCGAGCACGGCGTTCATCGGCGTGCGCAGTTCGTGGCTCATGCGGGCCATGAACTCTGACTTTTCGCGGCTGGCCTGCTCGATGCGCTGGCGCTGCTGCAGCAGCGCCTCGGCACGTTTGCGCTCGGTCACGTCCATGTGCATGCTGAAGCACATGCGCCGCTCGCCGCGCACGACACGGCGCGCCCACGACTGCACCCAGCGTTCCTGCCCGTCGTCGTGGGCGGTGCGGAACAGCGCCTCCATGACCGGCTCCCAGCAGCGTGCGCCAGCCGCCGCCGGGGTTGCGGTAACGCGCCACGACGTCGACCACGCCGTCGCCGGCCAGGGCCTGCTCGGCGGCTTGCTCCACGGCCAGGCGGTCGTCGGGGTGGATGGTGCTGCGCATGAGGTCGAGGTCGATGCCGTCCGGGTCTTCGCTCATGCCCATGACACGGAAGGCCACGGCGTTGAAGAAGATACGCCGCGTGGCGAGGTCGATGCGCCACACCGACACGCCGGCCAGCACCAGTGCGCGGTCGAGGAATTCGGTGCCGCGCTGGGCAGCCGCAGGGCCGGGCGCCGAGGTGTCGAGCCAGAGCAGGAAACCGTCGGACAGGTCCACGCGCGTGCAGTTCACGACCATCGTGCCGACCCGCACCGGCACCGTCGCCGGCCCGCTGGCCAGCCCTGATTGCGTCAGGTCCGTCAAGGCACCGGGCCCCACGCCTCGCGCCTGAGCCCAGCGGCGCGCCGCCTCGTTCAGCTCGATGGCGGCGTTGCTGCCCACGGATCGCACACGAAGCGCAGGCAGCGGCGCGTCTTGCCAGATTCGATCCATCGACAGCGGTCCGTGCAGCAGCGAGCGCCACAGTTTAGCGGCCGGTCGGGTCGAGGGGCGACCCGGCCTTGCACCGCTGCGGCGCGACGGGTGCCTCAGACGCGCGAGCCCTGCAGCGTCGAGACACCGAAGCGGCGTTTTCACCCCGCCTGCCCCGGGGCCGGTCCGGGTGGCGCCGTTTGCCGCTAGAGTCGGCGCCGTCCATGAACTTGTTGCTCTTCATCGTCGGCCTCGCCGCGCTCGTGGTCGGCGCCAACCTGCTCGTGCGCGGCGCCTCCAGGCTGGCCCTGACCTTCGGCATCTCGCCGCTGGTGGTGGGCCTGACCGTCGTCGCCTTCGGCACCAGCGCGCCCGAAGTGGCGGTGTCGGTGGGCGCCGTGCTGGAAGGCAAGACCGACATCGCCATCGGCAACGTCGTCGGCAGCAACATCTTCAACGTGCTCTTCGTCCTCGGCCTGAGCGCGCTGATCGTGCCGCTGGTGGTGAACGTGCAGCTGATCCGCCAGGAAGTGCCGATCCTGGTCGGCGCCTCGCTGCTGCTGCTGGTGCTGGTGCAGGACGGCCGCATCGGCATGCTCGACGGCGCGCTGCTGTTCGCGCTGCTCATCGCCTACACGGTGTTCCTGGTGGTGCAGTCGCGCGCCGAGGGGCAGGAGGCGCAGGACAGCTTTGCCGGCGACCTGCCGGCCAGCACGCCCGGCGCCTGGGGCGACCGCGTGCCGCTGCAGCTGGCGCTGATCGCGGCCGGGCTGGTGGGGCTGGTGCTGGGCTCGCAGTGGCTGGTCACGGCGGCGGTGTCGTTTGCCCAGGCGCTGGGCGTGAGCGACCTCGTGATCGCGCTCACTGTCGTCTCCGCCGGCACCTCGCTGCCCGAAGTGGCGACCTCCGTCGCCGCGGCCTTGAAGGGCGAGCGCGACATGGCGGTGGGCAACGTCGTCGGCAGCAGTACCTTCAACCTGCTGGGCTGCCTGGGCCTGGCCGGCATCGCCTCGGGCAGCACCGGCCTGGGCGTGGCGCCGCAGGTCATGCACTTCGACATCTGGGTCATGCTGGCGGTGACGCTGGCCTGCCTGCCGGTGTTCATCACCGGGCGCGAGATCGCGCGCTGGGAAGGCGCGCTGTTCCTCGCCTACTATGCAGCCTACGTGGCGTGGCTGATCCTGGCTGCGCAGCACAACGCCATGCTGGGGGCCTACTCGGCGGTGATGATGAGCTTCGTGCTGCCGTTGACGCTGGTGACGCTGGTGGTGATGCTGATCCGCCGGCAGCCGCGGCCATGAATTCGCTGCTGCTGCTGGCCGCCCTGCCCTGGCTCGGCGCCGCGCTCGTGGCCGGCCTGCCTGTGCAGCGGCGGCGCACAGCCGCCTGGGTCACCGGTGCCACGGCGCTGCTGGCGCTGACGCTGGTGCTGTCTGCGGTGCCGGCGGTCTTCGGCGGCGAGGTGCAGCGTTTCAGCGTGCCCTGGCTGCCGGCGCTGGGCCTGGACTTCGGGCTGCGCATGGACGGCCTGGCGTGGCTGTTCGCGCTGCTCATCACCGGCATCGGCGCGCTGGTCGTGCTGTACGCCGCCTGGTACCTGGACCCGGCCGACCCGGCACCGCGCTTCTTCACCTTCCTGCTGTTGTTCATGGGCGCCATGCTGGGCGTCGTGCTGGCCGACAACCTGATCCTGCTGGTCGTGTTCTGGGAGCTCACCAGCCTGAGCTCCTTCCTGCTCATCGGTTACTGGCACGGCCGCGCCGACGCGCGCCAGGGGGCGCGCATGGCGCTCACCATCACTGGCGCCGGCGGGCTGTGCCTGCTGGCCGGCGCGCTGCTCATCGGCCACATCACCGGCAGCACCAAGCTCGACGTCGTGCTGGCCGCCGGCGACGTCATCCGCGCCCACCCGCTGTACGAGACCGCGCTCGTGCTGGTGCTGCTGGGCGCCTTCACCAAGAGCGCGCAGTTCCCGTTCCACTTCTGGCTGCCGCACGCCATGGCCGCGCCGACGCCGGTGTCGGCCTACCTGCACTCGGCGACCATGGTCAAGGCCGGCGTGTTCCTGCTGGCCCGGCTGTATCCGGCGCTGGGCAGCAGCGAACCGTGGTTCTGGATCGTCTCGCTGGTCGGTCTGGCGACGCTCCTGCTGGGCGCCTACACGGCGATCTTCCAGCACGACCTGAAGGGCCTGCTGGCGTATTCAACGATCAGCCACCTCGGCCTCATCACACTGCTGTTCGGGATCGACCAGCCGCTGGCCGTGGTGGCCGGCGTGTTCCACATCATCAACCACGCCACTTTCAAGGCCGGGCTGTTCATGAGTGCCGGCATCATCGACCACGAGTGCGGCACGCGCGACATGCGGCGCATCAACGGCCTGTTCAAGTACATGCCGTTCACCGCCACGCTGGGCATGACGGCGGCGGCGGCGATGGCCGGCGTGCCGCTGCTCAACGGCTTTCTGAGCAAGGAGATGTTCTTCACCGAGACGGTGGCGCTGCAGGCCCACGGCGCGATGGACTGGGTACTGCCGGCCGGTGCCACACTGGCAGGTGTCTTCAGCGTCGCCTACAGCCTGCGCTTCGTGCACGACGTGTTCTTCAACGGCGAACCGGTGAACCTGCCCAAGGCACCGCACGAGGCGCCGTTCTTCATGCGCCTGCCGGTGCTGCTGCTGGTGGTGCTCTGTCTGGCGGTGGGCCTGGCACCGGAGCAGACGGCCGGGCCGATCCTGGCGGTGGCGGCACAGGCTGCGCTGCACGGCGCGCCGGGCGCGGCCCTGCCCGCCTACACGCTGGCGATCTGGCACGGCGTCAACCTGCCGCTGGTGATGAGCGTGGTGGCGGTGGGCGGCGGCGTGCTGCTGTACTTCGGCCTGCAGCGCTTCATCAACCTGCACGGCGTGGTGCGGCTGCCGGGCTGGGTGAGCGCCGGTGGGCGCGACGTCTTCATGGCACTGCAGACCGGTGCGGTGCACGCGGCCCAGGCACTGACCGGCGCGCTGGAAACCGGCAGCCTGCAGCGTTACCTGTCGCTGCTGGTGGCGGTGGCCGTGGCGGCCGGCAGCTGGCCCTTCCTGGGTGCCGGGCCGGCCACGCCGATGGCGCCGCTGCACCTGGACGAAGCCGGCTTCGGCGTCGTTGTGGTGGCGCTGATCGGCCTCCTGGGCGCCGTGGGCACGGTGCTGGCCCACCGCCAGCGCCTGTTGGCGGTGGTGCTGATGGGGGCTGCCGGGCTGGCGGTGTGCCTGGCCTTTGTCTGGTTCTCAGCGCCCGACCTGGCGCTCACGCAACTGCTGGTGGAGATGGTCACCGTGGTGCTGATGATGCTGGCGCTGCGCTGGCTGCCTGCCGAAAGCCCGGTCGAGCCGGCGCGTTGGACGCCCTGGCTGCACGCCGCACTGGCGCTGGCCGCCGGCGTCGGCGTGGCCGCGCTGAGCTGGCTGCTGCTGTCGCGGCCGTCGGCGTCGATTTCCGACTACTTCCTGGCCAACGCGCTGCCGCTGGGCGGCGGCAGCAATGCCGTCAACGTCATCATCGTCGACTTCCGCGGCTTCGACACGCTGGGCGAGATCACCGTCTTCGCCATCGCGGCGCTGGTGATGCACGCGCTGCTGTCGAACTTCGACGCGCCGCGCGCGCTGCCTGCCGGCACCGACAACGACAAGCACCCGCTGATGCTGCAGTTGGCCGCGCGGCTGGTGCTGCCGTTCGCGATGCTGATCTCCCTTTACCTGCTGCTGCGCGGCCACAATCTGCCCGGCGGCGGCTTCATTGCCGGGCTCGTGCTGGCCATCGCGTTGCTGCTGCTGCAGGTGGCCCATGGCCACGACTGGACAGCGCCGCGTGCCGGCAGCGACTATCGCGGCTGGGTCGGCTGGGGCCTGCTGATCGCCGCCGCCACCGGCGCGGCGAGCTGGCTGCTGGGCTCGCCCTTCCTCACCAGCAGCTACGACTACCCCTGGCTGCCCGTCGTGGGTGGGGTGCCGCTGGCCAGTGCCGCCGCCTTCGACCTCGGCGTCTACCTGGTGGTGGTCGGCGGCACGATGGTCATGCTGCTGTCGATCGCACGGCTGTCCAAGGGTTCCGGAGGGCCGCGCTGATGCTCCTGCTGCTGACGCTGGGCATCGGCACGCTCACCGGCTGCGGCGTCTGGCTGCTGCTGCGTGCGCGCACCTTCGACGCCATCCTCGGCCTGACGCTGTTGTCCTACGCCGTGAACCTGTTCCTTTTCACGAGCGGCCGGCCCCGCGTCGACGCCGAGCCCATCGTGCCCGCCGGCGGCGGCGCCACCTTGTCCCACATGGCCGACCCGCTGCCACAGGCGCTGGTGCTCACCGCCATCGTGATCGCCTTCGCGATGACGGCGCTGTTGCTGGCCATCGCGCTGCGCGCGCGCGCCGAGACCGGCTCCGACCATGTCGATTCGAAGGAGCCGCGGTGACCGGCGCCGGGATCGACACGCTGCTGGCCACGCACGGCCCGGTGTTGCCGGTGGTGCTGCCGCTGGTCAGCGGCGCGCTGCTGCTGCTGCTGGAGTCGGCACGCTCGTCCGTGCTGCGGCGCTGGGTGCCGTGGCTGTCGGCAACGGCCACCGTTGCGCTGGCCGTGCTCGCCCTGCAGCTGACGCTGCAGGCCGGTGCAGGCAACGTGCAGGCCTACCTGGTGGGCAACTGGCCGGCGCCGTTCGGCATCGCGCTGGCGCTGGACCGGCTGGGCGCGCTGATGGTGCTGCTCACTGCTCTGGTGGCCTGCGCGGCGCTCGTCTACGCGCTGGGTGGTGTGGCGGCGCGTGGGCTGCACTTTCACGCCCTGTTCCAGTTCCAGTTGATGGGACTGAACGGGGCCTTTCTGACCGCCGACCTGTTCAACCTGTTCGTGTTCTTCGAGGTCCTGCTCGCCGCCAGCTACGGGCTGCTGTTGCACGGCCGCGGCGCCGGCCAGCGCCAACGCCTGCAGGCTGCCGTCCACTACGTGACCTTCAACCTCGCCGGCTCGTCGTTGTTCCTCGTCGCGCTGGCCCTGCTCTACGGCGTCACCGGCACGCTGAACATGGCCGATCTGGCGACCAAGCTGCCGGCACTGCCGGCCGGTGACGCGCGACTGGCGCAGGCCGCGGCACTGCTGCTGCTCACGGTGTTCGCCGTCAAGGCTGCGCTGTTGCCGCTGTACTTCTGGCTGCCCGACACCTACGCCGCCGCCAGCGCGCCGGTTGGGGCGCTGTTCGCGATCATGACCAAGGTCGGCGTCTACGCCGTGCTGCGCGTGACGACGCTGGTCTTCGGTGCCGACGTCGCCGCGCCCTTCCTGTCGGTGCTGGCGCTGGCCACGCTGGCGTTGGCCGCCGTGGGCGCGCTGGCGGCGACGCGGCTGCGCGGCCTGGTGGCCTACCTCGTGGTGGGTTCGGCCGGCACGCTGCTGCTGGCCGCCGCACTGGGCAGCGAAGGCACGCTGGCGGCCGGCCTGTTCTACCTCGTCAACAGCACACTGGTGGCGGCGGCCTGGTTCCTGCTGGCCGACCGCATCGCCGCCGCGCGCGGCGGCAGCGATCTGTTGCAGCCGCGGCCGCTGGCCGGCGGCTGGGCAGCCCTGGGTGGGGCCTACTTCATTGCCGCGGTGGCCGTCGCCGGCGTGCCGCCTCTGGCCGGCTTCATGGGCAAGGCGCTGCTGCTGCAGGCCGCCTGGCCGGCGCCGCTCGGCCCCTGGGTGATGGCCGGGGTGCTGGCCGCGAGCCTGGCGGTGCTGGTGGCGCTGGCGCGCGCCGGCAGCATCGTCTTCTGGAAGTCGGAGCAAGGGGGCGTGCCGGCCGCCGACCGCTCGCCGGCGCATCCGGCGGCCATCGCGGGTCTGCTGGCCGCGGTGCTGCTGGCTGCCGTTGCGGCCGGTCCGATCTCGGCCTACACGGGCGCCGCGGCGCATCAGTTGCTGCAGCGCCAGGGCTACATCGACGCCGTGATGGGCGCGTTGCCGGCGCCCGCGGCCTGGGACGTGCGCAAGGAAATGCGCGAACGCGGAGATGCCAAATGAACCCCTCCCGAACGACCGCGCGTGGACCTGCGCGACGGCTGCTGCACCGCCTGCTGCCGGCGCCGCTGCTGAGCGCGGTGCTGTTGCTGGCGTGGTTGATGCTCAACGAGTCGACCTCGGCGGGTCACCTGTGGCTGGCCGTGGCCCTGGCCTGGTGGCTGCCCTGGTGGACCCAGCGCTTCCGCCCCGAACAACCGCGCATCGGACGCTGGCGCACCGTACTGCGTCTGCTGGGCCGCGTGCTGGCCGACATCGTCGTCTCCAACGTCGAGGTGGCGCGTCGCGTGCTCGGCCCCGAGGCCGCCCTGCGCTCGACGTTCGTGTGGGTGCCGCTGGCGATCCGTGACGCCCACGGCATGGCGGCGCTGGCCGGCATCGTCACGCTCACGCCCGGCACGCTGTCCAGCGAGATCACGGCCGACCGCCGCCACCTGCTGGTGCACGCGCTGCACTGCCCGGACGCCGCCGCCGAGGCGGCGCTGGTGGCCAGCATCAAGGCCCGCTACGAGGCACCCTTGAAGGAGATCTTCGAATGATCCTGCCTGCCGTACTGCCCTGGGTGATGGCGGCGTTCGCGCTGGCGCTGGCGCTCAGCGCCTGGCGCCTGTTCCGCGGCCCGAGCCTGCCCGACCGTGTGCTTGCGCTCGACACGCTGTACATCAACGCGCTGGCGCTGATCGTCGTGCTGGGCCTGTGGCTCGGCACCAAGGCCTATTTCGAGGTCGCGATGCTGATCGGGCTGCTGGGCTTCGTCAGCACCGCGGTGCTGGCCAAGTTCGTGATGTGCGGGGACATCGTCGGATGAGCACGCCGAGCCGCCCCAAGTGCTCATGCTCCCGCTCGGCGGGACCGGGCGAAACCCGTAGGGTGCACCAATGAGCACGCTGCCGCTGTGGGCCGAGATCGTCATCGCCGCGCTGCTGGTCACCGGCGCCGGTTTCACGCTCGTCGGCTCCTGGGGGCTGGCCAAGTTCAGCGACATCCTGAAACGCCTGCACGGTCCGAGCAAGGCCACCACGCTGGGCGTGGGTTGTGTGCTCATCGCCTCGGCGCTGGCCTTCGCGCTGCAGGGCGAGCCCAGCCTGCATGAGATGCTGATCGCGCTGTTCCTGTTCATCACCGCGCCGGTGTCGGCGCACCTGATCGTCAAGGCCGCGATGCGGCTCGACCCGGCGCTGCGGCCACCGGCGCCGGGCGAGCGGCGCTGAGCTCGGCGGCCGGCTGCTGCGCAGCGGAGCCCGCGCCCAGCGCCCTCCTGCAGCCGACGCCCGGATGCACCGGCGTGTGCCTGGGGGATTGCATGCACGCACGACCCAGGGTGTAATACGAACCTTCCTGAACCAGAGGTAGCGGCATCATGAAACGTTGGCTGCTCTTCGCTGTCGGCGTCGCCATCGTGATCGCGGCCACGGCGGCTGCGGCGGTGGCGGTGGGGGAACACCTGGCGCAACAGCGGGCCCAGCGCGTGGTCAAGGTCGCGGTGCGGCCGGTGGCCTACCGCAGCGACGCGCCAGCGTTGGAACGCGGGCGTTACCTGTACGCCTCGCGCGGTTGCGCCGACTGCCATGGCGGCGACGGCAGCGGCCGCACGCTTGTCGACGACGGCAATGGCACGCGCCTGGCCGGGCCCAACATCACCAACGGCAACCCGCTGGTGGCCGCCTACGTCGAAGTCGACTGGGTGCGCAGCATCCGCCACGGGGTGTCGCCGTCCGGCCGTCCGCTGCGCCTGATGCCGAGCGTCGACTACAACCGCCTCACCGACGATGACCTGGCCGCACTGGTGGCCTACGTGCGGCAATTGCCCCCGGCCCAGGGCAAACTGCGCGGCGTCATCGAGCTGCCGCTGCCGGCGCGTGTGCTGTACGGCTTCGGCGCCATCCCGGATGCATTCGAGATCATCGACCACGGCCTGCCGCCGGCCCAACCCGTGCCCGAAGGCCCGACCGCAGCCTACGGCCAGTACGTGGCGCAGATGTGCCTGGGTTGCCATGGCCCGAACCTGGACGGCGGTCGCATCCCAGGCGGCCCCCCCGACTGGCCGCCGGCGGCGCGGCTGACCCCGGGCGCGGACTCGGCCCTGCTGCGCTACGCCGACGCCGCCGCCTTCAAGCGCATGCTCAAGACCGGCCAGCGCCCCGACGGCACGCCGATCGCGGTGATGCCGTTCGAGTCGCTGGCGCAGTTGAGCGACACCGACGCGACGGCGCTGTTCCGCTACCTGAAGGGCTTGCCCGGAGCCTGAGCCGAGGCCGCGCGCGGCGCTGCGAGGTCGACGCCGGTGTCCGGCCAGCACCGCCAGTTCGGTCAGCGCGCTGGGCTGGAGCAGGCCGTCGACGAGCGCGACGAGATCGGCTTTCGCCTGGAGACGGGCCACGGCTGGCCCCGCTCAGCCGACGTCGGCGAGCACGCGCAGGTGGGCGGCCACGCTGCGCGCCAGCGCACCCAGGTGGTAACCGCCCTCCAGGCACGACACGATGCGGCCCTGGGCATGGCGGCGCGCCAGGTCGACCATGCGCCGGGTGATCCATTCGTAGTCGGCCTCGACGAGGCCCATCTGGCCGAGGTCGTCTTCGCGGTGGGCGTCGAAGCCGGCCGAGATGAAGAGCATCTGCGGCGCGAAGGCCTCCAGCGCCGGCATCCACATGGCGTCGATGGTCTCGCGCACGGCCGCCCCGTGGGTGTAGGGCGCCACCGGCACGTTGACCATGTTGGTGCCCTTGGGCACGGCACCGCAGTAGGGGTACAGCGGGTGCTGGAAGAAGCTGCACATCAGCACCCGCTCGTCGCCGGCGATGATGTCCTCGGTGCCGTTGCCGTGGTGGACGTCGAAGTCGACGATCGCCACCCGCTTCAGGCCGTGCACGTCGAGTGCGTGGCGCGCGGCGATAGCCACGTTGTTGAAGAAGCAGAAGCCCATCGTCTCGTCACGCGTGGCGTGGTGGCCGGGCGGGCGTACGGAACAGAAGGCGGTGCCGGCGCGGCCGGCAAGCACGTCGTCGGTGGCTGCCACCGCGGCGCCGGCGGCGCGCAACGCGGCCTGCAGCGTGTGGGGGCAGCCGATGGTGTCGGGGTCGAACGCGCGCGTGTCCCCTTGGCTGCGCAGCTGTTGCAGCAGGTCCTGCAATTCGGTCACGTAGTGCGTGGTGTGGGCGCGTTCGAGCTGTTCCAGCGTCGCCTCGGGGGCGTCGCGGAAGTCGAGCGCGATGTCCAGCCCGGTGGCCAACAGGTGGTCGGTGATGGCGTCCAGCCGCTGCGGGCATTCGGGGTGCCCGGGGCCCATGTCGTGCAGGCGACAGTCGGGATGGCTGTAGAACACGGTTCTCATCTGGGAAATCGGCTCGCTCTTTTGGGTTATGGTGCCGCGCATGGACTCGAGCCTCGCGCGCCAGCTCTCCGGACTGGTGGATCAGATTAGCACGATCGTGGTCGGCAAGCGGCCGCAGATCGAGGACTGCGTGGCCTGCTTGCTGGCCGCCGGCCACCTGCTGATCGAAGACGTGCCCGGCGTCGGCAAGACGACGCTGGCGCACGCGCTGGCGGTGTCGCTGGGACTGGACTTCCGTCGCGTCCAGTTCACCGCCGACCTGATGCCCAGCGACCTCATCGGCGTCAGTGTCTTCGAACGCAGCAAGGAAGCCTTCGTCTTCCATCCCGGACCCGTCTTCGCGCAGGTCCTGCTCGCCGACGAGATCAACCGTGCCGGCCCCAAGACGCAAAGCGCATTGCTCGAGGCGATGGAGGAACAGCAGGTGTCGGTGGAAAACGAGACGCGCCCGCTGCCGCGGCCCTTTTTCGTCATCGCGACGCAGAACCCGAGCGACCAGCTCGGCACCTACCCGCTGCCCGAAAGCCAGCTCGACCGCTTCCTGCTGCGCATCACGCTGGGTTACCCCGACCGTGCCGCCGAACGCGCACTGCTCACCGGCGGCGACCGCCGCGCCGCCGCGATGCGGCTGCAGCCGCTGTTGCCGCCGGCGCAGCTGGCAGCGGCGCAGCAGGCGGTGCTGCAGGTGCGCGCCGCCGACGCGCTGCTGGACTACCTGCAGGCGCTGATCGCGGCCACGCGCTCGGGTGCCTGGTTCGTCGAGGGCCTGTCGCCGCGCGCCGGCATCGCCGTGCTGCGCGTGGCGCGGGCGCGGGCCCTGATGGCCGGCCGCGACTACGTCGCACCCGACGACGTGCAGGCGATGCTGCCGCAGGCCGTCGCGCACCGCCTGCAGCCGGTGCCCGGCGCCGGCCGCGGGCCCGTCGAGCAGGTGCGGGCCATGGTCGAGGCCACGCCGATCCCGTGACCCCCCCCCGGAGCGCCTTCGGCGCACCCGCCCAGGGGGGCGCCGCTGGCGGACCGGCAGAGCCGGTTCCGCGGCGGCCGCCTGGCTCGGGTGCGGCGATCGGCTCGCCGGTGGCGCTGGTGCGGCAGCGCTTTCGTGCCTGGTGGCAGTCACGGCTGCCGCTCACCGACACCTGGCAGCTCGGCCAGCGCAACATCTACATCCTGCCCACGCGCGCCGGCTTTGCCTTCGCCACCACGCTGGTGGTGATGATGCTGGCGGCCATCAACTACCAGCTCAACCTGGGTTATGCGCTGACCTTCCTGCTCGCCGGCGCCGGCGGGGTGTCGATGCACCTCACGCATGGCAACCTGCGCGGCCTCACGCTGCACCTGCGGCCGGTGGCGGCGGTGTTCGCCGGCGAGCCGGCGCTGCTGGAGGTGGTCATCACCAGCCCCGGCCGCGAACGCCACGGCCTGGCGTTGCACTTCGACGACCGTCCCGCCCACGGCCGCGCCTTTGCCTGGTGCGACGTGCCCTCGGGTGGCCAGACCAGCGCGCACCTGAGCCTGGTGCCGGTGCGGCGCGGCTGGCACGCGGTGCCGGCGCTGGTGGTGGAGACGGTGTTTCCGTTCGGCCTCTTCCGCGCCTGGACGGTGTGGCGCCCGGCGGCCCGCCTGCTGGCCTGGCCGCAGCCCGAGCAGCCGGCGGCGGCCCTGCCTGCCGCTGCAGCGACCGGCGGCGACGAACGCGCCAGCCAGCGCAGCAGCGGCAGCGAACTCGACGGCGTGCGCCCCTGGCGGCGCGGCGACAGCATGCGCCAGGTGGCATGGAAGAAGGTCGCGCGCAGCGGCGAGCTGGTCAGCCGCGAAACCACCGGCACCGCCAGCCGCGAACTGTGGCTGGACTGGGCCGATGCCCACGGCACCGACACCGAACAGCGCCTGTCCCGCCTGGCCGCCTGGGTGCTGGTGGCCGAACGCCAGGGCCTGGACTGCGGCCTGCGGCTGCCCGGCCACACGCTGCCGCCCGGCCAGGGCGACGCCCACCGCCGTGCCGCGCTGGACCTGCTGGCGCTGTGGCGATGAAGCTGCGCCAGCGCCTGACGCACCTGCCGCGCAACACGCGCGACACGCTGTTCCACCTGCTCGTCATCGGCTGGACGATCGCGCCGCACCTGCTGCACCTGCCCGCCTGGTGCGGCGTCATGGCGACGGCCTTGCTGGGCTGGCGCGTGCGGCTGGCACTGACCGCCAGCGCCCTGCCCAGCCGCTGGGTCGTCTCCGGCCTGCTGGTGCTGGCGGCCGCGCTCACGCTGTGGGGCGAGCGCACGCTGCTGGGCAAGGAAGCGGGCATCACGATGCTGGTGGTGCTGATGTCGCTGAAGACGCTGGAACTGCGCGCACGCCGCGACGCGCTGGTGGTGCTGTTCCTGGGCTTCTTCCTCGTCCTCACGCACTTCCTGTATTCGCAGTCGCTGGGTACCGGCCTGTGGCTGCTGGTGGCGGTGTGGGGCCTGCTGACGGCGCTGGTGCTGGCGCACATGCCGGTGGGCCGGCCACCGTTGTGGCGCGCCGGGCTGATCGCGGCGCGCACGGCGGCGCTGGGCCTGCCGGTGATGGTGGTGCTGTTCGTGCTGTTCCCGCGCATCGGGCCGCTGTGGGGCCTGCCGCAGGACGCCGCCGCGCGCACCGGGCTGTCGGGCAGCCTGCGCATGGGCGGCGTGGCCTCGCTGGCCGAAGACGACAGCATCGCCTTTCGCGTGCGCTTCCCGGGCGCCGTGCCAGCGCCGGCGCAGATGTACTGGCGCGGCCCGGTGCTGTCCAACTTCGACGGCCGCGAGTGGACACGCCTGGCGCCCACCTTCCCGGTGGCGCTGCGGCCGCGCCTCGAACTCCAGCTGCAGGGCGAACCGCTGCCTTATGAAATGGCCCTCGAAGCCAGCCGGCTGCCGCTGCTGCCGCTGCTGGAGATGACACCCGACGAGGGCGACGACACACCGCACATCCCAGGCTGGCTGCTGACGCTGCGGCCCGACGGGCAGTGGCAGGTCGACCGCCCGGTGAGTGAACGTGTGCGCATACAGGCCTCGGCCTGGCTGGACCATCGCCACGGCCCGCGCAGCGCCGTGCCCGGCCTGCGCGACCTGGTGCGGCTGCCGCCGGGCTACAACCCGCGTCTGCTGGAGTGGGCGGCGGCACTGCGCGCGCAGCCGGCCCACGCCGATGCCGACGCACCGGCGCTGGCGCAACTGCTGCTGCGGCACATCCGCAGCGGCAGCTACACCTACACGCTGCAGCCGGGCGAGTACGGCCGCGACGCCATCGACGAGTTCTGGTTCGACCGCAAGCTGGGCTTCTGCGAACACTACGCCACCGCCTTCGTGGTCGCGATGCGCGCCTTCGACGTGCCGGCGCGCGTGGTCACCGGCTACCAGGGCGCCGATCCCGAGCCGCAGGACGGCTGGTGGATCGTGCGCCAGCGCCACGCCCACGCCTGGGCCGAGGTCTGGCACGAAGGCAGCGGCTGGGTGCGCATTGACCCCACCGCGGCGGTGGCGCCGGAACGTGTGCAGCGCAGCTTCAGCCTGCGGCCGCCGGCGGGGCTGATGGCCGGCGCCTTCGACACCATCGACCCGGCACTGGCGATGCGGCTGCGCAATGCCTGGGAGAGCGCCAACAACCGCTGGAACCAGTGGGTGCTGAACTACTCGCGCGGCCAGCAGTTCGACCTGCTGCATGAACTGGGCTTCGAGGCGCCGACCTGGCAGGACCTGGCGACGCTGTTGGTCGGGCTGCTGTGCAGCGCGGCGCTGGCCGGCGCCGGTTGGGCCTGGTGGGACCGCCGCCGCCAGGACCCCTGGCAACGCCTGCAGCGGCGTGTGCAGCAGCGGCTGGCTGCGCTGGGCGTGGCCGTGCTGCCGCACCACCCGCCGCGCGCGCGCGCCGAGCAGGTGCGCGCCGCGCTGGGGGCCCGCGGCGAGGCCGTCGCCGGCTTGCTGGAGGCGCTGGATCGCGAACGTTACGCCGAAGGCCGCGTCTCGCTGCGATCGTGGTCGCGGCGCTTCAGCGCCGCGGCACGAGACGCGGCGTAGCACGCTGTCGATAATCGGCTCATGACGCTGTTGCTGCGCTGCCGCCTGGCCACCCTGCTGCTCCTGGGTACCGTGCTGGCCTGGCCGGTGGCTGCAGCGCCGCGTCACGACACCAGGAAGGCGGCGCGACCCGCGGCCACGGCGCCGGCTTATGGCCACCACGAAGGAGCCCGCCGCTTCGCCGCCGAGGTGGCCGCGCGGCGTGGCCTGCCGCGCGACTGGCTCGCATCGCAACTCGCGCAGGCACGCCGCATCGGCGCGGTGCAGCGGCTGGTCATGCCGCCACCGGCCGGCACGGCCAAGAACTGGGCCGCCTACCGCGAGCGTTTCATCGAGCCGCGGCGCATCGAGGCCGGCGTGGCCTTCTGGCGCGAGCACGAAGCCTGGCTGGAAAGCGCCGAGAGCCGCTGGGGCGTGCCGGCGCAGATCGTGGTCGGCGTCATCGGCGTCGAGACCTTCTACGGCCGCATCACCGGCGGCTTTCGCATCGTCGATGCGCTGGCCACTCTGGCTTTCGACTTCCCCGCCGGCCGCCGCGACCGCAGCGCCTTCTTCCGCGACGAACTGGAGGAATTCTTCGTCATGTGCGCGCGCGAAGGCATCGACCCGCAGGCGGTGAAGGGCTCGTACGCCGGCGCCATGGGCCTGCCGCAGTTCATGCCCGGCAGCATCAACCGCTGGGCCGTGGACCACGACGGCGATGGCCACGTCGACCTGCACACGAGCGCCGCCGACGCCGTGGGCAGCGTGGCGCATTACCTGCAGGCCTTCGGCTGGCAAGCGGGGCTGCCGACGCATTACGAGGTGGCGGTGCCGGTGGACGCGAGCGACCGCGCGCTGTTGCTGGGCCCCGACATCGTGCCGAGCTTCACCGCAGCACGGTTCGCCGAGCGCGGTGCGGTGCTCGACGAAGCCGGCCGCGCCCACGCGGGGGCGCTGGCGCTGGTGGAGCTGCAGAACGGCGACTTCGCCCCCAGCTACGTCGCCGGCACGCAGAACTTCTACGCCATCACGCGCTACAACCAGTCGAGTTACTACGCGCTGGCAGTGATCGAACTCGGTCGCGCCGTGGCGGCGGCGCGCGCGGCGCGCTGAGCGCCGCCTCATTGCTCCCTCTCCCACTCGTGGGAGAGGGTTGGGGTGAGGGTGCGGGGCCGCCACCACCCTCACCCCTGCCCTCTCCCGCCTGCGGGAGAGGGAGAGAGTCAGCGGCCCTCGGCCAGCCCCGCCTGGTCGATGAGGAAGGCGTACTCGCGCGCGATCTCCGCCAGCACCTCGAAGCGACCCGACGCGCCGCCGTGGCCGGCGTCCAGGTTGACGTGCAGCAGCAGCGGGTGGCTGTCGGTCTTCTTCGCGCGCAGCCGGGCCACGTACTTCACCGGTTCGAAGTACTGCACCTGCGCATCCCACAGCCCGGTCATCACCAGCATCGCCGGGTAGGCCTGGGCGCGGATGTTGTCGTAGGGTGAATACGACAGCATGTAATCGTGTGCCGGCTTGTGGCGCGGGTCGCCCCATTGCGTCCATTCGTTGGCGGTGAGCGGGATCGTCTCGTCGAGCATGGTCGTCACCGCGTCGACGAAGGGCACGTCGAGCACGATGGCGCGAAAGCGCGCGCCGGCCTCGTTGGCAACCACGCCCATCAGCAGCCCGCCGGCGGAGCCGCCGCTGGCGAACACCTTGTCGGCGGCGCCCCAGCCGGCGCCCAGCAGCGCGTCGGTGGCATCGACGAAGTCGTTGAAGGTGTTCTTCTTGTTCATCAGGCGGCCGTCTTCGTACCAGTCCTGGCCGAGCTCGGCGCCGCCGCGCACATGGGCCAGGGCGACGACGAAGCCGCGGTCGAGCAGGCTCGGACGGTTGGACGAGAACTCGGGGTCGTAGGAACTGCCGTAGGCACCGTAGCCGATGACCAGCAGCGGCGCGCTGCCATCGGCGCGCGCGCGGTCACGCCGCCACGACACCGTGACCGGGATGCGCTTGCCGTCGCGCGCCGGCGCCCACAGGCGTGCGCTGGCGTACAGGCCGGCGTCGTAGCCGGGCACCGGCTGCACCTTGCGCAGCACACGCCGGCCGCTGGCCAGGTGCAGGTCCCAGGTGGCCCGCGGCTGCACCATCGACGTCACGCTGTAGCGCAGGTGCGCCGCGCGCGGGTCGAGGTTGTCGTCCAGGGCCACCGTGCTGGCCGGCGCGGCAGCCACCTCGAGCCAGCGGCCGCCTGCGAGCAGGCGCACGCGGCTGTCGGCGTCCACCCGCTCCTGCACGGCGATGCCGCGCTCCAGCAGCACGAAGGCTTCCAGCGTGGCCTGTTCGCGCCCCGGTACCAGCGTGCGCCACAGCTTGCGGTCGTCGGGCGCACGGTCGGGCGCGCCGACGAGCTTGAAGTTGGGCGCGCCTTCATTGGTGCGTATGACCCAGCGGCCCTTCAGGTGGTCGGCCGTGTGGCGAACCTTCTCGCGCCGCGCCAGCACCACGCGAGGCGGGCTGCGGGGCGCGCCGGCCGGCACAGCCAGCGTCTCGGCGGTGTCGAAACCCGTCACCGCGATCAGCACGTACTTGCGCGAGGCGCTGTTGTGCAGCGAAACGAAGAGCGTCTTGTCGGCCTCCTCGAACACCTTCACGTCGGCGCCGACGTCGGTGCCCAGCACGTGGCGCCAGACGGGTCCGCTCTGCAGCGTGACCGGGTCCTGGCGCACGTAGAACAGCGTGCGGTTGTCGTTGGCCCAGGCCAGGTCTTCCAGCACGCCCGGGATCGCGTCGGCGTAGGTCTGCCCGGTGCGCAGGTTGCGAAAGCGCAGCGTGTGGATGCGGCGGCCGCCGGTGTCTTCGGTCCAGGCCAGGATCTGGCCGTCGCGGCTGACAGCCGTCGAGCCGACGCGGTAATAGGCCTGTCCCGCGGCCAGCGCAGGCTGGTCCAGCACCACCTGCCGCGCAGAGCGCGCATCGGGTCGCTCTGGGCTGCCGCGCTGGCGCATCAGCACCGGGTACTCGCCGCCGGACTTGAACTCACGCCAGTACCACCAGCCTTGATCGTAGACCGGTGGCGTGCTGTCGTCTTCCTGGATGCGCGAACGCATCTCGGCCACCAGCCGGCCCTGCAGCGGCTGCAGCGGCGCCATCATGGCCGCGGTGTAGGCATTCTCGGCTTCGAGGTAATGCAGGATCTCCGGCCGCTTGGCCTGGGGGTCATCGTCGCGCAGCCAGTGGTATTCGTCGACGCGGTCGCCGTGCGGGCTCTTCACGACATGCGGCACTTGCGGCGCGACGGGAGGCAGCGGGGTCTGGGCCGTGGCAGCGGCCGCGAGCAGGGTCATGAGCAGCAGCAGGAGGTGGGGCACGCGGGCGATGATAGGTGGGGATGCCGCGGATTCACCGCGGCTGCAGCGAGCCATCGGTCGAACGAGACCGCAGGCCCCTTGGCGCAGGCAAGCACTAGGCCCGGGTCAGGCTCGCAGCCTGGTTGACCGTTTCGATCCCTGGCGAACGTGGAAAAGGGCCCCGCAGGGCCCCTGGCGACAAGGTCGGTACGCGGGCTCAGGTGCCGACCACGCCGCCATCGCCGCGGCGCACGACGACGGTGGCCGAGCGCGGCCGGGCGCCGGCGGTCGGCCACTGCGAAAACGCCGTGGCATTGCGCGCGATGTCGTTGTCGCCCAGCGTCGCACCGGCGGCGTTCTTGGGCGCACGCGGGTGGTTGCCGACCTCGCCCGGGTGCTGGATGTTGACGAACATCGTCTTGCGGTCGGGCGTCCAGGTGATGCCCGTGACCTCGCAGCCCGACGGGCCGACGAGGAAGCGCCGGATGACCTTGGTCGCCACATCGCCGACCAGCATCTGGTTGTTGCCCATGCCGGCGTAATCGCCCGCGTTGGAGTAGTTGCCGTCGGTCTGGATCCACAGGCGGCCGAAGCTGTCGAAGGACAGGCCATCCGGGCTGTTGAACAGGTTGTCCGGCGTGACGTTGGCCGACGGTGCACGTGCGCTGGTCACGGTGGGCTGGCCGGCGAGCACGAAGATGTCCCAGGCGAAGGTCAACGCGGTGCCGTCGCCGCCGGCCTCGTTCCAGCGCAGGATGTGGCCCCAGACGTTGTTGGCGCGCGGGTTGGCCTCGTCCACGGGCGGGCGGGCGCTGCCGGCGGACGTCGTGCCATCGGCCTTGTTGGACGATGCGGTGCTCGTGCCGCGGCGGTTGTTGTTGGTCAGGGTGACGTAGACCTCGCCCGGCTTCTTCGGGTTGGCGGCGACCCATTCGGGGCGATCCATCATCGTGGCGCCGACGCGGTCGGCCGCCTGGCGGGTCTTGATCAGCACCTCGGCCTGGTTGTTGAAGCCGTTGACCGGCGTGAGGCCGTTGTCGCCGAACACCAGCGGCACCCACACCCCCGTTCCCATGCGGTCGCCGACCGTGGTGCCGGCATCGAAGCGCGCCACGTACAGCGTGCCCTGCTCGAGCAGCCGGCGGTTGGCGGCGCTGGTGGGGTTGGCGCGGTCGAAAGTGCCACTGGAAACGAACTTGTAGAGGTACTCGTTGCGTTCGTCATCGCCCGAATAGACCACCACCTTGCCGTTGGCGGCGACCACCAGTTCGGCGTTCTCGTGCTTGAAGCGGCCCATGGCCGTGCGCTTGACCGGCTTGCTGCCGGGTGCGAACGGATCGATCTCGACGATCCAGCCGAAGCGGTGCGGCTCGTTGGGGTTGACGTCGGCGTCGAAGCGCGGGTCCACGGTGTGCCAGCGGTAGCCGAAGCCCGCGGTGGTGATGCCATAGCGCGACTGGCCGGCCAGGATCTCGGCCTTCTGATCCTCGAATCCCGGCGCGATGGTGGCGCCGCTGGTCGGTGCGCCGAAGTAGCCGTTCCAGTTCTCCTCGCAGGTCAGGTAAGTGCCCCAGGGCGTCCAGCCGCTGCCGCAGTTGTTCAGCGTGCCCAGGACCTCGGTGCCGGCGGGGTCGGCCGCGGTGCGCATCAGCGCGTGGCCGGCGGCAGGCCCTTGCAGCGACATCGGCGTGTTGCCGTGGATGCGGCGGTTGTAGGGCGAGGTCTTGACGTGCTGCCAGCTGCCGTCGGCGGCGCGCCTGACGTGGCACACGCTCACGCCGTGCGCAGCCTGGGCCTTGCGCGCCTTCTCGAATGTAAAGGGGGCCATCCAGTCGGCGGGGTCGGTGTCGGCTGCGATGGCGTAGAAGTACTCGGCGTTGATGTATTCGTGGTTCATCACCAGCAGGCCTTCGTCGCTGCGCTCGCCGTAACCGATGCCGGTGGCGTTGAAGCCGAAGAACCACATGCCGTCGTGGTTGTCGCCGACCTGCTCCTCCTGCTCGGCGGCGGTGTTGCTGGCGTCGGCCTTCCAGGCCGCGGCGAAGCCGTTGATCGGCTCGCCCCAGGGCAGGAAGGCCGTGGCCACGTAGCCTGCGGGCACCGCCACGCTGTCGCCGCTGGCCACGGCAACGGCGCTGAACCCCAGTGTCTGTTCGGGGGGAACCGCCGGCGCGGCCGGCTCGGCAACGGCGTCGTCGCTACCGCCGCAAGCGGCCAGGCCACCCAGGAAGGGCAGCGCGGCGGCGCCCAGGCCGGTCAGCAGCAGCCGGCGCCGGCTGGGACGCGCTGCGATGGCCTGCTCGACGACGTCTGTCAGCGCGCGGTTGTGCGAAGGATTGGACACGCCATCATCGTCAAGAATGCTTTGAGCCATGCTCGGAACTCCTCGGTTGGGGAAGTCGCAAGCATTGAGTCGGACGATGACGCTGTCATGTCCGCCACGTGACGAGCCCGTGAAGATACCGGGGCGCGCGGCGTCGATGTCCGCCAGACAGGGTGTCGCGCGAACGTCGACGCGACAGCGCGTGCACCGCATGCCCCGCCTGCGCCAGGGCCGGCGCCAGGTGGCGGAACTGGCCGGGGAAGTTCTGGTGGACGAAGAGGATGTTCACGTGACGATCGTGGCGCTTTCGACCAGCGGCTGTGTCGGCCATGCGGAACGACCGCACACCCGTTTCAGGCGCCGCCGCGGCCGGCAGACGCTACATCTGTGCCAGCGGGATGCCGGCCGCCTTTTCGTCCGGATTCAATGCCTCGATGAGTGCCGCCAGGTCCTCGTCCAGGCGCTCCAGCGTCCTGGCGTCCAGCCGCGCCAGCGCCTCGGGCAGCACGCCCGCAAAGGGTCCGGGGGCCCTGCGCAGCACGCGAGCGCCCGCGGGGAGCACACGCAGTTGCACGGCGCGACGGTCGGGTCCGTTCCTCTCGGCCACCAGCATGTCGGCGCCCACCAGGGCCTTGACCAGGTTGCTGGCCGTCGTCTGATGGATGTCCATGGCCCGGGCCAGGCCGTTCACTCCCAGGCCGGGGTTGGCGCGGACGACGCTCAAGGCCCAGATCTGCGCCCCGCCGACGCCGGCCCTCCTCTCGACCTGCTGGAAATGGGTCTTGACGGCGTTGAAGACGAGCCGGAAGCGCCTCAGCACGCGCGTCGCCGGCTCACCCAGGTCTTCGGCCTGCGACGGCACCGGAGCCGGCGCCTTGGACGTGCGGGTCTTGGAAGGCATGACTGGACTCACCGGAGTGCCGTGCGGAAGGCAAGCATGTTTGTATCAATGCAGATTTGCGGTGCTGCCGGTCACGATGGCCGGCGGCAAGGTCAACCCGACTGGTGGCTGCGCACGCGCGCCTCGATGCGCGCGCGCAGCCGCCAGCGGCCGGCGTCGGCCAGCATGCGGCCGGCCCAGCGGAAGACGTTGAATTCGCGCACCGTGCTGCGCAGGCTGGCCATGCGTTCGCGTTGCTCGGCCACCGGCATGGTGGCGGCGCGGTTCAGTGCGTCGGCGGTCTCCTCCACGTGGTACGGATTCACGATCAGGGCCTCGGTCAATTCGCGCGCCGCGCCGGCGAAACGGCTCAGGATCAGCACGCCCTGCAGGTCGTCGCGCGCGGCCACGAACTCCTTGCACACCAGGTTCATGCCGTCGTGCAGGCTGGTCACGACGCAGACGTCGGCGGCGCGAAAAAGCTCCATCACCGCGTCGTGCTCGTGGTGCTGGGCCAGCAGGTGCACCGGCTGGTAGCCGGGGCGGCCGTAGCGCTGGTTGATGCGCTCGGTGACGCGCTCGATGCGCTCCTGGAAGCTGCGGTACTCGTCGAGTGCGCTGCGCGAGGGCGCTGCCACCTGCACGAAGACGAAACGGCCGATCCAGGACGGCCATTTCTCGAGCAACCGCTCGACGGCGTTGAGCCGTTCGAGGATGCCCTTGGTGTAGTCGAAACGGTCCACGCCCACTGCGATGCAAGCCTGAGGCGGCAGGCCCAGGCGCTCGATCACGCGGCTGCGGCACTCGGCCACCGGTGCCCAGCTGGCCACCATCTCGTCGCTGGGCCATTCGATCGATATCGGGTAGCTCTCGATCAGCGTCTCCTTGTCCTGGAACGAGATGGTGGAATATTCGTGCTCGATGCGGGCCTCGAGATAGCGGTCCACCGTCTCGATGAAGTTCTTGCAGTGGTAGCGGGTGTGAAAGCCCAGGATCGTGCTGCCCAGCATGCCCTGCAGGATCTCGCGCCGCCAGGGGCAGATGCCGAAGGATTCCGGGTTGGGCCACGGGATGTGCCAGAAGGTCAGGATGGTGGCCTGCGGCAGCTGCTCGCGGATCATCGCCGGCAGCAGCGCGAAGTGGTAGTCCTGCACCAGCACCACCGGGTCGGCACTGCGCGCCTCGGCGACCACGGCGTCGGCAAAACGCTGGTTGATGGCGCGGTAGGCCGCCCAGTCGGACTCGCGGAACACCGGACGCACATGCGCGACATGGCACAGCGGCCACATGCCTTCGTTGGCGAAGCCGTAGTAGTAGCCCTGCTCCTCTTCGGCCGTGAGCCAGATGCGACGCAGCCAGTACTCCTCGCGCCCCGGGGGTACGCGCACGCGGTCGTCGCCGTCGACCACGTCGCGGTCGGCACCGCCGCTGCCGTGGGCCACCCAGGTGCCCGAGCAGGCGCGCATCACCGGCTCGACGGCCGTCACCAGGCCGCTGGCCGGGCGCTTGACGACGACGCCGCCGGCACCGTGCTCGTGGATGTAGGGTTCGCGGTTGGAGACCACGATGACCTGGTCGCCGCTGAGCCGCGTGCGCAACAGCGTGCGCAGGCGTTCGGCGGTCCATTCGGCGTCGGGACCCTGTGCACGACGGTACTCGTCCTCCAGGTCGCGCAGCCGGTGGCGCAGGTCGGCCGCGAACGGCGCCAGTTCGGGCGGTGCCGCCAACAGCGGGCTGAGCAGGCCCTCGCCGCGCATGATGGCGCGTACGCCGTTGACCCAGCCGCGCCAGCTGAGCTGGGCCACGACCACGGTGATGACGGCGATGACCAGGCCCAGCGCCGCGATGAGGCCGATCAGGTAGCGCTGCGTGTCCTGGCTGCGGCGGTCGATGAAGCTCAGGTCGTGCACCAACACCAGTCGCGCCACCAGCACCATGGGTGCGGCGGCAGCCTCGGGCGCTGCGGCGGCGGCCGCCGAGGCGGCACTGGCCGCTGCCGCTGCCGCCCGACGCGCGCCAGCCGGCTCGGTGATGGGCACCGGCGCCGGCGCCGCAGGGCGCTGGCCCATGATGTCCTGCACGCCCACGTGCACGGCCCCGCCCGCCAGGCCCAGGCGCGGCTCGGCCCGTGCGACCAGCTGCATGGCGGCCGCGCAGGACAGGTCGTCCGGAAAGCGCTCGGTGCTCAGCAGCACCCGCCCGTCGGGGCTGCACAAGGCCACCGCAAACAGGCGTTCATCCTGGGCCGCGCGGTCGAGCAATGGGCGCAGGCGCTGCAGCCGATTTGCCGCCAGGCCCTCGGCGATCGAATCCGACAAGGCGTTGGCGACGAGCTGGCCGCGGCTGTCGAGGTCGCGACTGAACCAGCGCAGCGTGACCTGGTCCATCAGCGGCACCGCCAGGGAGGCCGCGAGGATCAGCGTGGCCCCCAGCGGCAGCAGGAAGCGCAACTGCAGGCGCCACGTTCTCATGGCCATGGCCGACCCGCCTCGGCGGCGCTGCGCCCGTATGCATTTGCGTTCATGTGGTTTCCTGCTATCTTTGGACAAATATATACTGCTTGGCGGCGGTTCCCCATGGCGGTCGCGGCCGCATCGACGAGGAGAAACGGTGATGAAGCGTTCCAAGCCCTGGGCAGGACGGCCGTGACGCGCGGCACCGCCGTGGCGGCCGGCGCCGTCGTCATTCTTGCGCTGCTGGGCGCCGCAGCGCTGTTGTGGTGGCCACGAACCGCACCGGCGCCAGCGCTCGACGTGCCGGCCGAACCCATCGCGGCGGCGACCCCGGCTTCAGCCGCACCAGCGGCGCCAGTTGCTTCGCCCGTCGCCGCCGCGCCCGTACCCGCCTCGGCCCCCGAGCCCAGAGCCGCCGCTGCGCCGCTGACTGCCACCGGCATCGGCCAGGCCTTTGCCGACCTGCTGGGCGCCAAGGCGGTGCAGCGCTGGCTGCTGCTCGACGACTTTGCGCGCCGCTTCGTGGCCACACTGGACAACCTCGGTCGCTCACAGGCGCCGTCGATGCTTTGGCCGATCCATCCGGTGGCCGGCCGCGTCGCGGTCATCGAGCACGGCGGCCGCACGGTGATCGATGCCGACAACGCCTTGCGCTACACGCCCTTCGTGCATTGGATCGAAGAGGTCGACAGCGCCGCTGCGGTGGAACTGTACGTGCGCCTGCTGCCGCTGCTGCAGCAGGCCTATGAAGAGCTGGGTTTCCCCGGACGCCGCTTCCACACGCGGCTGCTGGAGGTCGTCGATCACCTGCTCGACGCCCCCGAGTCACCGACACTCATCGAGGTCCGGCTGACCGACGTCAAGGGGCCCATCCCCTCGCTGCGGCCCTGGGTGCGTTACGAGTTCGCCGACGCGGCGCTGGAATCGGCCAGCGCGGGCCACAAGCTCATGGTGCGTGTCGGTACGCCCAACCAGCGCCGCCTGAAGGCCAAGCTCGTGGAGTTGCGCGCGGAACTGGTGCGGCGAGCGAGGGAGTGACGCGACAGGCGACAGGTTTCGTCTCCCCGCCACCCCGTCGCGCCGGTCAACGGCGGCCGATCAGCAGCCCGACCAGAAGACAGACCCCCGTTCGTGCAAGGCCTTCGACGGGCCGGCCCGCCTGACATCACCAGGCCCGGCCGCCTTGTTGCAGCGCCCGACGCGCCAGCAGGAAGGTCGCCGCGTTCCAGCTTTGACCTGCCATGCCCATGGGCACCCCCGAGCGGCCATGAAGCCACTCGGTGAAACGCCAGCCGTCCAGAGCGTTCACGCGTGCGAGTTCGCCGAGTTGCTGCCAGGCCATGTCGTGCAGGCCCAGCCGGGCCAGCGCCATGACCCAGAAACCCCCCACGAACGGCCAGACACCGCCGTTGTGGTACTGGTGCACCCGGTTCTGCTGGTGGCGCGCCATGTAGGGCCGCCACAGTTCATGTTCGCGCGACAGCGGATGCAGCACCACCCGTATCGGATACGGCTCGCTGGCGCGGGCGGTGGCGAGGGTCTGCACGATGCCGTGGCCCTTGGACTCGCCGGCAGCTCCGCACAGGATGGCCAGCACGTTGCCGAACACGTCGCCCTCGTTGCCGGCAAAGGCCAGGTTGACGAAGCTGAGATACAGCCCGCCGTCGCGCCGGCCGCGACGCGCGTAATGCCTCAGCAGCCGCGCCCGGTGGTATTCGGGCAGGTCGTGCTGGAAGGGGTCGAACAGGTGGTTGAAGTGGTGGTGGGTGGCCTCGGCGTCGGCCAGCGCAAAGCGCCGCTTGACCTCGACCCACAGGGCATTGGTGTAGAGAACGTAGCCGGAGCGCGGCATGATGTCGGCCCAGTCGCTGGCCTCGTTCTGCTGCAGCAGCCGGAAGTGCTGGTGTTCCTGCGCCAGCAGCCAGCCGATCGCCCGCGCGATGCCGTCCTGCCAGCGTGCGGCGCCGACCGTGCCGTGGCGCCGCAGGTGGTCCACCGCGATCAGCCACCACAGCGTGGCGTCGATGCAGCCCAGGTACCAGAAGTCGGCGTCGCGGCCGTCGGGGTCGACGTACTTCGGGATCTGGCCGTTGCCGGCCTGCTCACGGGCCAGCGCGTCCAGGGTGTCGATGGCGCCCTGCTCGAGCCTCGCATCGCCGCTGCCGCACATCGCCAGCGCGCAGATGGCACCGTCGCGGCCGAAGATGCGCGTGTAGCGGCGGGCCTCGGCCGCCTCGGTGCGGCTGGCGGCCAGGATGCCGTGCGCGGAGAGATTGCGCTCCAGCAGCGCCAGCGATTCGCGCGCGCAGGCCTCGATCGCCGCCGCGGTCGTGGGCGCTGTATCGCCTGCCGTCCCGGATCGGTTCAAGGGGGCCCGGGCCAGGCACCGAACAGCGCCGCGACCGGGAATTCCGTCAGCACCGAGGCCAGCGGCAGGCTGGCCGCCGCCGGCGTGTCGCCGCCTGCGGTCAGTGCGTGGCGCCGACCGCTGATGGCGTCCTCGAGCCAGGGCACCTGTGCGTCGGTGGCCGCGGCATCGGCCTCGGGCCAGACGACGGCGGTGTCAGCCCAGGCGACGCCCTGCGGTGCCGCGCCCACCGGGCAAGCCAGCGACGCATACAGCCGCGCCGCGATGACGACCAGCCAAGCTCCGCCGTGACGGCGCCCAAAGGCCACGATGTGTCGCGCATGGGTGCCTCGCACCTCGAGCGCCACGTACTCGGACTGCCGCAGCATGGCATCGTGCTCGCGGCGCAGCTGCAGTGCGCGCCAGGTGACCCAGAACTTGGCGCGGCCGTCCACCGCATGCGCCACCAACTCACGCAGCGCTGCGCTGCGCTCGGGCAGCGCGAGCAGCTGGCGCGACTCCTCGATGAGGCGGCGGCGCTGCGCGAAGTCGATGGGGCGGCGGTTGTCCGGATCCACCAGCGACAGCCCGATGAGCTCGTGGCCCTGGTAGAAGTCGGGCACCCCCGGCGACAGGGTCTTGACGACGGCCAGGGTCAGGCCGTTGAGGGCCCCGTACCAGGCGATCACTTCGGCGTTCGATTGCAGGTCGGCCAGGAACAGGTTGCCCTCGCGCCGGCCCAGCAGCGCCTGCACGAAAGCCGCGAGAGCGGCTTCGTAGGCCTCGTCGGGGTTCATCCAGCTGCTGACCGCCTTTGATTCGCGCACCGACTTGAGCATCGCCTGCTGAATGCGCGCGGCGTACTCGGCCAGGCCGGCGTCGTCGATCGCTCCCGCGGGCAGGCTGCCCACCAGCAGCTGGTAGAGCAGGTATTCGTCGTTGCGCGTCGGCGCCAGCCGGGCGTTGACGGTGTGCTTGTGGCGGCGGTTCATGCGCGTCCAGCGTCGCGTGGACAGCCGCCAGGCCGCGGGCATTTCGCTGATGACGTCGATGCGCGCGCGCACGTCTTCCGAGCGCTTGGCGTCGTGGGTCGAAGTGGTCAGCATGGCGCTCGGCCTGTGCTGAGCGCGCTCGCGCGTAATGGCATGGAAGGCCGTCACCGAGATACCGAAGTCGTCGGGTTCGCCACCGACGTCGTTCACCGATATCAGCCGGTGGTGACGGTACAGCGCCGTGTCTTCGATGCCCTTGGCCACTACCGGCGCGGTGTACTGCTGCAGGCGCTGCGCAAAGGCGCGGCAGCGTTCGGCCAGACCAGCCGGCGCCCCGTGCAGCGGCCGCCCCAGCAGCGCCTGGCGCAGCGAGTGCAGCGTGAAGTCGCGCGTGCGGCGGTCCTCGCGCGCCAACCGCAGCAGGGTGCCCGACAGCACCGTCAACTCGCCGGCCAGGCTGCCGTCCATCACGACGTGGCGGCACCGCCACGACAGGGTGTCGAAGCCCTCGAACTCGTCGGGCGCGAAGACGCGCCAGACACGGTCGAGCCGCGCCTTCGATGCCGGGTCGATGGGCAGGCCGTTGACGACGTTGGCAAAGCGATAGCCGGTGGTGCCGTGCAAGGCCCAGTCGCGCGGCACCTGCTCGTGCGCGGCGACGATCTTCTCGGCCACCACGTACAGCGGCAGCTCGGGCGGCATGCCGTCGCCGCCGGGCAAGGGCGGGGGCAGGCCCGCCACTTCGGCATAGCGCCGCTGCAGGCGGCTGAAATAGCCGGCCGGGTCGGCCAGGCCATCGGGATGGTCCAGGCGCAGGCCGTCGATGGCGCCGGCGGCAGCCAGTTCCAGGATCAACCGGTGTGTGGCCTCGAAGACCTCGGCACGCTCCATGCGCAGCGCCGCGAGCTCGTTGATATCGAAGAAGCGCCGGTAGTTGATCTCGTCGCCGGCCACCCGCCAGTGGGCGAGACGGTAGGGCTGGGCATCGATCAGCGCACTCAAGGTGTCGAAGCTGGCACGCTCGCCAGGGCGGCCGTTGATGCGGGCAACGACGCCATCGATGGCCTGCACGAGCGCCGGTTGGCGTCGCAGGCAGGCGGCCAGGCGGGCCTTCAGCACCGACTTGTCGGATTGACGGCGCAGACGCGCCTGGCCGTCGGCGCCGTGGTGCGCCGGCAGACGGTCCAGCCCGTCGGCCACGGCCTGCAACTCGGCGCGGCTGCCCAGCGGCGCAGGCAAGGTCTGCAGGGCGCGGCGCAGCAGCGGTCCGTATGCCGCCGGGTCCAGCGGCAGACGGTGTTCGTGGCAGCGCAGCGTGAAGTAGCCACGCTCGGCGTCGAAAGCGAGCTGCAGCTCGCCGCGCTCGAGCACCAGGCCGTACTGGTCGCCCAGGATCGGCAGCAGCACCTTGCCCGTGAGCGCCGGGTCGGGCGAATGCCAGTCGATGTCGAAATAATTCGCATAGGTGGACGACGCGCCGTTCTCCAGTACGTCCAGCCACCAGGCGTTGTCGCCGCCGAGCACACCCATGTGGTTGGGCACGATGTCCACGAGCAGGCCCATGCCGTGGCGGTGCAGCGCCGCCACCAGGCGGTCGAACTCATCGCGCGTGCCGAGTTCGGGGTTGAGCTCGCCATGGTCGACCACGTCGTAGCCGTGCTGGCTGCCGGGGCGCGCGCGCAGCACCGGTGAACAATACAGATGACTGACGCCGAGGTCGGCCAGGTAGGGCACCAGCGCCGTGGCGTCGGCGAAGCGGCAGCCGGCGTGCAGTTGCACGCGGTAGGTGGCGCGCGGCACTCTGGCGCGGGCCGGCCGTGCCGTCGTCGGCGGCGCACTGCCGGCCATGTCCTTCATGCCGCCTCCACGGCCACTTGCACCGACCACGCGGGCAGCACCGCACCGGCGGCGTGGCTGCGGTAGACGATGCGACCCGGCAGCGAGGCCGCCAGGGTGGCAGACCCGTCGTGGTCGGCAAGTTGGGCCAGCAGATGCCAGCGGCGGCCCGCGGCGAGCGGCCAGGTGACCCGCAGCGTGCCCGCTGCCGGCAACTCCCAACGACCGCTGCGTGCTTCGGCCAGCCAGGGCATCAGCTCGCGCTGTCGGCAGTGCAGCAGCTCGGTGTAAAGCGCCAGCATGCGCGCTTGAGGCGCGCGCTGGCATTGCGGCCAGTCGAGCTTGCTGTTCAGGAACGTACTTTCGGCATTCGGGTCGGGAATGCGGCTGCGCACCGCCGGGTCGGCAAAGCGGGCGAAGCGGCCGAACTCGGCACGCCGGCCGTTCCTGACGGCCTGGGCCAGCTCGCCATCGAAATCGCAGAAGTACTGGAAAGGCGTGGCGGCGGCGTATTCCTCGCCCATGAACAGCATCGGGGGCGACGGGGCCAGCAGCACGCAGGCCGCCAGGGCGCGCAGTGCATCGTCGCGGCCCGCGGCCGCCGCCTGTTGTGCGATGCGGTCGCCGAAGGCGCGGTTGCCGACCTGGTCGTGCGTCTGCAGCGAATTGACGAAAGCCAGCGGTGGCAGGTGCGCCGACGGCGTGCCGCGCGGCCTGCCTCCGGCGTAGACCGAAGCCTCGCCCTGGTAGGCGAATCCTTCGGCCAGCGCGCGGCCGAACTGCTGCAGCGGCGTGGCCGCGAAGTCGATGTAGTAGCCGTCGGTCTCGCCGCTGGCCAGCACGTGCAGCGCATGGTGCAAGTCGTCGTTCCATTGCGCGTCGGCGCCCGAGGCCAGGCCCGCTGCGTCACGCACGAGCCGCGCAGCGTCGTTGTCGTGGTTCTCCAGGATCAGGTGCACCGCGCGCTTGCGCCCCGGACCGTTGCGCAGCTCCAGCGCCAGTTCGTCGGCGAAGTGCAGCGCCGAGCGGTCGCGCATGGCGTGCACGGCGTCGATGCGCAGGCCGTCGAGGTGGAACTCCTCCACCCAGTACAGCGCGTTGTGGATGAAGAAGTCGCGCACCGTGCGGCTGTGCTCGCCATCGAAATTGATCGCCGCGCCCCAGGGCGTGGGCACCTCGCTGTTGAAGAAGGCACGGGCGTAGGCGTGCAGGTAGTTGCCGTCCGGGCCGAAGTGGTTGTAGACGACGTCCAGCAGCACCATCAGGCCGCGCGCGTGGGCCGCTGAGACCAGCTGCTTGAACGCGTCGGGTATACCGTAGCTGGCATCGGGCGCAAAGAGCAGCACGCCGTCGTAGCCCCAGCCGCGGCGGCCGGGAAAGTCGGCCACCGGCATCAGCTCGATCGCCGTCACGCCCAGGGCCACCAGGTCATCGAGGCGGCCGATCGCGGCACTGAAAGTCCCTTCGGGCGTGAAGCAGCCGACATGCAGTTCGTAGATCACCGCCTCATGCCAGGGCCGACCGCGCCAGGCGTCGTCGGACCAGTCAAAGGCCAGCGGGTCGGTCAACGCACTCGGCCCGTGCACGTCATCGGGATTGCAGCGTGAAGCCGGATCGGGCACCGCCGCACCGCCATCGACGCGAAAGGCGTAGCGGGCGTTCGCGTCGGCATGCTCCGCGGCGAGCTCGAACCAGCCACCGGCGAGCGGCTGCATCGCATGGTCGCCGGCTTGCGGACCGCCGATGCGAACCAGATCGACGCGCTGCGCAGCGGGGGCCCAGAGTCGGAACAGTGCCGTGCCGTCGGTGTCGAGGCGGGCGCCAAAGGGCATCTCGTGCCGGCGCTTCACGGCGGCACCCGAGTTGCGAAGCGGATCAGCGCCAACGCACGGCCCGACAGCTCGTACGGCGTCGCCGGGCCGACGCGCACCTGCGCCGGCGTGACCGCCAGCGCGGTATCGATCAGCAACTCACCGGCGCCCAGCCCCAGGTCGGCCGGCAAGGTGAAGGTCACCGGGTTGGCATCGGCGTTGAAGAGCAGCACGAAGCTGTCGTCGCGCACTGCGCGGCCGCGCCCGTCGACCTCGTTCAGCCCGTCTCCCGACAGGAAGACGGCCAGCGCGCGGGCGTGGCCGTGACCCCATTCCTGGTCGGTCATTTCCGAGCCATCGGGCTGCAGCCAGACGATGTCGCGGTTCTCTTCGCCATTGGCTTCGTTGTGCTTGTCGTTGTAGGACACCACATCGGCGAGCGTGAAGCCGTCGTGGGCAGCGACGAAATTGATGCTGGCGTAGGGCCTTCGGCTGCTGCGGTTGTAGAGGTCGCTGGAGCCTGTCAGGCGCTGCGCGAACTCACCGATGATCCCGCCCTCGCCTTTCCAGCAGGCACGCATGGTGTCGCGGTACTTGTCGTTCCATTCGGTCCAGCCGACCGGGAAGTTGCCGACCTGGTAGCCGCCCGCGCCCAGATCCCAGGGTTCAGCGATCAGCTTCACCTGCGACAGCACCGGGTCCTGGCGCAGGATGTCGAAGAAGGCGCTCAGGCGGTCCACCGCATGCAGTTCGCGCGCCAGCGCCGAAGCCAGGTCGAAGCGAAAGCCGTCGACGTGCATCTCGGTGACCCAGTAGCGCAGCGAATCCATCAACAGCTGCAGCACACGGGGATGCTGCATGTTCAGCGTGTTGCCGCAACCGGTGAAGTCCTGGTAGTAACGCTGGTCGTCGGGCATGAGGCGGTAGTACGCCGCATTGTCGATGCCGCGAAAGCACAGCGTCGGCCCACACTCGCTGCCTTCGGCGGTGTGGTTGTAGACGACGTCGAGCAGCACCTCGATGCCCACCTCATGAAGCGTGCGCACCATGGTCTTGAACTCGCCGACCTTGCCCGTGGCGCTGTAACGGTGCTCGGGGGCGAAATAGCCGATCGAGTTGTAGCCCCAGTAGTTGCGCAGGCCGCGCTCGACGAGATGGCGGTCGTCGAGGAACGAATGCACCGGCATCAGCTCGATCGTCGTCACACCCAGCCGCTTGAAGTGCTCGATCACCGGCGCGCAGGCCAGGCCGCCGTAGCTGCCGCGCAGCGCAGGCGGCACGTCGGGGTGCTGGCGCGTGAAGCCGCGCACATGCAGCTCGTAGATGACCGTCTCGTGCCACGGCACCCTGGGCGGCCGGTCATCGCCCCAGGTGAACGCGGACTCGACGACCTTGCAGCGAGGCAGGTAGGGCGCGCTGTCGCGGCGGTCGAACGAGAGGTCGCCCTGGCTGTGGCCGATGCGGTAGACGAACAGCGCATCGTGCCAGCGGATGCTGCCCACGATGTTGCGCGCATAGGGGTCGAGCAGCAGCTTGTGGCCGTTGAAGCGATGGCCATCCCTGGGGCTATAGAGGCCGTAGACGCGGTAGCCATAGTGCAGCCCCGGCCGCGCCTGCGGCAGGTAGCCGTGGAAGACCTGGTCGGTCTGCTCGCGCAAGACCAGGCGCTGCACTTCATTGCGCCCGCTGGCGTCGAACAGGCACAGCTCGACGCGCTCGCGCCGACTCGGAGAACAGCGCGAAGTTCACCCCCATGCCGTCCCAGGTGGCGCCGCGCGGGTACGGCTTGCCCGGCCACAGGGCGTCGATGACCGCAGCGCCGGCCATCAGGGCAGCCGGTCGCCGCGGTCGCGCGGGAACCAGCGCTCGATCAGCGCAGCCGCACGGTCGCGGCCACCGAGGCCGAACGACAGCGCCAGCGCCACCACGATGCCGGCCAGCAGGATCAGGAAGGTCTGCTGGATGAGGCCGCCGCCGATGTCCAGGTGGTCCACCGCGAGCAGCACCACGAAGACCATCACGCCGTACTGCATGAGGCGGCCGAGCAATTCGCCGTCGCTGATCTCGGCGCTGCGGCAATAGCTCTGCACCGCGTTGCCGGCGAAACGGGCGAAGTAGCTGCCGAACACCACCACCAGCAGCGCCACCAGCAGCCGCGGCACGAACAGCAGCACCTTGCCGAGCAGGTCGGTGACCTGGGTCAGCCCCAGGCTGTTGAAGGCGATGATCAGCGACGCCAGGAGGACCAGCGCATAGGCGATCCAGCCGAACAGCTCGGTGGTGTCCTTCTCGGTGCCGCCTTGCTGCAGGAAGCCGTCGATGCCGGCGCGCTCGGTGAGGACGTGGAAGTTCAGCGCCCGCAGCGCCTTCACGACGCTGAAGCGGAAGGCCTTGGCCACCAGCCAGCCGATGAACAGCACGGCCAGCGCCAGTGCCAGCCTCGGCATGAAGGCGCCCACCTGGTGCAGCAGCGCGCGCAGCGGTTCCAGCATGACATCGATGTTCTGCATGTTCAGTCCCCTTGTTGCGGCGCCATCAACTGTTGATGCCGGCCAGCACGGCAATGCCGGCCAGCGGCACGCCGACCCACTCGGGCCGGTTGTCGATCTCGTAACACAGCTCGTACAGCGCCTTCTCCAGCTCGAACAGGTCGAGCAACGAATCGGTGGCCTCGAACCCTGCCCCACCGGGATACGGGCCACTGTTCTGCGTGATCTCGCGGTAGGTCTCCAGGAAGGCGGCTCGGACCCGCCGTTCCCAGCGCCGCGCCACCGGCGCCAGGCGCTCGAGTTCGCCGGCGCTTTGCGCCACCTGATGCAATGCCGTGTGGCGCGCGTAGTCGAACGAGCGCAGCATGCCGGCGACGTCGCGCAGGGCGCTGTGCTTGGCGCGCCGCTCTTCGAACGTGCGCTGCGGCTCGCCTTCGAAGTCGATGATGAAGAAGTCGTCGCGGCAGACCAGCACCTGCTCCAGGTGCAGGTCGCCGTGGATCCGCGTCTTCACGCCGAGCGGCTGCGCTTGCGCCACGCGGTCGATGATGGCCAGCAGGCTGGCACGGGCCTGTACCACCTGTGCCGCCAGTTCGCCGAGCGGCGCCGCCCAGGTGGCGCGGCGGTTCTCCAACAGCGCCAGGGTGCGCGTGCATTCATCGCGCACGGCCATGGTCCAGCGTTGCACGTCCCCGGCCTCGACGGGCTCGGGGTCGAACGCCGGGTCGCCCGTGCGGCGCGCCAGCGCCACGTGCAACTCGGCGACGCGCCGAGCGAGCACCCGGATGCGTTCGATCGGCGGGTCGACGCTGTCCTCGTTCGAGGCGACCGGTGCGGCGGCCTCGAGCAGGCGCGCCAGCTGGTCCACCGTGTAGGCCCAGGCGTCGCCCTGGTTGGTGAGCTGGCCCTGCAGCAGGGCCAGCGTCCAGACCGTGCCATCGGCAGCGTGGAAGTCGACGCTGCCCGCCACCGGCACGCAATTCGCGTAGGCGACCACGTCGGTGAGATGGCGTCCCATCTCGAGCTCCGGGCTCGGGCCCGGCTGCAGGCGCCGGTAGGCCTTCAGGAACAGCCGCTCGCCGAGCAGGCTGACCGAGTTGCTGCTGAGGATCAGACGGTGCAGTGGCGTCGGGCCCTGCAGCGCGTCACCGACCACGTCGGCATACGCCTTGCCCGGCGTGAAACGCACGCTGCCGCCTTCGGCCTTGAGCACGCGCGACCCGCCGATGCCCTCGACCAGTGCGCGGCAGAAGGGCTCGTCGGCCATGGCGTCGGCCAGCAGCCCCATCCTGGCCTGCTGGCGCACCTTGCTCACGGCCAGGGCGGCCAGGCCCCGCGCGCGTTCCTCGTCGTCGTCCTCGAAGACCATGACCAGCGGAACGAAATAGCGCGCCGAACCGGTGGCGCCCTGCGTGTCGACCAGCGTCAGCATGCAATCCTCGCCCTGCGATGGCAGCATGGCATGTTCGGCCACCGTCACGCGTTCCAGCGCCTCGGTCTTGGCCGCGTACCAGCGCTGGCGCAGCATGAAGCGCGGCAGCAGTTCGCGTTCGAACTGGGCCCGGGTCTTCTCGGCCAGGCCGATGCGCCAGGGCACGACGCGATTGCGGAAGAAGCTGTTCCAGCCGTCGAACAGCACCATCACCGCCAGGTCTTCCACCGGCAGGCGCTCGGTATGCCAGCGGGGCGGCGTGGCGTCGGTGGACAGCCTGAACCAGAAGAAGCCGTAGCGCGGCAGCGTCAGCATGTAGGGCAGCTCACCGACGGGCGGAAAGCTGTTGCGCCCCAGCATCTCGACCGGCACGCGGCCCTTCCAGACGCCGAGCTCGAGCTCCACCGGCTGCGCCACGCGGCTCAGGTTGGCCACGCACAGGATGACGTCGTCGCCATGCTCGCGCAGGTAGCCGAGCACCTTGCGGTTGCCGGGGTGCAGCATCGTGAACTGGCCGCGGCCGAAGGCCTGCGAACTGCCGCGCACCGCGAGCAGGCGGCGTGTCCACGACAGCAGCGACGAGGACTCGCGCGACTGCGCTTCGACGTTGACGGCCTCGAAGCCGTAGATCGGGTCCATGATCGGCGGCAGGTACAGGCGCTGCGGGTCGGCGCGCGAGAAGCCGCCGTTGCGGTCGCTCGTCCACTGCATCGGCGTGCGCACGCCGTCGCGGTCGCCGAGGAAGATGTTGTCGCCCATGCCGATCTCGTCGCCGTAGTACAGCACCGGCGTGCCCGGCATCGACAGCAGCAGGCTGTTCATCAGCTTGATGCGCTCGGTGTCGTTCTCGAGCAGCGGTGCCAGGCGGCGGCGGATGCCCAGGTTGATGCGCGCCCGCGCGTCCGACGCGTACATGCTGTACATGTAGTCGCGCTCCTTGCTCGTCACCATTTCCAGCGTCAGCTCGTCGTGGTTGCGCAGGAAGATCGCCCACTGGCAGTTGGCCGGGATGTCGGGCGTCTGCGCCAGGATCTCGACCACCGGATGGCGGTCTTCCTGGGCGATGGCCATGTACATCCGCGGCATCAGCGGGAAGTGGTAGGCCATCTGGCATTCGTCACCGTCACCGAAGTACTCGCGCACGTCCTCGGGCCACATGTTGGCCTCGGCCAGCAGCAGGCGGCCGGGGTACTTCTGCTCGACGCGACGGCGGATCGCCTTGATGACGTCGTGCGTCTCGCGCAGGTTCTCGTTGGGCGTGCCGTCACGCTCGATGAGGTAGGGAATGGCGTCGAGGCGGAAGCCGTCGACGCCCATCTCGAGCCAGAACTCCATCGTCCCCAGCACCGCCTCGAGCACCGCCGGGTTGTCGAAGTTGAGGTCGGGCTGGTGGCTGAAGAAGCGGTGCCAGAAGTACTGCCCCGCCACTTCGTCGAAGGTCCAGTTCGACTTCTCGGTGTCGGTGAAGATGATGCGCGTGCCGGAGTACAGCTTGGGGTCGTCGCTCCAGACGTAGAAGTCGCGCTGCGGCGAACCCCTGGATGCGCGGCGCGCGGCCTGGAACCAGGGGTGCTGGTCGGACGTGTGGTTGACCACCAGCTCGGTGATGACGCGCAGGCCGCGCCGGTGCGCCTCGGTGACGAAGGCGCGGAAGTCGTCGAGCGTGCCGTAGGACGGGTGCACGTTCTCGTAGTCGGCCACGTCATAGCCGTCGTCGCGCAGCGGCGAAGGGTAGAACGGCAGCAGCCAGATGGTGTTGACGCCCAGCGCCTGCACATGGTCCAGGCGTTCGGTCAGGCCGCGGAAGTCGCCGATGCCGTCACCGTTGGCATCGGCATAGGCCTTGATGTGCAGTTCGTAGATGACTGCATCCATGTACCACAGCGGGTCGTCGGTGAGCGCAGCCCGGGGGGCGGCCGCGGATGCGTCCAGTTCGGTGACGGCGGTCAAGGGCGGCCCTCTACAGGAAGTAGTCGAAGTCGTTCTCGCGCAGCAGTCGCGAGCGCAACTGCATCACGTGCGCCGGGCAGCGCTGGGGGTCGAGGCTGACGAAGTTGCGGTCACCGTGCCACAGGAAGTGCGCGCCGGTGATCAGCTCGTGCATCTGGTAGGTCTGGCCCGGATCGAGCCCGAAGGCAGCGGGGTCGATCTCGACCCAGCCGCTTTGCGTGTGGTGCGGGTCCAGGTTGACGATGCACACGACGATGTTCGAGCGGTCGTCGGACACCTTGGCATAGGCAATGAGCTGCTCGTTGTCGATGGCCAGGAAACGCAGGCCGGCGTCGCTTTGCAGCGCCGGGTTGTCGCGCCGCGCGCGGTTGAGAACGCCGATGAAATCGGCCAGCGACTCGGCGCTGTCACGCTGCCACGCGCGCAATTCGAACTTCTCCGAGTCGAGGTACTCCTCGCCGCCGCTGCGCAAGGCGCGGTGCTCGAGCAACTCGAAGGCCGGGCCGTAGATGCCGAAGTTCGCCCCCAGCGTGGCGGCGAGCGCCACGCGCGCCATGAACACTGCGCGCCCGCCGTACTGCAGCGCGGCGGGCAGGATGTCGGGCGTGTTCGGCCACAGGTTGGGACGGAAGTACTCGCGTCCCGGGCCCTGGCTCAGTGCGGTGAAGTACGCGCTCAGCTCGGGCTTGGTATTGCGCCAGGTGAAGTAGGTGTAGGACTGGCTGAAGCCGACCTTGGCCAGCCGGTGCATGACCTTCGGCCGCGTGAAGGCTTCAGACAGAAAGATCACGTCCGGGTGCGAGGCACGCACGCGCGCGATGGCCCATTCCCAGAACGCAAAGGCCTTGGTGTGCGGGTTGTCGACGCGGAAGATGCGCACGCCCTGCCGCACCCAGTGCTCGAAGACGCCGACGAGCGCTTCCCACATCTCGCGCCACTCGGCCGACTCGAAGTCGAAGGGGTAGATGTCCTGGTACTTCTTCGGCGGGTTCTCGGCGTACTGGATGCTGCCGTCGGCGCGCTTCCTGAACCACTGCGGGTGCTCCTGCACCCAGGGGTGGTCGGGCGAACACTGGAACGCGATGTCCAGCGCGATCTCGATGTCGTGCTCGGCGGCGCGCAGGATCAGGCGCTTGAAGTCGGCGAGCGTGCCCAGGTCGCCCAGGATGGCCTCGTGGCCGCCCTCGGCAGCGCCGATGGCCCAGGGGCTGCCGACGTCATCGGGCCGCGGATCCAGCGTGTTGTTGCGGCCCTTGCGACGCGTGCGCCCGATGGGGTGGATGGGCGGAAAGTAGATGACGTCGAAGCCCATGCGTTGCACGTAGGGCAACCACGCTTCGCAGTCGGCGAAGGTGCCGTGGCGTCCGGGCTGCGCGGCAGCTGAGCGCGGAAAGAACTCGTACCAGCTGGAAAAGCGTGCCCGCACGCGTTCGACCATGACGGCCAGCGCCTGCGGATGGGTCATCGCGTGGCGCAGGTCCGGGTGGCGCTGCGCGGCCGCGGCACGTGCATCGTCGAGGCCGATGCGATGAAGTTGCGCGACCTCGGTGCTGCCTGCCGCGGCGGCAAGCTCGGTGCTCCAGGCGCGCAGCAAGCGGCCATCGTCGTGGCGGCCGGCGCGCCGGGCCGCCTCGTCGATGAGCCTGGCGCCGCTCAGCGCGGCAATCCGAACGTCGTCGGCGTCGACGCGCCGCGCAAAGTCGCTGCGCCAGGACAGGAAGGGGTCGACCCAGGCACACACCGTGTACTCCCAGGTGCCGAGTTCGGTCACGGCGAAGGCGGCGCGCCAGCGGTCGTTGCCCAGCGGCTGCATCGTCGTGCGCTGCCAGTCGGTGGCACCGCCTTGTCGCCACAGCAGCGCGCAGGCCACCACCTCGTGTCCGTCGGCCAGGCAGTCGGCCTCGACTTCGACGGTGTCGCCGAGCACGCGCTTGATCGGGAATCGACCGTCGTCGACCGCTGGGGTGATGCGCTCGATGACGACGCGCGTGCGCCCGTCGCTCAACCCGACCGGCACGATGTCGGAGGCTGCACTCATGCCTGGGCTCCGTCGCACTGCAGCACCAGCACGCCGAGCGGCGGCAGGCGCAGGTTCAATGCGTGATAGCGACCGTGCGCCGACACCGGCACGCTGTGAACGCCGCCTTGGTTGCCCACGCCGCTGCCGCCATAGATGGCGGCGTCACTGTTCAATCGCTCGACCCAGTGGCCGGCCTGCGGCACGCCGACGAGGTAGTCGTCGCGCGGCAGCGGCGTGAAGTTGGCCACCACCAGCAGGCACGATCCGTCCCTGGCCTTGCGCAGGTAGCTCAGCACGCTGGCCTCGGCGTCGCCGGCGTCGGTCCATTCGAAACCGGCGGCGTCGAAATCCAGCTCATACAGCGCCGGCGCATTGCGGTAGAGGCGATTCAGGTCCTCCACCCAACGCTGCAAGCCGCCGTGGGCAGGGCTCTCCAGCAGCCACCAGTCCAGCGCATCGTCGTGGTTCCACTCGCGGCGCTGGCCGAATTCGCCGCCCATGAAGAGCAGCTTCTTGCCCGGGTGCGCCCACATGTGGCCGAACAGCAGGCGCAGGTTGGCGAACTGCTGCCAGTCGTCACCCGGCATTTTGTCGATGAGCGAACCCTTGCCGTACACCACCTCGTCGTGCGAGAGCGGCAGCATGAAGTTCTCGTTGAAGGCGTAGACCAGCGAAAAGGTCAGTTCATTGTGGTGCCAGCGGCGGTGGATGGGATCTTCGTGCATGTACTTCAGCGTGTCGTGCATCCAGCCCATGTTCCACTTCATGCCGAATCCCAGGCCGCCGACATGGGTCGGGCGCGACACCATCGGCCAGGCGGTCGATTCCTCGGCGATGATCTGCACGCCGGGGTGGTCGCGGTAGGCCGATTCGTTGAGCTGCCTCAGGAACGAGATCGCCTCCAGGTTCTCGCGGCCGCCGAAGGCATTCGGAATCCACTCGCCTTCCTTGCGCGAATAGTCCAGGTACAGCATCGACGCCACGCCGTCGACCCGCAAGCCGTCGATGTGGTATTCGTCGAGCCAGAACATGGCGCTCGACAGCAGGAAGGCCCGCACCTCGTTGCGGCCGTAATTGAAGACCGAGGAACTCCACTCCGGGTGAAAGCCCTGTCGCGGGTCGGCGTGTTCGTAGAGGTGCGTGCCGTCGAAGCGGGCCAGGCCATGCGTGTCGGCGGGGAAGTGCGACGGCACCCAGTCCAGGATGACGCCGATGCCGGCCTGGTGCAGGGCGTCGACGAGGAACTTGAAGTCCTGCGGCGTGCCGTAACGCGAAGTGGGGGCGAAGTAGCCGGTGGTCTGGTAGCCCCACGAGCCGTAGAACGGATGCTCGGTGATCGGCATCAGTTCGACGTGCGTGAAGCCCAGGCGCCTGACGTATTCGACCAGCAGGACGGCCGCGCTGCGATAGTCGAGCATGGCGCCGGCCTCACCGCGCCGCCACGACCCCAGGTGCACCTCGTAGACGGACATCGGCAGATCCAGCGCGTTGCTCGCCGCACGCGAGCGCATCCACGCCGCGTCGGCCCATTCATGGTCCTCGCTGCGCCAGGCCACCGAAGCCGTGGCCGGTGCCGGCTCGGCACAGCGCGCGAACGGGTCCGCCTTCTCGATCGACTCGCCGTCTGCGGTGCGGATCGAGTACTTGTACTTTTGGCCCTGCACGACGTGCGGGATTTCGACTTCCCACAGACCACTGCCGTCGGCCCGCGGCGCGGCAACATGCAGGCCCTCTTGCCAGCCATTGAAATCGCCGACCACGCAGAGCGACCATGCATTCGGCGCCCATACCGTGAAGCGGGCCGAGCCGGGCCCCAGCCTGCAGCCGAGCTTCTGATACAGCCGGCCATGCGTGCCCTCGCGGAACAGGTGGATGTCCTGCTCGCCGAGGGCTTCGATCGAAGATACATTTGTACAAAGCATTCGTGGAGCTTACCTTCGAACGACGAAACCTGTCCAGACGCCCACTGGCATCACAGGCACACGCATCCCACGCTGCCGGCCCCACGGCGTGTGGGCTATTCTCTTTCGTGTGGCGTCGTCGCGGGGCGGCGCCGCGCAACGTGCCGGCCACGCCTGGGCTCGAACCAGGGCCATTGTCGACCTCCGACGCGCTGCCCGGCCCGAGGACAAATGCCCATCACAGACCCCCCATGGCTGACGGCTGACACCCACGGTGGGCAGGCCACGCTGCGGCTGGCCGGGGCGTGGCGCCTGGCCAGCCTGGCCGAGATCGACCGCGCGCTGGCACAGACGACGCCGCCGGCGGTCGTCGATGGCAGCGCGCTGGTCGAGCTCGACAGTGCGGCCGCACTGGTGCTGCTGCGTGCGCTGGGCCGCGGCGGCGCCGCGGGCCCGGCTTGGACCGGCTTCAGCGAAGTCCACGCGCGCATCCTGGGCCAGGTCCGCGGGCAACTGGAGGCGCTGGCGGCGGCGCCGTCGCTGCGGCGCGAGGGCCCGCTGGCGCGCATCGGTCGCCACACGGCGGCGCTGGGCGCGTTGCTGCACGGCCATCTGAACATGCTGGGCCTCACGGTCGCCGCGTTCGGTGCGGTGCTGGTGCAGCCGCGCCGGCTGCGGCTGCGCGAAACGACGGTGCAGCTCGAGCAGACGGGGCTCGACGCCATTCCGGTGGTGGCGCTGGTGACGCTGCTGATCGGCCTCGTCATCACCTACCTGCTGGGGCTGCAGGCCGAGATCTACGGCGCCAACATCTTCGTCGTCGACGGCGTCGGCATCGGCGCGACGCGCGAGTTCGCACCCATCATCGTCGCCATCATCGTGGCCGGCCGCTCGGGCGCGGCCTTCACGGCGCAGCTGGGTTCGATGCGGCTGACCGAAGAGACCGACGCCATCCGCACGCTCGGCCTGTCGCCGATGCAGGTGCTGGTGGTGCCGCGCGTGCTGGCGCTGATGGTGGCGCTGCCGCTGCTCGTGTTCGTCGGCGACGTGATGAGCCTGCTCGGCGCGATGGCCATCGCCGGGCCGATGCTCGACATCACGCCGCTGGCCTTCCTGGCGCGGCTGCGCGAGGAACTGGCGCTGCGCCATGTCATCGTCGGCCTGGCCAAGGCGCCGGTGTTCGCGCTGGCGATCGCGGTCATCGGCGTGCGCATGGGCATGACCGTGGGCCGCGACACGCGCGCCCTGGGCGCTGCCACCACGTCCACCGTGGTGCAGAGCATCGTCGCCGTGATCCTGCTCGACGCGGCCTTCGCCGTCGTGCTGCAGGCCTTGGGCCTGTGAGTGCCGGCGCCGTGATCACCACCCTGCCGGCCGCGGCGGCGGCCGCGTTACCGGTGATCGAAGTCGAGGACATCGTCACCCGCTTCGGCGCGCAGACCGTGCACGACGGCGTGGCGTTCAGCGTCGGCCGCGGCACCCTGGTGGCGCTGATCGGCGGCAGTGGCACCGGCAAGTCGGTGCTGCTGCGCGAGATGATCGGCCTGCAGCGGCCCAGCGCCGGCCGCGTACGGCTGCTCGGCACCAGCCTGTGGGACGCCACGCCGGCCGAGCTGGAGGCGCTGCGCCGACGCTTCGGCATGATGTTCCAGGACGGCGCGCTGTTTTCGTCATTGACGGTGGCGCAGAACGTCGCCGTGCCGCTGCACGAACACACCGGGCTCGGCAAGGCGACGATCGACGCGCTGGTCGCGCTGCGGCTGCTGCAGGCCGGGCTGCCGGTGGCCGCCGGCGCCAAGATGCCCAGCGAGCTGTCGGGTGGCATGCGCAAGCGCGCTGCGATCGCGCGGGCGATCGCGCTCGAGCCCGAAATCCTGTTCCTCGACGAGCCGACCTCGGGGCTGGACCCGATCACCGCGCGCGCCTTCGACCGCCTGGTGCGATCGCTGGTCGACGACCTCGGCATCACCGTGTTCCTGGTGACGCACGACCTCGACACGCTGCTGGGCGTGGTCGACCGGCTGATCGTGCTGGCGGGCGGCAAGGTGCTGGCCGACGGCCCGGTACGCGACGTGATGGCCGTCGACGACCCGTGGATCCGCGAGTACTTCTCGGGGCGGCGGACCCTCGTGCCGTCGAAGTCCGCGCAGGCGGACTTCGGGCCGCGGCACGCAAGCCCCACGCAGGCAGGCGCAGGCTCTGAGTCCGGGGGCCTCCAGTTAGACTCGAGCGATGGAAGCTGAGGCGCGTTACACCTGGGTCGGTGCGGTGGTGCTGGCGCTGCTGGGGGCGCTGGTCGCGGCCGTGTTGTGGCTGCGCAATACCGGCAGCGACGAGCGCTTCAGCCGTTACGCGATCCACTTCGAGCACCAGGCCCTCGACGGCCTGGAAGTCGGCGCCGAGGTCACGCTGCGCGGCATCCGCGTCGGCCGCGTCGAGGACTACGACCTGCCCGGCGAGAACCTGAACCGGGTCCGCGTTCAGGTGCGCGTCGACCGCCGCGCGATACTGCACACCAACACGGTGGCCGTGGTGACACGCAATTTCGTCACCGGCATTGCGGCGATCACGCTGGTCAACGGCGACCCCCCCGGCGAACTGCTCGTCCAGGTGCCCGCAGGCGAGACCCTGCCGGTGATCGGCGAGGGCCGCTCCGACATGCAGGAGATCGCCGGCCGCGTCAACAAGGTCGGCGAGATGGCCACCATCGCCATCGCCAACCTGAATCAGTTGCTCAGCGCCGAGAACCGCGAAGCCTTCATGGCCACGGTGCACAACCTGCGCGACCTCACGACCGGCATCAAGCAGCGGCTGCAGTCGCTGGACGGCACGCTGACCCGCCTCGGCCGGGCTGCCGGGGACGTCGGCCAGGCCGCGACGCATGTCGGCGGCGCCGTCACCGACATCGGAAACGCCGCGGCCGGCGTCGGTGCCGCCGCAGCGACGCTGGGGCAGGCTGGTGAACGCGTGGCCACGGTCGCTGAAAGCGGTGGCAAGCGGCTGGACGCCACGCTGGCCGAGACCGAGCGCGCCGTCGCCGACGCACAGCGTGCGTTCGCCCGCATCGCCGCCGCCAGCGACGCACTGCAGCAGCAGGCGTTGGTGACGGCGAACCGGCTGGAACAATCCGCTGTCAACATCGACGACCAGCTGAGCGCGGCGGTCACCGAACTGCGACTGAGCGTCGAAACCGGTGCGCGCGTGCTCGACCGCCTGCGCGAGCCGCGTGCCGCGCTGCTGGGCCCGGGCCCGGCGCAGTTGGGGCCGGGGGAGAAAGCACCTTGAAGATGTCGCGCCGCTTTGCCGTGCTGGGCCTGGCCACGGTGCTCGCCGGCTGCATTTCGGTCGGCAGCAGCGACAGCGCGGCGCCGCACGCCAGTCATCTGCTGCACGACACGGCCGCCAGGGTCGAGCGCCGCGCGCAGCCGCTGGTGGCGGCCTTGCTGATCCAGCCCTTGCCGGGCAACGCGCTGGCCGACACGGCGTCGATCGCGTATTCCCGCCGCGCCAACGAGTTTGCCTTCTACCAGCTGGCGTCGTGGACCGAACGCCCGGTGCGCCAGCTGCCGCGCCTGCTGCAGCGCCGGCTGGAGGCGCGCGGAGTGGCCGGCGCGGTGGGCCTGCTGGGCGAGCCGCTGCGTGGCGACTGGCTGCTGGCGATGGCCATCGACACCCTGCATCACGATGTCGCCACGCCGCCCGGGGTGGCGCGTTTCGCGCTGACGGCCGAGCTGTTCGACCGCCGCAACCGCACGCGCGTCGCGCGCCGCCAGTTCGAAGCCACAGTGCCGACGGCACGCGCCGACTCGGCGGCGGCGGCAGCAGCGATGTCGCAAGCGGTCAGTGCCACCTTCGACACGCTGGGGCCCTGGCTCGAGGACGAGCTGCAACGCGCCATCGCGGCCCAACCCTGAGCCGGCCGCTGCTGCCGCAATTCGGGCCGGCGGCCGGGAGTCGGCGCACGGCCAGCAGCGCATGGCGCCCGGCGCGCCAGCGCGTCAGTCGATACGCACCACATAGCGCCCGCGCATCTGCCCGGCGATCAGCCTGGCGGCCGCTGCCGGCGCCTCGGCCAGCGCGATCTCGGTGATCATGCGCTCCAGCAGCGCCGGATCGAGGTCGCGCGCGAGGCGGTCCCAGGCCTGCTGGCGCCGTGCACGCGGCGCCATCACGCTGTCCACGCCGGCCAGCGTGACGCCGCGCAGGATGAAGGGCGCCACGCTGCCGGGCAGGTCCATGCCCTGCGCCAGCCCGCAGGCCGCCACCACGCCGCCGTAGCGCGTCTGCGCCAGCGCGTTGACGAGCGTGTGGCTGCCCAGCGCGTCGACCACGCCGGCCCAGCGCTCCTTCTGCAGCGGCTTGCCGGCGGCGGCGAACTCGGCGCGGTCGACCACCGCAGCGGCGCCCAGCGCGTTCAGGTAGTCGGCTTCCTGGGGTTTGCCACTGGCGGCCGTGACGCGGTAGCCCAGCCGCGACAAGAGGGCGATCGCCACGCTGCCGACACCGCCGGTGGCGCCGGTGACGAGCACGTCGCCGTCCGCGGGCTGCAGGCCGTGGCGTTCCAGCGCCAGCACGCACAGCATGGCCGTATAGCCTGCGGTGCCGATGGCCATGGCCTGGCGCGGCGTGAAGGCGGCGGGCAGCTTCACCAGCCAGTCGCCCTTGAGCCGTGCGCGTTCGGCCAGGCAACCCCAGTGGGTTTCGCCGACGCCCCAGCCGTTGTGCACGAAGCGCTCGCCGGGCTGCCAGTCGGGGTGGCGGCTTTCGAGCACGGTGCCGGCGCCGTCGATGCCGGGCACCATCGGCCAGGCGCGCACGACGGGGGCACGGTTGGTCAGCGCCAGGGCGTCCTTGTAGTTGATCGTCGAGTACTCGGGCTGCACCAGCACGTCGGCCTGATTCCATTCCGGGAGGCGCGATTCGTCCAGTGTCGTCAGGCCGGCGCGGAAGCCGGCGTCGTCTTTCTCGAGCAGCAGGGCCTTGAACATGATCTCTCTATGAGGTTGGCAGGAACCCGCATGCTGCCGCTTCTGCGGTCATGCGGCAAGCGCCGCGGCGCCGAGCCTCGTCGTCGGCCGCTTCATGGCCGCACCGTGCCAGCTGAACCCGGGACCGCAGCACGGCCATGGGCCTGGGCATCGCCCGCGGGGCGGCACAATCCCGGCATGGGCGAAACCTTCATACCGCTGGCGGACCTGCGCTACGCCGCCGACGTGCCGCGCATCCCCGAGACTGCCCTGCCCCCCGGCGGCCTGCTCGCCGACCGCCTGGGCCGGCCGCTGCGCGACCTGCGCATCTCGGTCACCGACCGCTGCAACTTCCGCTGCAGCTACTGCATGCCCAAGGAGGTCTTCGACAAGGCCTACCGATTCCTGCCGCACAGTTCACTGCTGAGCTTCGAGGAGATCACGCGCGCGGCGCGGCTGTTCGTCGCCCACGGCGTGAGCAAGCTCAGGCTGACCGGTGGCGAGCCCTTGCTGCGCAAGAACCTCGAGGTGCTGATCGAGCAGCTGGCCGCGCTGCGCACGCCCGAGGGCGAGGCGCTGGACATCACGCTGACCACCAACGGCTCGCTGCTCGAACGCAAGGCCGCGGCGCTGCGCGCGGCGGGATTGAGGCGCGTGACGGTGAGCCTGGACGCCCTCGACGACTCCATCTTCCGTCGCATGAACGATGTCGACTTCCCGGTCGCCGACGTGCTGCGGGGCATCGATGCCGCCCTGCGCGTCGGGCTGGCGCCGATCAAGATCAACATGGTCGTCAAGCGCGGCACCAACGACCACGAGATCGTGCCGCTGGCGCGCCACGTGCGCGACACCTACGGCCCGGGCGTGATCCTGCGCTTCATCGAGTACATGGACGTGGGTGCCACCAACGGCTGGTGCATGGACGAGGTGCTGCCTTCGGCCGAGGTGGTGAGGCGGCTTGCCGATGTGTTCCCGCTGCAGCCGATCGAGCCCAATGCCAGTGGGGAAACCGCAGCGCGCTGGCGCTACCTGGACGGCGGCGGCGAGATCGGCGTCATCAGCAGCGTCACCCAGGCCTTTTGCCGCGACTGCAACCGGGCGCGGCTGTCCACCGAAGGCAAGCTGTTCCTGTGCCTGTTCGCCAGCCGCGGGCACGACCTGCGCACACTGTTGCGCGGCGCCTACAGCGACGAACAGATCGCAGCGGCGATCGGCCTCATCTGGGGCGAACGGGAAGACCACTACTCCGAGCTGCGCGGGGCCGGCACGGCGGCGGCCGGCAGCGGCGAGCGCCGCGTCGAGATGCACTACATCGGGGGCTGAGCGCTCAGCCCGCGCCGGCCTCGACCAGTTCCGGGGTGACGATCTCGCCGGGCACGCGCTTGCGCGCCAGCAGCGTGTAGACCGTGGGCACGACGAAGATCGTCAGCAAGGTGCCCAGGCTCATGCCACCGACGATGACCCAGCCGATCTGCTGCCGGCTCTCGGCACCGGCACCGCTGGCCAGCGCCAGCGGCAGCGCACCCAGCACCATGGCGCCGGTGGTCATCAGGATCGGACGCAGGCGCAGGCTGGCGCCTTCGACGACGGCGTCCATGATGTCGCGACCCTGCTTGCGCAATTGGTTGGAGAACTCGACGATCAGGATGCCGTGCTTGGTGATCAGCCCCACCAGCGTGATGAGGCCGATCTGCGAGAAAACGTTGATCGTGCCGCCGGCCAACTTCAGCGCCAGCAGCGCACCCACCATCGACAGCGGCACCGCGAGCAGGATCACGAAGGGGTCGACGAAGCTCTCGAACTGCGCCGCCAGTACCAGGAAGATGAACAGCAGGGCGAGCACGAAGACCAGCCCGAGCGCGCCCGACGAAGCCCTGAACTCGCGGCTGACGCCGTTGAGCTCGGTGGCATAACCGGCGGGCAACAAACGCGCTGCGGTCGCGTCCATGAACGCCAGCGCCTCACCCAGCGAATAGTCGGGCGCCAGGCTGGCGGTGATGGTGACGCTGCGCCGCTGGTTGAAGTGGTTGAGCTCGCGCGGACTCACCGCCTCGCGCACCTTGACCAGCGACGACAGCGGCACCATGGTCTCACCGCGGCCGCGCACGAAGAGCTTCTCGATGTCCTCCGGCGTGGCCCGGCCGCGGCCCGCGGTCTGCACGATCACGTCGTACTGTTCGGCGTCGCGCTTGTAGCGCGTCACGGCGCGGCCACCGAGCATGGACTCCACCGTGCGTGCCACCGCTTCCACCGACACGCCCATGTCGGCGGCGCGGATGCGGTCGACCTCCATGAAGATCTCGGGCTTGTTCAGCTGCAGGTCGCTGTCGGGCTGCAGGATGCCGGGGTTCTTCTGCATCTCGGCGATCATCGCCTGTGCCGCGCGCGCCATGTTCTCGTAGCTGTCGCCGCTGACGATGACGTAGTTCAGCGGCTGCGAACGGAAACCCTGGCCCAAGCTGGGCGGCGTCACCGGGAAGGCGGTGATGCCCGGCAGCGCCATGAACTGCGGCATCAGCTTGCGCGCCAGTTCCTGCGTCGTGATGTTGCGTTCGCTCCAGTCCACCGTGCGCAGCACGCCGAAGGCGCTCGACACCTGGCCGCCGCCGATGAACATGAAGCGGCGGTCAAACTCCGGGTACTGCGCCGCGATCGCGTCCAGCGCGTCGAGGTAACGCGCGGTGTATTCGAGCGTGGCGCCATCGGGGGCGCGGATCGGCATCGCGATGACGCCACGGTCTTCCATCGGCGAGAGCTCGCTCTTGGCGGTGCTGTACAGCCAGGCACTGCCGGCACCCGAGGCCAGCATCACCAGCAGCACCAGCCAGCGCTGCCCCAGCGTCCAGCGCAGCGCACGCGTGTAGCCGCGCGTGGCGCTGACCAGCAGCGACTCCATGCCACGGTCGAAACGATTCGGCTTGGCGTTGTGGCGCAGCAGCTTGCTGCACATCATCGGCGTCAGCGTCAGCGCCACGAAACCCGACACCAGCACCGCGCCGGCCAGCGTGAGCGCGAACTCGCTGAACAGGCGCCCGGTGCGCCCGGGCGTGAAGGCCAGCGGCGCGAACACCGCCGCCAGCGTGAGCGTCATCGCGATGACGGCAAAGCTGATCTCGCGCACGCCCTTCAGCGCCGCCTGGAAGGGCGTGAACCCCTCCTCGATGTGGCGGAAGATGTTCTCCAGCACGACGATCGCGTCGTCGACGACCAGGCCGATGGCCAGCACCAGCGCCAGCAGCGTGAGCGTGTTGACGGTGAAGCCGGCCAGCGCGATGAGCGCGAAGGCACCGACCAGGCTGACGGGTATCGTCACCAGCGGGATGATCGACGCGCGCAGTGTGCGCAGGAAGACGAACACGACCAGCGCCACCAGCACCACCGCCTCGATCACCGTGGTGAAGACGGCCTTGATCGAGCGGTCGATGAAGACCGAAAGGTCATTGGCCTGCACCACCGTCACCGATGGCGGCAGGTCGCGCTGGATCTGCGGCATCAGCGCGCGCACGCCGTCGGCCACTTCCAGCGGGTTGGCGGTGGCATTGCGGATGATGCCGGTGCTGATCGACGGCACGCCGTTGAGCCGCACGCGGCTGCGTTCGTCGGCCGCCGCCTCTTCCACGTGCGCCACGTCGCGCAGCCGCACCGTGTAGCCGCCGGTGGTCTTGAGCCCGATCTCGTTGAACTGGGCCACCGTGTTGAGGTCGGTGCGCGCGGTGACGCTGAATTCGCGCTGCTGGCTTTCGATGCGGCCGGCAGGCACTTCGAGGTTCTGCCGCCGCAGCGCGTCTTCGACGTCCTGCACCGTGAGCCGGTAGCCGGCCAGGCGGTCGGGGTCGACCCAGATGCGCATCGCATAGCGGCGGGCGCCGCCGATCTGCACGTCGGCGACGCCGGGAATGGTTTGCAGGCGCGGCTTGACGACGCGGTTGACGAGGTCGGTGAGTTCCAGCGGGCTCATCGTCTCGCTCGTGTAGGCGAGCCAGATCGTCGGTGTCGCGTCGGCTTCGACCTTGGCGATCACCGGTTCGTCGGCGGCGTCGGGCAGGCGGCCGCGCACGCGGGCGACGCGGTCGCGCACCTCGGCCGCCGCCGTGTCGGGGTCCTTGCTGAGCTTGAAGCGCACGGTGATCTGGCTGCGCTCGGTGCGCGACACCGAAGTGATGATGTCGACGCCGTCGATGCCGGCGATGGAATCCTCCAACGGCTTGGTGACCTGCGACTCGATGACCTCCGACGAGGCGCCGATCAGCCGCGTGCTGACGTTGACCAGCGGCTCGTCGATGCGCGGGTACTCGCGCAGGCTGAGCTGGTTGAACGAGACCAGGCCGACGAGAATCAGCAGCAGCGACATCACGCTGGCCAGCACCGGACGGCGGATCGAGGTTTCGGAGATCTTCATGGTCGTCCCTTCCGTGGCGCGCGGGCCCGCGCGTTCAGGGCTGCGCCGGCCGCGCCGCCGAGGCTGCGCCCGCAGCCGGCTTCGCGGCCGCCGTGGGCCCGCCGGCGTTGCCGCCAGCAGGCTTGGAGATGTCGATCACGCGCACCGGCAGGCTCTCGCTGCGCAACAGCCTGGCCTGCCCCGCGGTGGCCACCAGGTCACCGGCCGCCAGGCCCTCGACGATCTCGACCCTGCCCGGCAGGCGCAGGCCGATCTTCGCCTCCAGGCGTTGCGACACCTTCTGCCCGCCGGGTCCGTCGACGACCTTGAAGATGAACTGTTTGGCGCCCAGCGGCACCAGCGCCTCCTCGGGCACGACCACGGCACCGTCGCGCACCGCGAACACCACGCGCGGTCGCGCGAACATGCCAGGCTTGAGCAGCGTGCCCGGGTTGTCGACCCGGGCCAGCACCTGCAGCGCGCGGCCGTTGGCGTCGACCTGCGAGTCGACGGCCTGCACCCGGCCCTTGAAGCTGCGCCCTGGCAGCGCATCGACAGCGACATCGACGCTCTGCCCGGCCCGCAGTCGGTCGATGTAGCGCTCGGGCAGCGCGAACTGCACCGTCAGCGCGGTCAGGTCCTCAATGTTGACGATGTCGGCGCCGTCCTTGACATAGTCGCCGACGTTGACCAGCTTCAGGCCCGCGGTGGCGTCGAAGGGGGCCAGCACCCGCATGCGCGCCAGCTGCGCCTGCGCCAGCGCGACCTGGGCTTCGGCCACCAGCAGGCTGGCAGCGTTCTGGTCCACCGCGCTCTGGCTGACGAAACTCTGCGCCAGCAACTCGCGACTGCGCTGCAGGTTGGTCCGCGCGATGCTGGCCTGCGCCTCGGCCTGCTTGAGCTGGGCTTGCTGCAAGGTGTCGTCCAGTTGCACCAGCAGCTGGCCGCGCCTGACGCGCTGGCCGTCGCTGAAGCCCAGGCGGGCGATCCGGCCGCTGACCTCGGGCCGCAGCATCACGCCATGGCTGGACTTGAGCGAACCGACGGCCTGAACGTCGTCGGTGAGCGTCACGCCTTCGGCCTTGGCCACCTCCACGACGACCGGGCCACCGGGCCCGCCGGGACCACCGGCCCGGCCACCACCCGCGCCAGCGCCGGGCGCGACGCCGGCGGGCGTTGCAGCGGGCGAGCCAGGCACCATTGCAGCTTCCATGGGCTGGTTCTGCCACCACCACGCTGCGGCGCCGGCCAGCCCGATGCCGACGACGGCCACCACCGTATAGATCTTCTTCAAGGGCAACTCTCGCGGCGACGGAAACCAGCGACTTTAACGACCTGTCACGATTGCCGCTGAGCTGGGACCTGCAGCGCCAGCGCGAGCTTCAGCCGAGCACGGAGTCGACACCGCGGTTGGCCAACTGGTCGGCGCGTTCGTTGCCCGGGTCCCCCGCATGGCCTTTGACCCAGCGCCACTGCACCTCGTGCGCAGCGTTGAGCTCGTCCAGGTGCTGCCACAGCTCGATGTTCTTCACCGGCTGCCGGCTGGCGGTCTTCCAGCCGCGCGCCTTCCAGTTGTGGATCCAGCTCGTGATGCCGTCCTTCACGTAGGCGCTGTCGGTGTAGATGGTCACCTTGCAGCGCCGCTTCAGCGAGGCCAGCGCCTCGATCACCGCGGTCAGCTCCATGCGGTTGTTGGTGGTGAGCTTGTTGCCACCGAAGAGTTCCTTCTCGCGTTCGCCGCTCTTCAGCCACGCGCCCCAGCCGCCGGGGCCCGGGTTCCCGCGGCAGGCGCCGTCGGCGTAGATGACCACATGACTTATCCCACTCATCAGGATTCCATTTCGGCCTCGGCGCGCGCCGTTTCGCGCCGTCGGTTCGCCACTGCCGCCGGCGCTGCATGCGCCTTGCGCTTCTCGTTGCGCACCAGGCCCACCAGCCGCATGCCGCGCACGCGCTTGACCGCCACCAGGAAATACACCGCTCCCAGCACCGGCCACCAACGGTCACCGACGCGGTCCATCCAGGCAAAGCGCTGCAGCCACTTGTCGGTGCTGACAGGCGGCCGCCAGCAGCCGAAGCGGCCGGCCTCGACCTCGAAGCCGAGCAGGCGCAGCCAGTCGCGCAGTCGCCAGTAGCCGATGAATTCCCCCGCCCGCGGCAGGTACAGGCCCTGCTCGCGCCCGCAACCCAGCCGGCGCCGCAGGTGGCCGGCGCGCTGGCGCAGGCCCCACAGGCTGGCGGGGTTGAAGCCGGCGATGACGAGCCGGCCCTCGGGCACCAGCACACGCTCGACCTCGCGCAGCGTGAGGTGCGGGTCACGCGCCAGCTCCAGCGCATGCGGCAGCACCAGCAGGTCGATGCTGGCGTTGGGGAAGGGCAGCGCGTCGAAGTCGCAGTGCAGGCCGATCGGCTCGTGCGCCGGCAGCGTGGTGATCAGCGCGTCCAGCGGCGGCGGCAGCGGCAGCGCCTCGGGCACCACCAGCGAGTCGCTGGCCACCCAGCGGTGCGGCATGCGGTTGGCGCGCAGGCCATCGAGTTCGGGCAGGCCCAGCTGCACGGCGTGAAAGCCGAAGGCGTCGGTCACCGCGTGGTCGAGCCGGTCCTGTTCCCACGCCAGCAAGTGGCGGCCCGGCGCAGTGCGCAGCCAGGCCCCCATCTCTATAATCGACTCGTCCCTCGTCATGATGAACCTGATCGCCCTGCCCGCCTTTGCCGACAACTACATCTGGATGCTTCACGACGGCGCACGTGCCGTGGTGGTGGATCCGGGCGATGCAGCACCGGTGCGTGCCGCTCTCGACGCCCAGGGCCTCGCGCTGGCCGGCATTCTAGTGACGCACCACCACCCCGATCATGTCGGCGGCGTCGACGACTTGCGGCCGCGTCTGCAAGGCCCGGTGTACGGCCCGGCGCGCGAGAAGATCCCCGGCCCCTACCTTGCACTCCACGACGGCGCGTCCATAGAGGTCCTTGGCTTGCGCTTCTCGGTGCTCGACGTGCCCGGCCACACCGCCGGGCACATCGCCTACCTGCAGCAGGCCGCTGCCGGGGCGAAGGGGCCGCTGCTGTTCTGCGGCGACACACTCTTTTCTGCCGGCTGTGGCCGCCTCTTCGAGGGCACGCCGGCGCAGATGAAGACCTCGCTGGAACGGCTGGCGGCCCTGCCGGCCGAAACCCAGGTCTGCTGCACGCATGAATACACGCTGTCCAACCTGCGCTTCGCGGCGGCGGTGGAGCCCGGCAACAGGGCGCGTGCAGACTACGAACAGCGCTGTCGCGCTCGGCACGAAGCCGGCATGCCGACGTTGCCCTCTTCGATCGGCCTGGAAAGGCAGATCAACCCGTTTCTGCGCTGCGACGCGCCCGAGGTGGTCGCTTCGGCGCGCGCCCAGGGCGCGGCCAGCGACGAGGCTGTGGCAGTGTTCACTGCGCTGCGCGAATGGAAGAACCGATTCCGATGACCCTGTCTGAGCTGCCGGCACGCGTGCGGCGTCTTGCCTTGTCGGCCACCCTTGCCGCCACCGCCCTCGTCACCGGTTGTGCCAACCTGGCGGCCCCGCAACCGCCGCCCGTCGAAGCACCCATCGCCGCCGAATTGCCTGCCGCGCCGGAGTTCGCCGCCGTCGAAGTCATGGCGCAGGCGCAGCCCGACGATCTCGAGATCGTGCTGGCACCGCTGCAGCCGCGCTCCCGGCTCGACCCCGAGCAGGACGCCCAGCGCAGCGACCTCTGGCAGCGCGTGCGCGAAGGTTATGCGCTGCCCGCGCTGGAAGGCGATCTGGTGCAGAAGTGGGAGCAGTGGTACGCCAGTCGCCCCGACTACGTGCAGCGCATGACCGAACGCGGCAGCCGTTACCTCTTCCACATCGTCGAAGAGGTCGAGCGGCGCGGCATGCCCGGCGAACTGGCGCTGCTGCCCTTCATCGAGAGCGCCTTCAACCCGCAGGCCGTCTCGCATGCACGGGCCTCGGGCATGTGGCAGTTCATGCCCGCCACCGGCAAGGACTTCGAGCTGCGCCAGAACCTGTTCCGCGACGATCGCCGCGACGTGCTGGCCTCGACCCGCGCCGCGCTGGACTACCTGCAGCAGCTGCATGCGCAGTTCGGCGACTGGCATCTGGCGCTGGCCGCCTACAACTGGGGGCAAGGCAACGTGCAGCGCGCCATCCGGCGCAACCGCATGGCCCGCAAGGACACCGACTACGCCAGCCTGCGCATGCCCGACGAGACACGCAACTACGTGCCCAAGCTGCAGGCGGTGATGAACATCGTTGCCCAGCCGCAGGCCTTTGGCTTGCCGCTGCCCCCGCTCGAGAACCACCCCTACTTCCTTTCAGTGTCGATCGACCGCGACATCGACGTCGCGCTGGCCGCGCGCCTGTCGGGCATGTCGATCGAGGAGTTCCAGTACCTCAATCCCCAGCACAACAAGCCGGTGATCCTGGCCGCCGGTACGCCGGTGGTGCTGCTGCCGTACGACCATGCCAATCGTTTCCTGCGCGAGCTCGCCAAGTACCCCGGCCCCTACGCCAGCTGGACCGCCTGGGTGGCGCCGAAGACGGTGAAACCGGCCGAGGCGGCGCGCCTGGTGGGCATGAGCGAAGCGCGGCTGCGCGAGGTCAACCGCATTCCGGCGCGCATGCTGGTCAAGAAGGGCTCGACGCTGCTGGTGCCGCGCAAGGCGCACGCCGGCACCGACGTCGCCGAATACATCGCGCACAACGCCGTCATGACCCTGGCGCCCGAGGCGCGGCCGCTGCGCCGTGTCGCCTTCAAGGCCGGCCGCAAGGGCGACAGCGTGGCGGCCGTGGCACGCCGCTACCGCGTCAGCGCGGCGCAGGTGGCGCAGTGGAACAAGGTCGGCGTCCGCTCCACGTTCAAGCCCGGTCAGTTGATCGTGGTCATGGTGCCGCCGAAGGCGAAGGCGACCTCAAAGGCGAGGGCTGGCGCCGCCGGCACCACCCGCAAGGCGCCACCCAAACGAAGCGCCAAGCCGGCACCGCGCAGCCGCGCCACTCAAGCCGCGCCGAGATAGTCGCGCTTGCCGAGCTCCACGCCGGCGTGGCGCAGCAGCGCGTAGGTGTTGGTGGCGTGAAAGTAGAAGTTCGGCAGCACGTAGTGCTTCAGATAGGACTCGCCGGTGAAGCGCAGCGGCTCGCCCTGACGTGTGGGCAGCAGGATCTCGCGTTCCTCGCTGCCGTCGATCTGCCCTGCTGCGAAGGTCTGCACGTAGTCGATGGTCCTGAGCACGCGCGCCCGCAGCTCGGCCAGCGTGGCCTCGGTGTCGTCCCACTTCGGCACCTCGACGCCGGCCAGCCGCGCCACGCAACCCTTGGCGCCGTCGCTGGTGATCTGGATCTGGCGGCTGAAGGGCAGCATGTCGGGCGCCAGGCGCAGGCCCAGGTAATTGACGCTGTCGAACTTCCTCGCCGTGGCGTGCGCCTCGGCCCTGTCCAGCCAGGCCAGCATGTTGCCCAGCATGCGCACGAAGACGGGCACGCTGGCGGAATGCATCGTCAGGCTCATCGCGGCTTTCCTTGGCTGTTGGTGTCAGCAGATGCTACCGCCGCCGCGCCTGCGCCGCCGGACACGGCAGAATCGACGCCCACAAGCCTATGAACATCATCATCCTCGACGACTACCAGGACGCCGTGCGCAAGCTCAAGTGCGCCGCCCAACTGGAGCCCTACAACGCCAAGGTCTTCACCAACACCGTCAAGGGCATCGGCCAGTTGTCGGTGCGACTGCGTGACGCCGAGGTGCTGGTGCTGATCCGCGAGCGCACGCAGTTCCCGCGCGCACTGCTGGAAAAGCTGCCCAAGCTCAAGCTGATCTCGCAGACCGGCCGTGCCGGCCCGCACATCGATGTCGAGGCCTGCACGCGACTGGGCATTGCGGTCGCCGAGGGCGTGGGCTCGCCGGTGGCGCCGGCCGAGCTGACGTGGGCGCTGGTGATGGCGGCGATGCGGCGGCTGCCGCAGTACATCGGCAACCTCAAGCATGGCGCCTGGCAGCAGTCGGGGCTGAAGACGGCTTCGGTGCCGCCCAACTTCGCCATCGGCATGGTGCTGGCGGGCAAGACGCTGGGCATCTGGGGCTACGGCAAGATCGGCCGCCTGGTGGCCGGCTACGGCGTGGCTTTCGGGATGAAGGTGCAGGTGTGGGGCAGCGAAGCGGCGCGTGCGCGCGCCGTCGCCGACGGCCATACCGCCGCGGCCAGTTGCGAGACCTTCTTCGAGACCTCGGACGTGCTGTCGCTGCACCTGCGGCTGAGCGAGCAGACGCGCAACATCGTGCGCCTGGACGCGCTGTCGCGCATGAAGCCCACGGCGCTGCTGGTCAACACCTCGCGCGCCGAACTGATCGAGGAGAACGCGCTGGTCGCCGCGCTCAACCGCGGCCGCCCCGGCATGGCGGCGGTGGACGTCTTCGAGAGCGAACCGATCCTGCAGGGCCACCCGCTGCTGCGGCTGGAAAACGCCGTCTGCACGCCGCACATCGGCTACGTCGAACAGGAAAACTACGAGCTCTTTTTCGGCGCCGCGTTTGCCAACGTCATCAACTTCATTCGCAACGAGCCCACTCACCTGGTCAACCCCGAGGCGCTGAAGGTCCTGCGGTGAAGGCTCCCCGTTGACCGCTGCGGCGGCCACCGTGACGCGCGCCAGCCGGGCGCTGCTGGCGGGCAATTTCGCCATCGGCTGCGGGGTCATGGTCACCGCCGGGTCCTTGAACGACCTCGCGAACTCGCTGCAGGTCTCGGCGGCAGTGGGCGGCCAGCTGATCACCGCGGCCGCGGTGGCCATGGGCGTGGGTGCACCCTTGCTGGCAGCTACGATGGGCCACTGGGACCGCCGCCGGCTGCTGGCGCTGGCGCTGCTGTGGTACGCCGCCGGGCACGCGGTATCGGCCCTGATGCCCAGCTTCGCCACGCTGCTGCCGGTGCGCGTGCTCAGCATGCTGGCGGCGGCGGTGTTCACGCCGCAAGCGGCGGCGGCGATCAGCGTGCTGGCGCCGCCCGAGCAGCGCGGGCGCGCCATCACCTATATCTTCCTGGGCTGGTCGCTGGCCTCGGTGCTGGGCATGCCGGCGCACAGCTATGTCGCCGAAACGCTGGGCTGGCGCTGGGCCTTTGCGCTGGTGGCCGCGCTCAGCGCCGGCGCGGCGTGGGGGGTGTGGCGCGCGCTGCCCGACGGTGTGCGGCCAGCGCCGCTGTCCATGGGTAACTGGGGCACGGCGCTGTCGAACCCGCTGTTCATGGGCATGGTGGCCGTGACGGCGCTCAGCGGCGCCGGGCAGTTCACGCTGTTCAGCTACTTCGCGCCTTACTACCGCCAGACGCTGGGCGCCAGCGCCGGTGGCGTCAGTTTCCTGTTCCTGTGGTTCGGCGCCTTCGGGCTGCTGGGCAATCTGCTGCTGTCGCGCGGCATCGACCGCTGGGGTGCCACGCGCTGCGTCAACTTCACGCTGGCGCTGATGGCGCTATCGCTGGCCGCCTGGCCGCTGGCCGGCAGCGTGGCCGGCATGGCGCTGGTGCTGGTGCCCTGGGCGCTGGGCTGCTTCTCGTCGAACTCGGCGCAGCAGGCGCGGCTGTCCGGCAGTGCCCCGGCCTACGCTTCGGCATTGCTGGCGCTCAACACCTCGGCCATCTACGTTGGCCAGGCGGTCGGTGCCGGCGGCGGTGGCGCGCTGCTGGCCGCCGGCGGCTTCGCCCTGCTGCCGTGGGCGGCGCTGGCCTGGATGGCGGCGGCGATCGGTCTGAGCGTGTGGGTGGCGCGTCGCATGAAGGCCGGCTGAAGCCGGCGGGCCGCTATTTGGTGCCGAAGATCTTGTCGCCGGCGTCGCCCAGCCCGGGGATGATGTAGCCCAGTTCGTCGAGGTGGCTGTCGACGGCGGCCGTCCAGCAGCGCACGTCGGGGTGCGCCGCTTCGAGTGCGCGGATGCCCTCGGGCGCTGCCACCAGCACCAGGGCGCGGATGTCCGTGCAGCCGCGGCTCTTGAGCAGCGCTGGCCTCGTAGGCCAGCAGGCGACCGAGTTCGTTCGTCAGTTCGCGAAACTTCTTGGTCGAGATGTCGTGTTCGCGGCAGCAAGCCGACCTTGTGGCGCACGAGCGGGTGGCGAACCTGGATGACGGGCATGGCAGGGCGGCGTTGCGACAGTGCGCCGCAGTCCAGCCAGCGCCGGCTCAGCGCCCGGCAGGCTCCGGGCCGCGCCGCTGCCGCAGCGCCTCGTACAGGCACACGCCTGCGGCCACGCTCACGTTCAGGCTTTCCACCGCGCCGGCCATCGGGATGCGCACCAGCTCGTCGCAGATCCTGCGCGTGAGCTGGCGCAGGCCGGCGCCTTCGGCACCCAGCACCAGCGCCACCGGGCCGCGCAGGTCGACGTCGTAGATCGTCGCCTCGGCGTCGTCGCTGGTACCGACGACGCGGATGTCGCGTTCCTTCATCTCGTTCAGGGTGCGCGCCAGGTTGGTGACCATCAGGTAGGGCACCGTCTCGGCGGCGCCGCTGGCCACCTTGGCCACGGTGGCGTTCAGGCCCACGGCGTGGTCCTTGGGTGCGACGACGGCATGCACGCCGGCACCGTCGGCCACGCGCAGGCAGGCGCCGAGGTTGTGCGGGTCGGTGACGCCGTCCAGCACCAGCACCAGCGGCGGGCCGCTGACGCCGTCCAGCACCTCGTCCAGCGAATGCCGTTGCGCCAGTGGCGCCACGCGCGCCACGACGCCCTGATGGCGCGTCGTGCCGGCCAGCTGCGCCAGGCGCGCGTCGTCGCTTTCGATCAACCGTGCGCCGGCCTCGCGGGCGCGCTCGACGAACTGGCGCATGCGGGCGTCGCGCCGGCTGGCGTCGACGTGGACTTCGCTGACGGAAGCGGGCGCGGTCTTCAGCCGCACGGTGACTGCGTGGAAGCCGAACAGGACCTTGGTGCTCATGCACTCGATGCTAGCCGGCCGCGCAGGCGCGGCCGAAGCGACCATGCGCGGATCGATGATCCACCTCGACCCGTGCCACAAGGTGACGCAGGAGTTCGTGGCGCTGTTCGCGGTGCTGGGCTGACGCAAAGACGCGATCAGCCCGGCTTGCCGTAGCCGCCCTCGACCCAGGCCGTGGCAGAGGCCAGGCTGAGCTTGAAGCCGGCGGCGACACGCACCTCGGCCAGGCGCTCGCCGGCGGCATCCCGCGCGGCCAGCAGGGCGTGCGGGTCGTCGTCGTCGGGAACGATGTCGAGCGTGATCTCGATGCGCCCCCGTGCCGTGGTCACAGCCACCTGCCGGTGCAGTTGAGCATGGCGCTGCTGTTCATGCCGGCGCAGCACCTCAGACGCCGTCTTCACCAGCGTGTTGAAGGCCGCCGTGTCCAGCGGCTTGGGGTTCTTCTTGTCGCGGCCCATCGTCCACGGGCCCACCAGCGCGGGCTCGGCTTCGCCTTGCAGGACCATCTCGACGGCCCAGCCTTCGTCGTCGTTGTTCTTCACGACGCGGGCGGTCCAGCCGCGGTCGCGCCACAGTCGCGCTTCGTGGATCGGGGCCAGGTCGTCGACGCTGTGTTCAGGCATGGGTCAGGGCGACGCGAAGTCGTCACCGCGCAACTCGATCGGCCGGCCATGCGGCGTGCGCTCGGCGGCGCGGGCCCAGGCCTGGCGGTGATCCTCGAGTTCGGCCGCCGATGTCAGGCCCTTGGCCGCCATCAGGCGCTCCAGCGCGGCGAGCCAGTGCCGGTAGTAGGTGTCGCCCAGATCGGCGTCGCCGCCGGCCTGGGCGGCGGCGATCTCGGCGGCCAGCGTGTCGGCCCATTCCGGCCAGGTGAAGTGACCCTGGCGGTGCAGCGCGAGCGTCATCGCGAAGGCCTGCGCCTCCCAGGGCTCGCGGAACACCGGTTCACCACCGTCGGGGCCGGGCAGCGCCGGCATTGCGGGTTTCATGCAGCACGCTCCAGGTACGGTTCCCAGGCATCGATCGACACCGTGAGTCCCACCGCGCCGGGCTCGCCGGTCCACAACTCGCTGCCGCTGAAGGCCACCGTGTACAGCGGGCACGCTTGCTCGCCCGCGCCTTGGGCATGGGCGTCGGCGAACACATGCGCGCCGTGCGACGCGATGACGGTGCCGCGTTTGCCGCGCGCATAGCCCGGCAGCCGGGTGTGGTGCGGCACCGGCTCACTGCGCAGGCGGACCTCGTCACCGACGGCAAACGCCGGCGCCGGCCCCGGCCGCGCGGTGGGCGAACCTCGGGCCAGCGCGGCGGCCACCTCCGCGGCCTTCAGCACCCGCGGCAGCACCGCTGCCGGGCCGTCGCCGGCGCCGCGCTCGACCTCACCGGGCTGCAGCAAGCCGCGCTCGAGCAGCAGCTTTTCCAGCCCGTGGACCCAGATCTCGTAGTAGCTGAGCCGCGCGTAGTCGGGCAGCGTCTCGCGCGCGGCGCGGCTCATGTCGATGTTCCAGGAGCCCGTGGCGCCCATGGCCAGCGTCAGGGCCAGCGCACGCGGCTCCCAGGCGGCGTGGAACAGCTCGCCCTCGGGCTCCGGTCTCACCGGTCCGTGGCCGAGCTGGCCGCCGAGGTCGGCGTACGTCTGGTAGGTCACGTGGCAGCCCCGGGCGCACGGGCCAGGCCGGTGCCGATCATCGAATCGCGCGTCACCAGCGCCGCCAGCTGATCTTCGTTCAAGTGCTCGCTGCCAGGCGGCCGCTGTGGGATCACCAAGTAGCGCAACTCGGCGGTGGAGTCCCAGACGCGGATCTCGGTGTCGGCCGGCAGCACGACGCCGAAGTCGGCGAGCACGCCGCGCGGGTCGCGCACCACGCGCGAACGATAGGGCGCGCTCTTGTACCAGGTGGGTGGCAGGCCCAGCACCGGCCACGGGTAGCAGCTGCACAGGGTACAGACCACCAGGTTGTGGCGGGCCTCGGTGTTCTGCACGGCGTGCATGTGTTCGCCCTGGCGGCCGCTGTAGCCCATGGTCGCGATGGCCGCCGTGGCGTCGGCCAGCAGCCAGTCGCGGAAAGCCGCGTCGGCCCAGGCGCGTGCCACCACGCGCGCGCCGTTGCGCGGGCCGATGCGCATCTGGTAGGTGTCGATCAGCAGGTCCAGCGCGGCCGGGTCGATGTAGCCCTTGCCGGCCAGCACGGTTTCCAGCGCGCGCACGCGCAGGTCCATGGGGCCGATTTCGCTGTGGTCGTGATCCGGGTGATCGTGGTCATCGTCGTGGGTGTGCTCGTGCGCCATGGCGACCATCCTACCCCCGGCTACCACCACCCCAGCGCCCGGCCGCCCAGGATGGCGCCGATGAGTACCGGCTGATGCAGCATGTAGAAGCTGAGCGGCCAGCGTCCCAGCCGGGCCAGCGGTTGCAGCAGCGCCGGCACGGCGCCGGCCAGCGTGGCTCGCCGGTGCGCCAGCAGCCACTGACCGGCCGCCAGGCCCCACAGCATCACGCCCAGCCAGGGCAGCACCGGCACGTAGTCCTCGGTGACGGGCTTGCGCGTCACCAGGCCCACCCAGTTGGTGAGTGCGCTGTCGAAGAATGGGTGCTGCACCAGCCACGGCAGCGCGATAGCCACGGCGCCCAGCGGCCACAACCACGCCCGCAGCGGCGCCAGCAGCCGGGCGGCGATCAGCATTACCGCCATGCCGTGCAGCACGCCGAAACTGATCCAGCTGCGCGGGAACATCCATGCCGAGCCCAGGGTCACCAGCAGCGCGCAGCCAGCCACCTGCGCCCAGCGGCGCCAGAAGCGCGGCCAGCCTTGTGCTGCCTCCAGTGCCACCGACTGGCCGAGCCCGGCACAGAGCAGGAACAGGCTGACGATGGCCGTGCGCTGGCCGGTCCAGAACGGGTCGCGGTAGAAGTTCTGCCGCGGCTCGATCAGGCCGTAAAGGTTGAGGTCGAAGCCGAGGTGGAACACCGCCATCCACACGATGGCCGCGCCGCGCAGCGCGTCCAGGCGGTCGAAGCGTTGCCCCGTCATGCGGTCTTCTCGTAGACGTCGGTGAAGCGCTGCCCATCCCAGGCGTACAGCAGGTAGGCCGCGTGCAGGCAGCGGCTGGCGCCGCGCGGCTTGAACAGGCCCACGCACTGCCCACGCTCGTGGCGCACGCTGCGGTAGGCCACGCCGGCCGAGCCGGCAGCATGCAGCCGCGCGCCCAGGGCCTGTGCCGCCGCGTAGTCGTCGGCGTCGTAGACGGCTGGGGCCCCGCTGCCGGCGGGACGCAGGTCGTGCAGACGCGCATCGATGGCCACCTGGTACAGCCGCATCGGCAGGTGCATCGGGCCCTGCCGTGTGGCGGCCAGGAAGCGGCCATGGTGATGGCGCGTTTCGGCCACCGCGGTGGCACGTTCGCGCGCGGCGTAGAACACGCCATGAACGCCGCCGGAAAAGCGACTGCCGAGCACGTTGACATGCGTGAAGGCGGCCATGATGGGCCCGCTGCCGGGGCCGAACAGGCGTTCGCTGCGCGGCACGCGTTCGACCTGGCCGAGCTCGTCGCGCACACGCTCGTTGGTCATCGCTTCCAGCGCGTACAGCGCCTCGAAGTCCTCGGCGTCGGCGACGCGGTCGAACAGCGTCACCGCCGGATGGCGCGTGGGCACGATGCGACTGGCCCGCTGCCAGCGCACGCGCCGCACTTCAGGCGTGTTCAGCTCCAGCCCCCGCCGCGCACGCCGTCGAGGTAGCGGCGAACGAGGTTGAGGTCGCTCACGTTGCCGGCCAGCATGCGCTCCAGCGCGCTGCGGCCGCCGAAGGGCGGCGCGCTGTTGGGCCGACGCACCCAGGCGTCGGCGGCGTCAGTGTCCGGCAGCAGGATCTGCAGGCTCTTGTAGATGCCCAGCAGGTTGGACAGGCGCTCCAGCGTGTCGCGCGGCAGCGTCGCCTTGTCGGGCTGCTTGCGCCAGGCGAAGAAGGTGGAACGCGGCGGTTGGCCGAGCAGGCACAACTGCTCGTCGACGCTCAGACCCCAGGCCTGCGCGATGCGCGCGAAAGCACGCAGGCCGGCGGCGCCCAGCCGTTCGGGGCCGCTGTCGGCCTGCGCCTCGGGAGCCAGCAAAGCGCCCATCACTTGAATCCTGCAGTGGACAATACCGGCATGATAGTCCAGAACAGGATCAGGCACCCGAACCGGGGTCGTCCAGCAAGGCCGGCAGCAACTGCGCCGCGGTGCCGCGCAGCACGACGTGCGCCTGGTCGTCGATCTCGCTCGGCGCCGGGTTGACGATCAGCACCTGCGCGCCGCGCTGCCGCGCCTGGCCGACGAGCCCGGCGGCCGGCCAGACCGCGCCCGAGGTGCCCACCACCAGCATCACGCTGCAGGCCTGCGCAGCGCCGCGCGCCACCTCCAGCGCTGCTGCGGGCAGCTCTTCACCGAACCACACGACACCCGGGCGCAGCAGGTTGCCGCACTCGGCACAGCGGGGCGGGCGTCCGGCCGCGGCGCTGCCGGTGCTGCATCCGCGGCGCCGCGGGCAGGGCTGCAACCAGCGGTCGGCCAGGATGTCGCCGTGCAGGCGGATGGCATCCGCGTTGCCGGCACGCTGGTGCAGGTCGTCGACGTTCTGCGTCACCAGCACGAGCGTGCCTGGCCAGCGGCGCGCAAAGCTCGCCAGCGCGTGGTGCCCGGCGTTGGGCGCGGCGCGGCGCACGCCTTCGCGGCGCTCGGCGTACCAGTCCCACACCCGCTGCGGCTGGGCCCGAAAGCCTTCCTCGCTGGCCAGTTCGGCGGGGTCGAAGCGCGACCACAAGCCTGTGAGCGCATCGCGAAAGGTGGCGACGCCGCTTTCGGCGCTCATGCCGGCGCCGGTCAACACGCACAGCGCTCCCGGGCGGCCGCGCGTGGCCTGCAGGACCGTGCGCGCCGCAAGCAGGGGCTGGCCGGACACTTCAGGCGTCGGCGAAACGGCCGCCGCTTGCGGCCTGACCGACGACGACGGCCGCGGGCTCGAAGCGCGGGCCGCAGCGGGCCGCCAGTTCGCGGCAGCGTGCCACGAAGGCCGGTGCACCCATGGCGTTGATGAACTGCAGCGCGCCGCCGTGGAAGGGGGCGAAACCCCAGCCGAAGATGCTGCCGATGTTGGCGTCGGCCACCGAACGCAGCACCCCTTCCTCGAAGCAGCGCGCCGCCTCGTTGGCCTGCGCGAACATCAGGCGGTCGATGAGCTCGCGCTGCTCGGGCTGCTGCGCCGCCACCGGGTACAGGCTCGCCAGCCCGGGCCACAGCAGCTTGCCGTCGTCGGTCCAGTCGTAGAAGCCCTGCCCCGCCTTCTTGCCGATGCGGCCGATCTCGCACAGCTTGCGCACCACCTGCATGCCCGGGTGCTCGAGCCAGGGCTTGCCTTCGGCAGCGAGGTCCTTGCGCGTCTGCTCGGCCACGTGCAGGGCCAGGCTCAGGCTCACCTCGTCCTGCAGCGCCAGTGGCGGCATCGGCATGCCCGCCTGCAGGCCGGCGACTTCGATGCTGCGCGGATGCACGCCTTCCTGCAGCAGCGCCACGCCTTCCATCACGTAGGTGGCGAAGACGCGGCTGGTGTAGAAGCCGCGGCTGTCGTTGACGACGATCGGCGTCTTGCCGATCTGCAGCACGTAGTCGAAGCCGCGCGCCAGCGTCTCGTCGCTGGTGTCCTTGCCGACGATGATCTCCACCAGCGGCATCCTGTCCACCGGGCTGAAGAAGTGCAGGCCGATGAAGTTGCGCGGCCTGGCGCTGGCCTGCGCCAGCCCGGTGATCGGCAGCGTCGAGGTGTTGGACGCGAAGACCGCGGTGTCCGCCAGCACGGCCTCGGCCAGTTTCGTGACGCCGGCCTTCACCGTGCGGTCCTCGAACACCGCCTCGATGACGAGGTCGCAGCCCGCCAGCAGCGCGTATTCGGTGCTCGGCGTGATGCGCTCCAGCAGCGCGTCGCGCTTGTCGGCCGTGCTGCGGCCCTTCTTCACCGCCTTGTCGAGCAGGCCCTGCGAGTAGGCCTTGCCGCGCGCGGCCGCCTCTTGCGTGGTGTCGAGCAGCACGACCTCGATGCCGACCTTGGCCGAGACGTAGGCGATACCCGCGCCCATCATGCCGGCACCCAGGATGCCGAGCTTGCGGACCTTCGAGGCCGGCACACCAGCGGGACGCGAGGCCCCCTTCTTGAGGGCGTTCAGCTGGTACCAAAGCGTGCCGATCATGTTGCGCGACACCTGCGACATCGCGCATGCCGCGAAGTAGCGGCTCTCCACCATGCTGGCGGCGTCGAAGTCGAGCAGGCCGCCTTCGAAGACGCTGCTCATGATGTGTTGCAGCGCCGGATAGTTGCCCCAGCTCCGGGCCGAGGCGACCGAAGGCGCGACGGCGAACATCTGCGCCACCGCGGGTGCCCGTGAATCGCCGCCGGGGAAGCGGAACTTCGGCTGGTCCCAGGGCTGCCTGGCCTTCGGATTGGCGGCGATCCAGGCCCGCGCCATGGCCATCAGCTCGTCGCGGCCCTTGGCCAGCCCGCCCACGAGGCCCATGCCGAGGGCCTTCTGCGGGCTGATGTCGGCCCCTTCACCCATGATCTGCAAGGCCTGCTGGATGCCCACCAGCCGCGGCAGGCGCACCGTGCCGCCGCCGCCGGGCAGCAGGCCCAGCTTGACCTCGGGCTGGCCGAGCTTGAGCCGCGCCTCGTCGACGACGAAACGCGCGTGGCAGGCCAGGGCGATCTCGAGCCCGCCGCCGAGCGCATGGCCGTTGATGGCTGCCACCACCGGCTTGCCCTGCAGTTCCAGCCCGCGCAGCACGGCCTTCATCGCATTGGCGGCCTCGAAGGGCTCCTCGGGCCGCGTCCACTTCGACATGCGGTCGATGTCGCCGCCGGCGCAGAAGTCGGCCTTCGCCGATGTCAGCACCAGGCCCTTCACTGCCGGGTCGGCCAGCCTTTGCGCCGCCTGCGCGATGCCCAGCATCAACTCGTCGTTGACGACGTTCATCGCCCGCCCGGGCAGGTCCATCGTCGCGACGAGGACGCCGTCGCTGCCAAGCGTGAGTTGGACCGCGCTCATTGATGTGTCTCCAGGAAGAACCGAATGGGCCACGCATCAAGCGGCCGCCGCGGAACCGGCTTTGCCGGGCCGCCAGCGGCGCCCCCTTGAGGGGGAGCGGCGAAGCCGCTACGGGGGTGGTCCATTTTCAGACCCTCTCGATGATGGTGGCGATGCCCATGCCGCCGCCGACGCACAGCGTGGCGCAGCCGGTGCTCAGCTTGCGGCGCTCCAGTTCGTCGAGCAGCGTGCCCAGGATGATGCAGCCGGTGGCGCCCAACGGGTGCCCCATCGCGATGGCACCGCCGTTGACGTTGACGCGGTCCAGATCCACGCCGAGGTCGCGTGCGGTCTTCATCGGCACCACGGCGAAAGCCTCGTTGACCTCCCAGAGGTCGATGTCGGCCACCGACATGCCGGCCCTGGCCAGCGCCTTGCGGCAGGCCGGCGTCGGGCCGGTGAGCATGATCGTCGGCTCGCTGCCGATCACCGCGGCGGCGCGGATGCGCGCGCGCGGCTTCAGGCCAGCCTTGGCGCCGCCCTCCTTCGATCCGACCAGCATCAGCGCCGCGCCGTCGACGATGCCCGACGAGTTGCCGGCATGGTGCATGTGCTCGATGCGTTCCACGGTGGTGTACTTGCGCAGCGCGGTGGCGTCGAAGCCCATGGCGCCCATCATTGCGAACGAGGGCTCGAGCCGGGCCATCGCTTCCATGCTGGCGTTGGCACGGATCGTTTCATCCTCGGCCAGCATCAGCAGCCCGGCGATGTCGTGCACGGGGACCAGACTCCTGGCAAAGTGCCCCTCGACCCGTGCCACCGCCGCCTTGCCGTGCGAGCGCAGCGCGAAGGCGTCGATGTCGGCGCGGTGCCAGCCCTCCAGCGTGGCGATGAGGTCGGCACCCACACCCTGCGGCACGAAGCCCAGCTTCTGGTTGATGCGCGGGTCCATGAACCAGGCGCCGCCGTCGCTGCCCATGGGCCAGCGGCTCATGCTTTCGACACCGCCGCCGACCACCAGGTCCTCGAAGCCGCTGGCCACCTTGGCCGCGGCCAGGTTCACCGATTCCAGCCCGCTGGCGCAAAAGCGGCTTTGCGTCACGCCGGCCACCGTCTGCGCCCATTCGGCGTCGAGCACCGCGGTGCGTGCGATGTCGGCGCCCTGCTCGCCGACCGGCGTCACGCAGCCCAGCACGACATCGTCGACCAGTGCGGTGTCGAGCCGGTTGCGCTGCTGCAGCGCCTGCAGCAGCGTTCTCAGCAGCCACACCGGGCTCGCCTGGTACAGACTGCCGTCCTTCTTGCCCTTGCCGCGCGGCGTGCGCACGTGGTCGTAGATATAGGCAGTGTTCATGGCATCTCCTTAGATGGGTCGCGCCGGGCCTGTGGGCGCGCGGTGTGGTTGGCGAGCCCGGCCAAGATCGCCTTCGGTGAGCTCACCGGCTCTCCAGCTGCTTGCGGACTTCGGCGTTGATGACGCGCAGCTCGGCCAGCGAGGCGTCGATGTGGGCGCGCTTGAGTTCGAGCTCGCGGATCGCGGCGTCGGTGCGATCGAGCACGAACTTCATCTGCTGCAGGCGGCCTTCGCCCTGGTCGCCGTACAGGTCCAGGTAGTGGCGGATCTCGTCCAGCGTCGCCCCGATGGCCTTGGAACGCAGGATCAGCGCCAGCCGTGCGCGGTCGCGCCGGGTGTAGACGCGAGCGCCGTTGACGCGCCGCGGCGCCAGCAGGCCCATGTCTTCGTAGAAGCGGATCGTGCGCAGCGTGATGCCGAACTCGCCGCACAACTCGGTGATGCCGAACAGCGGCCCGCTGTCGTCGACGCGGTGCGAGGCCACGACCTCCTGCGCCGAGGCCGCGCGCTTGCGAGCGACCGCTTGCAGCACGGTCACACGACTCGCTGCAGCTTCAGCGCCACGCTCATGTCACCCGAGACCTTGAACTTGCCCATCATGAAGCCGGTGGCCGGATCGAGTTCACCGCTCACCAGCGCGGCCAGGTTCTCGCGCGTGATGGCGATCGTGCAGTCGGCGTCGCGGTTCTCGTTGTCCACCGTGTTGGGGACCGACTTGCCGTCGATGTAGGCCACGCCGTCGGCGCCGCAGTCGAACTTGAGCGTGGCATTGAGCCCGCTCGCGTCCCCCACCTTGGCGCGCAGGGTTTCGGTGATGGCCGGCATGTCCATGGCAGGGTCCTCGTTAGGAATCGGATGCCCGCATCCTAGCGGCAGCGGCTGCCGATGAGATGCTCGTAATCACCTATCAGTGATGTTGTTGACGTTAACGTCACCCTGTCGCCTAATCCGGCCTGCCTCCTCAGTGCACGCCTCGCGCCCGCCGATGCCTCCCACCGCCGACCCTCGTTACCGCAGCGTCTTCCGCCCCGGCCTGTTTGCCGGCCAGGTGCACTGGGTCACCGGCGGCGGCAGCGGCATCGGGCGCTGCGTGGCGCACGAGCTGGCGTCGCTGGGGGCCACGGTGGTGATCAGCGGCCGCTCGCAGGACAAGCTCGACCGCGTCGCCGCCGAGATCACCGCCGACGGCGGCAGTGCCAACACCATCGCCTTCGATATCCGCGACGAAGACGCGGTGAAGGCCGGCGTGGCGGTGGTGGTGGGCAAACAAGGCCCGGTGGCCGGCCTCGTCAACAACGCCGGCGGGCAGTTTCCGGCGCCCTTGATGGCGATCGGCAAGAAGGGCTTCGACGCCGTCGTCGCCAACAACCTGACCGGCGGCTTCCTGATGATGCGAGAGCTGTTCAACCAGTGCATGCAGGCACACGGCGGCGCGGTCGTCAACATGACGGCCGACTTCCGCAACGGCATGCCGGGCATGGGCCACAGCGGCGCGGCACGTGCCGGCATGAGCAACCTCACCATGACCGCGGCCTTCGAGTGGGCGCATGCAGGCGTGCGCGTGAACGCCGTGGCGCCGGGGTGGATCGCCTCCAGCGGCATGGACAGCTACGGCGGCGCCATGCGCACCTTGATCCCGCGCCTGAAGAGCCACGTGCCGCTGCGGCGGCTGGGCGTGGAGGCCGAGGTCAGCGCGGCCATCGTCTTCCTGCTCTCGCCGGCGGCGGCCTTCATCACCGGTGTCACGCTGCAGATCGACGGTGCGGCGTCGCTGGGCAGCGAGGTCTTCCCGCTGGGCGCGGAGGCGCGGTCGCTACCCTTCGACGGTTTCCACCGTGCCGTGACGCCCGAGGTTTTGAAGTGAGTGCCCTCACCCCAGCCCTCTCCCGCAAGCGGGAGAGGGAGCAGGATTTCCCTCCCTCTCCCGCTTGGCGGGAGAGGGCTGGGGTGAGGGTGTAGCCATGCCGATCCTGCAGTCGAAGCTCGACCCCCACTGCACCGCCTTCCGCGCCAACGCCGACCGCATGGCCGAACGCCTGGCCGAAGTGCGCAACCTGGAAGCCAAGGTGGTGGCCGAGTCATCGTCCAAGCGCGCCAGGTTCGAAGCGCGCGGCCAGTTGTTGCCGCGTGAACGCGTGGCCCGGCTCATCGACCGCGGCAGCGAGTTCCTCGAACTCAGCCCGCTGGCCGGGCTGGGCATGCACGACGACGACGGCAAGAAGAACGTGCAGGGCGGCGGCAGCATCGTCGGCATCGGCGTCGTCGCCGGCAAGCGCGTGCTGGTGTCGGCCAGCGACAGCGCCGTCAAGGGCGGCACCGTGGCGCCGATGGGGCTGAAGAAGGCGCTGCGGGCGCAGGAGCTGGCGCGCGAGAACAAGTTGCCGCTGATTGCGCTGGTGGAATCCGGCGGCGCCAACCTCATGTACCAGGCCGAGATCTTCGTCGACGGCGGGCGCACCTTCGCCAACCAGGCGCGGCTCTCAAGCGCCGGCATCCCGCAGATCGCCGTCGTGCACGGCGCGTCGACGGCCGGCGGCGCCTACCTGCCGGGCCTCAGCGACTACGTCGTGCTGGTGCGCGGCCGCAGCAGCATCTACCTGGCCGGCCCACCGCTGGTGAAGGCGGCCATCGGCGAGGACGCCACCGAGGAAGAACTCGGCGGCGCCGAGACCCACGCCCAGGTCACCGGGCTGGGCGAGTACCTGACCGAGAACGACGCCCACGCCATCGCGCTGACGCGCGAACTGGTCGACAAGCTGCCCTGGGACACCGTGCCGCCGCCGGCCGCGGCCGCAGCGCCGCTGCACGCCGCCGAAGAGCTGATGGGCGTCGTGCCCGCCGACGAGCGCGAACCCTACGACGTGCGCGAGGTCATCGCCCGCCTCGTCGACGGCTCCGACTTCCTGGAGTTCAAGACCCTCTATGCCACCGACACCGTCTGCGGCCACGCCCGCATCCACGGCTTTGCCGTGGGCCTGGTCGGCAACAACGGGCCGATCCAGCCCGCCGGTTCCACCAAAGCGGCGCAGTTCATCCAGCTCTGCGACCAGTCGGGCACGCCGCTGGTCTTCCTGCAGAACACCACCGGCTACATGGTCGGCAAGGCGGCCGAACAGGCCGGCGCCATCAAGCACGGCAGCAAGATGATCCAGGCCGTGGCCAACGCACGGGTGGCCAAGTTCACCGTCGTGCTCGGCGGCAGCTACGGTGCCGGGAACTACGGCATGTGCGGCCGCGGTTTCGACCCGCGCTTCATCTTCAGCTGGCCCAGCGCGCGTACCGCGGTGATGGGCGGCGCGCAGGCGGCCAAGGTGATGGACATCGTCAACCGCAACAAGCTCGAACGCCTGGGCCTGCCCGCCAACGACGAGGCGCTCGGCGCCATGAGCGACGCGCTGCGCCAGCGGCTCGACGCCGAGAGCGCCGCGCTCTTCGGCACCGCGCGGTTGTGGGACGACGGCATCATCGACCCGCGCGACACGCGCCGCATCCTCGGCCTGTGCCTGGCCATCACGAGCGAGGCCGAACGGCGCACGCTGCGGCCCAACACGTTCGGCATCGCCCGCCTTTGAGACACCACGAGAGACAGCCATGAAATTCACCCCCGAACACCGCGCGCTCGAAGACACCGTCGTCAAGTTCTGCGACAAGGAACTCAACCCGCACATCCCGCAATGGGAAGCGCAGGGCCAGTTCCCCGCCCACGAGGTGTTCAAGAAACTCGGCCAGCTGGGCCTGCTGGGCCTGAAGTACCCCGAGGAATTCGGCGGCGCAGGGCTCGACTTCAGCTACAGCATGGTGATGGCCGAGGCGCTGGGCCAGTGCAACTGCGGCGGCGTGCCGATGGCCATCGGCGTGCACACCGACATGGCGACACCGGCGCTGGCGCGCTTCGGCAGCGACGAACTGCGGCACGAGTTCCTCACGCCCACGATCGCCGGCGACGTGGTGGCCTGCCTGGGCGTCAGCGAACCCGGCGGCGGCAGCGACGTGGCCGCCGTGAAGACCAGCGCGCGCAGCGACGGCGGCGACTACATCGTCAACGGCACCAAGATGTGGATCACCAACGGCATGCAGGCCGACTGGTGCTGCCTCCTGGCCAACACCAGCGACGGCCCGCCGCACAAGAACAAGAGCCTGATCGTGGTGCCGATGAACAGCCCCGGCATCACGCGCCAGAAGATTCACAAGATCGGCATGCACAGCAGCGACACCGCGCAGCTGTTCTTCGACAACGTGCGGGTGCCCAAACGTTACCTCATCGGCCAGGAAGGCCTGGGCTTCACCTTCCAGATGCTGCAGTTCCAGGAAGAGCGGCTGTGGGGCGCCGCCGGCTCGCTGCGCAGCCTGGACCGCCTGATCGACCAGACCATCGAGTACACGCGCCAGAGGAAGGCCTTCGGCAAGAGCATCCTCGACAACCAGGTCGTGCACTTCCGCCTGGCCGAGTTGCGCACCGAAGTCGAGGCGCTGCGCGCATTGACCTACCGCGCGGTGGAGATGTACGTCGGCGGCAAGGACGTGACCAAGCTCGCCAGCATGGCCAAGCTCAAGTGCGGGCGGCTGAGCCGCGAGGTCGCCGACGCCTGCCTGCAATACTGGGGCGGCATGGGCTACACCGCCGACAACCCGGCCTCGCAGGCCTATCGCGACAGCCGGCTCATCAGCATCGGTGGCGGCGCCGACGAGATCATGCTCGGCATCATCTGCAAGCTCGAAGGCACGCTGCCGGGCAGGACGTCTTGAGCACCGCGCCGGCCGACTTCGAGACCCTGGCGCTGCGGCGCGACGGGCCGGTGCTGCACGTCACGCTGAACCGGCCCGAACAACGCAACGCGATGTCGCTGGCGATGGTGCTGGAGCTGCGGGAGACCCTGGCCGCGGCCGAAGCCGACGGCGACACCCGCGTGCTCGTGCTGCGCGGCGCGGGCGGCCACTTCTGCGCCGGCGCCGACCTGCGCGACATGGCCGGCGCACGGTCCAAGCTCGCCGAGGACCCGGAGGCGCTGGTCAAGGTCAACGCCGCTTTCGGCGACCTCTGCGTGGCCTATGCCAGCACCGGCCTGGCCACCGTGGCGGTGCTCGAAGGCACGGTGATGGGTGGCGGCCTCGGACTGGCCTGCGTGGTGGACGTCGCGCTGGCCGGCTCGGGTGCGGTGTTCCGCCTGCCCGAGACCTCGCTCGGCGTGGTGCCGGCGCAGATCGCGCCCTTCCTCGTCGAGCGGCTGGGTTACGCCGAGGCCAAGCGCCTGGCCGTCACCGGCGGCCGGCTCGATTCGCAGGCGGCGCTGACGCTGCGCCTGGTGCACGCGGTGCACGCCGCCGGCGCGCTGGACCACGCTCTGGCCGCCGTACTGGCCGACATCCTGCGTTGCGCGCCTGGCGCCGTGGCCGCGACCAAGGCGCTGATGGCGCGCGCCCGCTTCCACACCCCGTCTTCGCTGGTGCGGCGCGCGGCCGAGGTGTTTTCGCAGGCGGCGCTCGGCCCCGAGGGGCTGGAGGGAACGACGGCGTTCCTGGAGAAGCGCAAGGCGAGCTGGGTGCCGCGGTGAGCTTGGGCAGTTTCCTGGTCGCCGCGGCAGAGGCGCACCATGTTTGACAAGATCCTCATTGCCAACCGCGGCGACAACGCGCGCGCAGCGGCCGTTGCGGCGAAGCCAGAACGCGTGATGCGCGAAGCGCATGCAGGCGAGCTCGCCGCGGTGGAGGCGCTGCATGTTTAAGAAGATCCTGGTTGCCAACCGCGGCGAGATCGCCTGCCGCGTCATGCGCACCGCCCACCGGCTGGGCTACCGCACCGTGGCGGTGTTCAGCGACGCCGACGCCGGCGCGCCGCATGTGCTGCAGGCCGACGAGGCGGTGCGCATCGGCGCCGGGCCGGCGGCCGATTCCTACCTGGACATCGCGGCCCTGCTTGCCGCCACCAGGCAGACCGGCGCCGACGCCGTGCATCCCGGCTACGGCTTCCTCTCCGAACGCGCCGATTTCGCGCAGGCCTGCGGCGACGCCGGCCTGGTGTTCATCGGGCCATCGCCGGCGGCGATCCGCGCCATGGGCGACAAGGGGGCCGCCAAGCGCCGCATGATCGAAGCCGGCGTGCCCTGCGCGCCGGGATACGGGGGCCACGACCAGAGCGATGAACGCCTGAGCGCCGAAGCCATGCGCCTGGGCCTGCCGCTGTTGGTGAAGGCCGTGGCCGGCGGTGGTGGCCGCGGCCTGCGACTGGTGCACAACTTCGACGAGCTGGCGGCGGCGATTGCCGGCGCGCGGCGTGAAGCCGCCAGCGCCTTCGGCGACAACACGCTCATGCTGGAGCGGCTCATCGACAGCGGCCGCCACATCGAGATCCAGGTCTTCGCCGACGCCCACGGGCACGCCGTGCACCTGGGCGAACGCGACTGCACCGCGCAGCGGCGGCGGCAGAAGGTGATCGAGGAAGCGCCGTCGCCGGTGGTCAGCGCGCCGATGCGAGCGGCGATGGGCGCCGATGCGGTGGCCGCGGCGCTGGCCGTCGGCTACCGCGGCGCGGGCACGGTGGAGTTCATCGTCGACGCCGAGCTGCGCCACTACTTCCTCGAAATGAACACGCGGCTGCAGGTCGAGCACCCGGTCACCGAATGCATCACCGGCCTGGACCTCGTCGAATGGCAGTTGCGCGTGGCGGCCGGTGAGACCTTGCCTTTGACGCAGGAGCAGATCGTCTTCAGCGGCCACGCCATCGAGGCCCGCTTGTATGCCGAAGACCCCTACGACGGCTGGAAGCCGCAGGCCGGGCGCGTCGCCGGCTGGTGGCCCGAGCGGGCAGCGATCGCCGGTGCGGTGCGCATCGACCATGGCATTCAAGCCGGAACCGAGGTCACGCCCTAGTACGACGCGATGGTGGCCAAGGTCATCGCCCACGGCAGCGACCGCGCCGACGCCGTGCGGCGGCTGACACGCGCGCTCGAAGACGCACCGCTGTTCGGCCTGCGCAACAACGGCCGCTTCCTGCGCGACCTCATCAGGCACCCGCTGTTCGCGGCCGCCGCCATGACGACGACGCGCCTCGACGAATGGGCCGCGAGCGGCGAGCCGCTGTTGCAGCGCCCCCTGCCGCCCGAGGCCGCCTGGCGCATCGCCGCTGCCGTGCTGGGCGGCAGCATCGCCGACGGCGTGCGCCCGGCCAGCGTGACGGCCTTTGAGCTCACGCTCGAATGCGGCGGCGAGACCCGAACCCAACACGCGCCGCCGCAAGGCGTGGCCGTGCTGTCGCTGGCCGACGGCGAACTGCGCTGCATCGTCGACGGCGTGCAGCGGCGTTTGCCATGCATGCAGGACGGTGCCACGCTGCATCTCTCGATCGACGGCGCCGTGTTCAGCTTCACCGAACCCTCGCCCTACCCCGCAGCTGCCGCCGGCGCCGACCCGAGCCGCGCCTGTGCCCCGGTGGCCGGCGTCGTGGCGCAGGTCCTGGTGGCGCTGGGCGACACCGTGGCGGCCGGCCAGCCGTTGGTCTGCGTCGAGGCGATGAAAATGGAAATGTGGCTGCACGCCGCCGCACCAGGCACCGTGACGGCACTGCACGCCGTGGTCAGGAGGTCGGTCGCCGCCGGCATGCTGCTGGTGGAACTGGAGATCACGCAATGACTGACGACAAGGCCATCCTCACCTGTGCGCTGACCGGCGTGCTCACCAACCCGAAACAGCACCCGGTGCCGGTGACGCCGGCGCAGATGGCTGCCGAGGCGTGCGACGCCTTCAACGCCGGCGCCAGCATCATGCACGTGCACCTGCGCAACCAGGACGAAGGCCTGGGCCACATGCCGAGCTGGGACCCGGACGTCGCCGAGTCCGTCGTCTGCGCCATCCGCGCCGCCTGCCCCGGCGTCATCGTCAACCTGACCACCGGCGTCGTCGGCAAGGACATCTCGGGGCCGCTGGCCTGCCTGCGGCGCGTGAAGCCCGAGATCGCGGCCTGCAACGCCGGCAGCCTGAACTACCTGAAGATCAAGGACAACGGCGAATGGGCCTGGCCGCCGATGGTCTTCGACAACCCGGTGGCCAAGATCCAGCAGATGCTCGACGTCATGCGCGAGACCGGCACCCACCCCGAGTTCGAATGTTTCGACGTCGGCATCGTGCGCAGCGTGGCGATGTACCTGAAGGCGGGGATGATCAACGGCGTTCCTGAGCTGAACTTCGTCATGGGCGTGGCCAGCGGCATGCCCTGCGACGCCGACCTGCTGGCGCTGCTGCCGCGCTACGCGCCGGCCGAAGCGGTGTGGCAAACGACGCTCATCGGCCGCGCCGAGATCTGGCCCGTGCACCAGAAGACGGCCGAACTCGGCGGCATGCTGCGCAGCGGGCTCGAAGATACCTTCTATCTGCCCGGCGGCGAACGTGCCGGCGGCAACGGCGTGCTGATCGAGGCGCTGGCGGCCTGCGCGCGACGTGCCGGGCGCGACATCGCCACGCCCGATGAAGCACGCCGTTTGCTGGGCCTGAAGCCGGCGCCGGCGCAGCCATGACGGCCGGCGCGCCGGTGCCGCGCAGCACCGAGGAACAGGTGCTGCTCGACGCCGAACTGGTGGAGCTCTTCGAACGGCGCATCACCTTCAACCAGACGCTGGGGCTGAAGATCGAATCGGTGCGGCCCGGCGACGTGCGCGCCACCTTCCCGATGCGGCCCGAACTGATCGGCCACTATGCCTACGGCCGCCTGCATGGCGGCGTCATCTCGGCCGTGCTCGACGCCATGGGCGGCCTGGCGGCGATGGTGGCCATCGCCGAGAACCACCCCCACGACAACACGCTGCAGGTGATGCACCGCTTCTCCCGTCTCGGCACCATCGACCTGCGCATCGACTTCCTGCGCCAGGGCCTGGGCCGCCATTTCGTGGCCACGGCCGAGGTCACGCGCCTGGGCGGCCGCGTCGGCTCGGTGCAGATGCGGCTGGTCAACGACGAGGGCTCGCTGATCGCCACCGGCGCCGCGTCCTACATCGTTTCCTGAGCCCGCGCCGGCGCGCCCGACCTCGACGGGGGCGGGCTCGACGCCATTGGGCGTATCGTCTTCGGTACGCTTCAGCACGCCCGCCCGCCATGTCCACCGCCTGCCCCGTGCGACTCGTCATCAGCCTGACCTTGGCCGCCGTGCCGCGCGCGGTCGCGCCGCGCGGCGCGCTGGCCGCCGACGAGCAGGCCCACGTCGACCTCTTCCGCACCGCTTCGCCTTCGGTCGTGAACATCACCAGCCTGGGCGTGCAGCGCGACCTGTTCAGCATGAACGTGCAGCAGGTGCCGCGCGGCACCGGCACCGGTTTCGTCTGGCACGAGCACGGTCACATCGTGACCAATTTCCACGTCATCCAGGGCGCCAACGGCGCGCGCGTGACGCTGGCCGACCAGACCAGCTGCGACGCCGAACTGGTGGGCGCCTTCCCCGACCGCGACCTGGCGGTGCTGCGCATCGAGGCGCCGAAGGACAAGCTGCCGCCGATTGCACTGGGCTGCAGCCCTTCCGCCGCGGCAACCGCGGCGAGGTGCAGGCAGGCGACGTCATCACCGCCATCAACGACGAACCGGTGGTCAACCTCGACGACATGCTGACCCAGTTCGAGAGGCACCAGCCCGGCGAGACGGTCACGGTCTCGGTCTGGCGCGCCGGGCAGACGCGCAAGGCGAGCCTGGTGCTGGGCGGCTCGGACTGAAAGGCCCGGCGCGGGCCCGGCTGCAGCCCCGCCGAGCACGGGCAGCCGGCTTGTGCACCGTCAACGCCGCGCCTTGGCGCCGGTGCAGCAGGACGTGCTGTGGGCGCAGCACCTGGTGTTCTTCTTCCCGCTCTGGCTGGGCGACATGCCCGCGCTGCTGAAGGCCTTCCTGGAGCAACTGGCGCGGCCGGGTTTCGCCTTCAAGGAGGCCGCGGGCAATCCCTTCGGCGTCAAGGGCCTCGCCGGGCGCTCGGCACGGGTCGTCGTCACCATGGGCATGCCGGCGGCGGTGTACCGCTGGTTGTACCGGGCGCACAGCGTCAAGTCCCTGGAGCGCAACATTCGGGCTTCGTCGGCATCACGCCCGTCAGCGCAACGCTGATCGGCGGTGTCGACGGCCTGGGCACCGCGGGCGCGCAGCGCTGGCTGACCAAGCTGCGCCGCCTGGGCCGCGACGCCGCCTGAGGCCCGCCCCGGGCGTCGGGCGAGAATCGGCACCCATCCCCACAACGCCTGCGCCCGACCATGCAAATGATCTGCCTCGACCTCGAAGGCGTGCTCGTGCCCGAGATCTGGATCGCCTTTGCCCAGCGCACCGGCATCCCCGAGTTCTCGCGCACCACGCGTGACGAGCCCGACTACGACCGCCTGATGCGTTTCCGCCTGGACCTGCTGCGCCGGCACGGGCTGAAGCTCGCCGACATCCAGGCCGTCATCGGCGGCATGGCGCCCATGGCTGGTGCGCGCGAATTCCTCGACGACCTGCGCGCGCGCTACCAGGTCATCATCCTGTCCGACACCTTCTACGAGTTCGCCGACCCGCTGATGCGCCAGCTGGGCCGGCCGACGCTGTTCTGCCACCGCCTGGTGGTCGACGACGCCGGCTTCGTGGCCGACTACAGGCTGCGCCAGCCTGACCAAAAACGCCACGCGGTGAACGCGCTCAAGAGCCTCAACTACCAGGTCATCGCCGCCGGCGACTCCTACAACGACACCGCCATGCTGGGCGCAGCCGACGCCGGTTTCTTCATCCACCCGCCGCCGGGCATCGCGTCGCAGTTTCCGCAGTTCCCGGTGCATTCGAGCTATGGTGAGCTGCTGGCCGCGATCGACGGCGCCGCCGAGCGACTGCGGCCAGCGACCTGACAGCCCGCGTGGCATCTCGCACGCAGCCTGCCGCCGGCCGCTATGCTGCGCCCATCTGGCGCGGCTTTGATCTGGCGTAAGGCCGATGCCAGCCCGCAGGCGTCAACTTCACCCTTTTGACAATCCAGCCGGCAAGGAGACGACAGCATGAGCAAGCGAGACGTGGTGGTACTGGGTGCGGCCCGTTCGGCGATCGGCACTTTCAACGGTGGCCTGGCCGACATCGAACCGGCCGAACTGGCCGGCATGGTGATGAAGGAAGCGGTCAAGCGCTCCGGCGTCGACCCCAAGGCCATCAACTACGTGACGGTGGGCAACTGCATACCCACCGAGAGTCGCTACCCCTACGTGGCGCGCGTGGCCAGCATCCAGGCCGGCCTGCCGATGGAAAGCGTCGCGATGGCCGTCAACCGCCTGTGCTCGTCGGGCCTGCAGGGCATCGTGACGACGGCGCAGAACATCCTGCTCGGCGACTGCGATTACGGCGTCGGCGGCGGTGTCGAGGTGATGTCGCGCGGCGCCTACCTGTCCACCGCGATGCGCAACGGCGCCCGCATGGGCGACACCAAGCTCATCGACTCCATGGTGGCCGCGCTGACCGACCCCTTCGGTGTCGGCCACATGGGCATCACGGCCGAGAACCTGTGCACCAAGTGGGGCATCACGCGCGAGGAGCAGGACGCGCTGGCGGTGGAGTCGCACCGCCGCGCCGCCGCGGCCATCGCCGAAGGCCGCTTCAAGAGCCAGATCGTGCCCATCGTCAAGCAGACGCGCAAGGGCGAGGTGACCTTCGACACCGACGAGCACGTGAAGGCGAGCACGACGATGGAGTCGCTGGGCAAGCTCAAGCCGGCGTTCAAGAAGGACGGCTCGGTGACGGCGGGCAACGCCTCGGGCATCAACGACGGCGCGGCCTTCTTCGTGCTCGCCGACGCCGCGGTGGCCGCTGCGGCCGGCCACAAGCCGATGGCGCGCCTGGTGTCCTACGCGGTGGCCGGGGTGCCGAACGAGATCATGGGCGAAGGCCCGATCCCGGCCACCAAGCTGGCGCTGAAGAAGGGCGGCCTCACGCTGGCCCAGATGGACGTCATCGAAAGCAACGAGGCCTTCGCGGCGCAGGCCATCGCCGTGGCGCGCGGGCTGGAGTTCGACATGAGCAAGGTCAACCCCAACGGCGGCGCCATCGCGCTGGGCCACCCGATCGGCTGCTCGGGCGCCTTCCTGGCCACCAAGGCGGTGTACGAACTGCACCGCAGCGGCGGGCGCTACGCGCTGGTGACGATGTGCATCGGCGGCGGCCAGGGCATCGCTGCAGTCTTCGAACGGCTGTGAGGGGCGGCGCGGCCGGCGATGGCCGCGCCATACAGAGTTCAGGCAGCAGGGCCACCGGCGGCAGCGATGTGCCCTGCCACCGCGGCCGCGAGGTGTTCGAAGTCGGCCAGGGGCTCACCGGTCAGAGCATGGACGATGGCCCAGTCGATGACCTCGTAGTTGTGGACGGCGATATTCCGGAAGCCCACGGCGCGGCGCAGACGCCGTGCAAGATCGGCGCTCACGAGACCCGCAGCGGCCAGGTGGGTGAAGGTCTCGCCCATCGTCCGGGGCACGGGCAATTGCGTGTCTGCCAGCAGATGGGCCGCGATATCGACGCACAGCTGCACCGCACGACTGAGGTTGAGAACCAGGACATCCTGAAGGTCGGCGTCGGCGGCCAGGGCTGCGGCATCGGCGGGGCGTCGGTCGCGCAGGCGCTGCAGACAATGCCGCAGGGCTTCGAGCTTGCGCTCGACTACGGCCCGATCCACGCCCGCCTCCGTTGGGCCACCATGCGATCGGCATAGGGCAGGAAGTCGGCCGCATCCAGCAGATGACGGCTCAGGAGTTCGCCGTACGCCTTGTCGCTTCCCAGCAGGCGCCGGCCATGGGCCAGGATCTCGCCGAGCAGAGGCTCACCGACCGTACGCAAGTCGATGAGGTCCACCACCCGGCCCGTGGCATCGGCAAGGTCGCCGACCAGGGAGATGTGTTGTTCGGCATTCAGCGGTGCATCAGCGAGCACGGCAACGTCGATGTCACTGTCTGCCGACTCGGTACCCTTGGCCACCGAACCGAAGACCAGCGCCAGCTGCAGCCCTTGCCGGCGGGCCAGCACTTCCTCGAGGGCCGCAATATCGGTACGGTGAGACATGTGCTCATGGTACCGGCTGAACAGGCGATGGGGATCAGCGCTTGGGCGGTCCGCCGCGCGATGCCGCCGGACGGG
>JAUXVE010000104.1 GCA_030680415.1 Rubrivivax sp.
GTGCGGTGCGCAGCACCATGGGGCAGTAGTCTCGCGTGCCAGGCAGGTTGTCGCGCACGCGCCAGCGCGGATTGTTGGCAGGCCGGCTGGCGGTGAGGTAGGCCTCTTCGTCCATCGCCGCGACGTAGTTGCCCGCGACCACGCCGGGGAACGCCAGCTGCCGTCCGGTCAGGTATTCATGGAAGAATCCGGCACGGCGCGCATATTGGCCCGTCGGCTCAGCGGCAACCCAAGCCTCCAAATCCGCTACCGGCACCACGCTGAACAATCGGGCCAGGAACTCCAGGTGGACCCCTTCGTGCTTGAGAGCGAAGGTCAGGTGGCCCGCCAACGTGTCCGCAGGCCATGCTGCGGGCGGGTAGTATTCGTGCACGTACCCGTCCTCACGCACAGTGGCGCGGGACTTGGCGACGGTGCTGTCCGTCCGGAACGCCTGGAGCGGCGAGACGCCGTAGCGCTTGGCCAGCCATCGGTATCCGATCCACTCGGCCACTTGGATCCCCGGAGTTGTTCTCAAATTCGATTAACGTCATCGGAGTTTGATTACAAAACAGCTGGTGGTCAAGAAATCGATTAAGAAGAGCCCGATGCGCTGCCGTGCGTGTACCCGAGCGGACAGGCCGCGCGAGTTCAGTGGGCGGAACCCTGCCTTGACGCTGTGCGTAGCTGCTGGTGTCCCTCTGGATCGATCCCGGCATCCGGCGGGGCATCAGCCGCTCGCTGACGTCCTCGCCCACGCGCTCCATGGCCTGGCCGGCGCGCCCGCTTCTGTGCCGGTGCCGGCTTGCGCCTGCAGCGCAGCGAGCTGCGCCGCGCCTGACCTCCTGCCGCAGTTCCCGCTCGGTCGCCTGCAAATGTCAGAGTCAGGTCAGAGGCACGCACCCCCGAGGCTGGCGCCTTGCCAGCCAGGCGGACCCTCAAGGCAACTGGTGCAACGCCAGCGGCAGCACCGCGGTGGCACCGGACGCGCGCAACAACGCGCCCGCCACGGTCACGGACCAGCCGCTGCGGTAGCGGGCGTCGATCAGCAGCAGCGGCCCAGGCGGTACCTCCACCTCGGGCCGCAGCGTGAGGGCCTCGAGGAGCGCGGCCACCTTCGCGCCGGAAGCGGCGTCGACACCCGGCGTGGGGCCTGCCAGGCGCAGCGCGTCGACCAGCGGCAGCCTGCCCACCGACGCCACGTGCGACGCCACCGAGCGGATCAGCTGCGGGTGCAGCACCGACGGCATCGGCACCACGGCCACGGGTCTCGGACCCCAGGTGCGCCGCCATCGCCCGAGCACCTCGACAACTCCATCCAGCACCTGCCGGAGTCCAGGCCCATCGGGCCCATCGGGCCCATCGGGCGCGGCGAACAGCGGCAGCAGCACCTCGGCCCAGCCGGGATCGTCGGCAAAGGCCAGCGCGCGGCCCTCGCTGCAGCCGACGATGCGGCCCTTGCGACCGCCTCCGGACGGCCACAGCTTGCGCGGCTCGATGACCACGTCCTGCCCGCGTGCGAACACGCGCGCCGCCTCGATGCGCTCGGCGCTGGGCCGCGCCCCCGGACCGGGAAGCCGGCCCGTGCACACGCTGCAGCGCCCGCAGTCGCTGGGGTCGGGATCGTCCAGCGCTTCTTGCAGGAAGCGCATCAGGCACCCCGTGCCGCCGGCGAACGAACGCATCAGGCCAGCCTCGCGCTCGCGCACTTGCGCCAGCGCCTGCCAGCGCTCGGCGTCATACGTCCACGGCGCGCCCGTGAGCGCCCAGGCCGAGCCGTTGCGCTGAACAACCTCGTCCACGGCCAGGATCTTCAGCAGGCCTTCGAGCCGCCCGCGCCGGATCGTGGTGGCGTTCTCCAACTCCACCAGGGTCTGGGGCCCCTTGGCCAGCGCGCCGATGATCTTGCCTACGCGCTGTTCGTCCGGCACGCCCGCCGTCGCGAAATAGGCCCAGATCTGTTCGTCGGTCTCGGCGGGCAGCAGCACGGCCACCGCGTCGTCCAGCGCCCGGCCCGCACGACCCACCTGTTGGTAGTAGGCCACCGGTGAGGCCGGCGAGCCGACGTGAATGCAGAACGCGAGATCGGGCTTGTCGTAGCCCATGCCCAGCGCCGAGGTCGCCACCACGGCCTTCAGCGCGTTGCCACGCAATGCATCCTCGATACTGTGGCGCACGGCCGTGTCCAGGCCCCCGTGGTAGGCCGCCACCTCGAACCCGCAGGACCGGAGAAAGCCCGCCAGCCGCTCGGTCTCGGCGACCGTGAGGGCATAGACGATGCCGGAGCCCGCAAACTCATCCAACGCATCGCCGACCCAGGCATAGCGCTCCAACGAACTGAGCCCAGGGACCACGGCCAATCGCAACGACGAACGCGCGAGCGAGCCGCGGAAGGTCAGCGTCTGCGGGCCCAGCTGGCGCGCGATGTCCAGTGTCACGCGGCTGTTGGCTGTCGCGGTCGTGGCGAGCACCGGCGTGTCTGCGCCAATGCCCATTAGCGTCTTCGCCAGGCGCTGGTAGTCGGGGCGGAAGTCGAAGCCCCAGTCGGAAATGCAGTGGGCCTCGTCGATCACCACCAGCCCGGTCGCGGCCACGAGGCCGGGCAGGCGCCGCGCGAAACCCGCGTTGCCCAGCCGCTCGGGCGAGACCAGCAGCACGTCCAGGCGGTCGCCGGCGATGTCGTCGAAGACCGCGTCCCAGTCGTCGACGTTGGTGGAGTTGACGGTGGCCGCGCGCAGGCCGGCCTGCGCCGCGGCGCTGTCCTGGTCGCGCCTCAGCGCCAGCAGCGGCGAGACGATCAGCGTGGGCCCCTTGCCAGCGGCGCGCAAGACCGAAGTCGCGGCCCAGTAGACCGCGGACTTGCCCCACCCGGTGGCCTGCACGACGAGCACCCGGGCCCGCTGTTCGACCAGCGCCGCCACTGCCGCGGTCTGGTCCTCGCGCGGTCGCGCCGTGGGCCCCGCCATCGCGGCGAGGACCTGGCGCAGATGAAGATCGGCACGGCTCATGCCGGGATAGTCAACTGCGCTTATCGCAATCCCCCCAGCACCGTTCGCGTGTCGAGCGGCGATTCGACGAAGCCGTACTTCAGGTAGAAGGCCTTCGCCTCGTCGTCGATGGCGTGGCACATCAGCGCACGCACGCCGATCAACTCGGCGGCTTGGGCTGATCGCAGGACGGCATCCTTGAGCAGCCCGCTGCCGATGCCACGACCCGACCAGTCGCTGTGCACGGCGAGGCGGCCGAGCACGATCACCGCAAGCGGGTCCGGCATGTTCCGCCGCAGTCGTCCAGGGGCAGACTCACTGGCGCCGGCGCCGGCTGCCAGCGCGTAGTAGCCGATGACACGATTCTGGTCGTCACACACGACGTAGCTGCGTGACGCGCCGGATGTCGCGTTCGCCAAGGCGCGTTTGTGCAGCCAGGTGCCGAGCGACTCATGCCGGCAGGTGAAGGCCGAGGTGTCGTGCGCCGCCGTCAGGGGAACCGGCGCGCCTGGCCCCGTTGCCGTCATTTGTCCCAGGGTGCGCGTTTGGCCAGCAGGCGCTTCAAGCCTGCGTTCCGGGAGAGCGGCGCATTCATCAGAGCTTCGAAGGCCTTGTACTGCTTGGCGCTCACCGTGAACAGCGTCTGGTCGAGCAGCACCTGCTCGGCCTTCTCGCGCGAGGCTTCGAGCATGAAGTCCGTGCGGCTCTTGCCCTGCAGTCGGGCTGCGCGGTCGATCAACTCCCGCTGGGACACGGGCGTGCGCAGGTTGATGACAGTGGAGGAGGTCGTGCTCATGACGTGATTTTAGCCTATGTATGGACATTGTCCATACATAGGCTGGGCACAGCCCACGTCGAGTTGTGCAAGGTCCTGCCGAGGTTCACAAGCACCCCTCTTCCGTGTCCCTCTTGCCAAGAGGCATTTGCGTATATACACTTATGCCGTGCGCATCTCCTACGATCCCGCCAAGCGCGACTGGACTCTGACCAACCGTGGACTTGACTTTGAGGACGCTGCACTGGTCTTCGATGGGTTGACTGCCGAGGTCGAAGACGAGAGGAAGGACTACGGAGAGACTCGGATCATCTGCTTCGCTTCGCGCCGTACTTTGGGCTCTGATCTCAAGCGCGTCGACGCGCATGTCATCAAGCCTGACGAGTATGAAGAGTTGCCAGAGATGACGGACGAGATGTTCGCTCACGCGGTCTTCAAGAAGGCAGGAAGACCTAGGTCGGTCAACCCTAAGCAGATGATCAGTCTGCGTTTGCCGCCTGAGGTCATCGCCCGCTGGAAGGCTACCGGCCCTGGCTGGCAAACGCGAATGGCCAAGCGGCTGGAGAAGACCCCACTTCCTCGCGCCACGAGTGAAGCCTAACCCTTTACAAGCGGCACACCACGGCATGCCGCGCTTGGGCCTCATTTCATTCTGGCCCAAGCGCGTCACGCCGCGGTGTGCCGCTTAGCTCGAACGTTGACGCCACAACCACGCCCCCGCGGCGGTGATTGCCAAAATGTAGCGCATGGGCTACATTCTCATCAATGCGTGTCGAGAAGACCGACGAGTACCGCGCTTGGATCGACGGCCTCAAGGATCTGGCTGGACGAGCCCGCGTACTGATGCGCGTCGATCGCCTGATCCACGGAAACCCGGGCGCGTACCGCAATCTGACTGAAGGTGTCGCCGAGCTCAAGATCGATGTCGGTCCTGGCTACAGGGTCTATTACTCGCGGCGCGGCGACAGACTGCTTCTGCTGCTGGCAGGCGGCGACAAGTCGTCGCAGGCCAAAGACATTGCGAATGCACTTGAGCTCAACCGGAATTTTGTGGAGTAGAGGTCATGACCAGAGTAGCTGCAAAGAAATCCGTCAAGACGAAGACAACGCCGTACGATGTTTCAGAGCATCTGCGTACGCCAGAAGAGATGGCTGCTTACCTCGACGCCTGGCTTGACGAAGCGCCCGAAGACGCGGCAGGCATCGCCAGAGCCTTGGGCGACATCGCTCGCGCAAAAGGAATGTCCCAAGTCGCCAAGGACGCCGGCCTTAGTCGCGAGAGTCTCTACCGCGCACTCAGTGCTGAAGGCAATCCAAGCTTCGCTACCGTGCTCAAGGTCGCCAAGGCGCTGGGCGTAAGGCTTCACGCACAGGCCGCGCCGAGTGGCGTCTAACCCAAGCGGACACGCGGCTGGGTGTCGCGCGCGTCCGCCTGCCGACCTGTCATGATGTGATCAGCGTGCGTGAGATCGAGGCTGGCGCGCTCGAGCTCGCTACGGCTCGCGCAGTGCCTGGCCGACCGTGGCCAGCATCAGGCACAGGGTCATGGGCTTGACGGGCGACTCGACGAAGCCGCGCGAGAGGTAGAAGCGCCGGGCCTGTTCCGAGATGGCGTGCACCAGCAGCGCGGTGACGCCGGCGATCCGCGCGGCCTGGATCGCGCGGCGGATGGCGTCGTTCAGCAAGGCCGTGCCGATGCCCTTCTGGTGGTGGTCTTTGTGGATGGCCAGGCGGCCGAGCACGAGCACGGGTACCGGGTCGGGCCTGTTGCGCTTCATGGTGCGCGGCGCTTCGGCGTGGCCGATGGCGCCAGCCGCCAGGCAGTAGTAGCCGACCACCCGGTCCTGCGCCGGGCCTTCGCACACGATGTAGGTGCGCGCCGACCCGTTGGCCTGGTTCTTTGCCGCTCGGCGTTTCAGCCAGTCGTCGAGCGATGGCTCGCCGCTGTCGAACTCGGCGAGCTGGTGGTGGCCGGCCAGTGGCTGCGGCGCCGAAATCATCTGCGCCATCAGCCCGTGGTTGTGCCCGTGTCCCAGGGTGCGCGGGCCTTGAGGGTGCGCCGCAGGCGGTCCGTGGGCGCCGGTGGCTTGTCGAGCATGGCCTGGAACGCGGCGAAGCTCTTCGCATCGAGGGCGAAGTACGTCTGGTCGAGCAGCACATCCTCGGCCTGCCTGCAGGCGGCTTCGAGCATGAAGTCCGAACGACTGCGACCGAGCCGCTCGGCCGCCTGGTCGATCAGGTCGCGCTGCCCAGCCTTGGCGCGGATGCTGATGGTGACGGGTTCCTTGGCTTGAGTCATGTGGTGCCTCCGCGTACTGCGTATATAAGTGCAAGACTGTATATCAATTGCACATACACACGAGCCGTCAGAAGTCAGTTGCGGAGCCGGTCGTCTGTGGCAGCGAAACCTGCTATGTAGTATCGTAGGCTCATCAGTTTCGAAGCATCCGGGAGGCCGCCGTGACAGTCACCACCATCTCGAGCCGCGATTTCAACCAGGATGTCAGCCAGGCCAAGCGGGCCGCAGAGTCCGGGCCGGTCGTCATCACCGACCGTGGCCGGCCAGCCTATGTGCTGTTGCGCCACGAGGCCTATCGTCGCCTGGTGGGAGAAAGCACGAGCATCCGCCAGTTGCTGGATCAGCCCGAAGGTGAGGGCTTCGAGTTCGATCCGCCGCGGCTGGGTGGCGGCCTCTTCCGCCTGCCCGACCTGGGCTGATGTACCTGCTCGACACCAACGTCCTGTCGGAGTTGCGGCGGCGCGAGCGGACGCACGCCAGGGTGGCTGCCTGGGCGGACAGCGTTCACGCCACCGATCTCTTTCTGTCGGTCATCACCATCCTCGAGATCGAAGCCGGCACGCTCCAGCTTGCGCGGCGCGATGCAGGCCAGGGTGCGATGCTGCGCGCCTGGGTCGACGGCAAGGTCATGCCGGCTTTCGCCGGCCGCATCCTCGCCGTGGACACCGCCGTCGCGCAGTGTTGCGCCCGGCTTCATGTGCCCGACCCCCGCGCCGAACGCGATGCCCTGATCGCGGCAACGGCGCTGGTCCATCGCATGCGCGTCGTCACGCGCAACGTTGCCGACTTCCAGACTATGGGCGTCGATGTGCTCAATCCGTGGGATTGACCCGGGTATCGGGTCGGGCATGCCCAAGAGTATCTACAATGTATCGACATTTGATCGGGAGTTGCCATGCGCGTGGAAATTCAGAAGTGGGGGAACAGCGCCGCCGTACGTGTTCCCGCGCGGGCGCTCAAGGATGCCGGCGTACATATTGGCCAAAGCCTGGAGCTTCATGTCGAAGAGGGCAGGCTTGTCCTGGAGCCGGCAGCCGAGAGCCTTGAAGACCTGCTGGCCAGGATGACGCCCGAAAACACGCATCCCCTCGTTCTCGAGGGGGCTGCGGTAGGGAATGAAGCCTGGTGACGGCCCCCTCCGCCCCCGAGCGGGGCGATGTGGTGTGGTTGGATTTCACGCCTCAGGCTGAACACGAGCAAGCCGGCCGGCGGCCGGCTTTGGTTCTCTCGCCGGCGTCCTACAACCGCAAGAGCGGTCTCATGCTTTGTTGTCCGGTCACCCATCAGGCGAAGGGCTACCCCTTCGAAGTGCCGGTGGCCCCCGCGAGCGGCACAGTCACGGGAGTGGCTCTGTCAGACCAGGTTCGTTGCCTTGACTGGAAGTCGCGAAACGCGGTCAAGTTCGCGTCGGCCACTGCGCAGTGCACCCTCGACGTGAGCGCGAAAGTGAAGCTGTTGCTGCCCTGAACCGCAGAGCTGATAGGCCACGAGAGGGGCGCGTCAGCTAGATGGTTTTTGCTACAGTGACAGGAAAGTAGACGTCTTGCAGACCCGGTAGATGGTTCCGCAGCCTCACTCTCTGTCCGTAGATGAACTCCAGCCCTCCACCCGCTCCGCCTGTCTCTGCGCCTATGTACCTGGGGTATGAGGCCCTCATCCGCCGCTACCAGTTGCGGGTGCCGCCGCTGCGCTCGGTCAGCGTGGGCGTGGACCGAGCGGTCGAGCGCCACATCATTGCAGCTGACGGCGACGAGCGCATCGAGCTGCCGCTGCGGCGCCTTGGCGACACGGACAGCCTGTTGAGCCAGCTGACCTTCGCCCTCAAGCGCGAGTGGCTGAATCTGAGCGTGCTGGGGGCCCTGTTCGACCACGAGGAAGCACTTCAGGCCGTCCAGAACTGGCTCGACGACAAGCCGTCGTCGAAGTATGCGCGCATGGCTGGGCACTTGGCCGAGTGGCTCACCGACCACGAGTTCGCCTACAAGCTCCCGCCCGGCACGCCGCGCGCGCCGCTGCTCAACCCCCAGAAATACGTCACCGGGCCGAAGGTACCTGACACGAAATTCGGTGTGACCCACAACTTGGTAGGCTCACCAGCTTTCAGCCCCCTGCTACGGCGCACCGAAAAGCTCGCTGCGCTGCTGGCTGAAGACCTGGGGACCAGGATTGCGGTCGCCCTGGACAGTCTCGAGCCGGAGATGCTCGCGCGCGCTGTCGACTTCCTGTACCTGTCAGAAACGCGCTCGACATACAACATCGAAGACGAGATACCTGACAACTTCCGCGCAGCCAAGTTCCGCCGCCTGCTGGAGCAGGCCGGCGAACCAGGCAGGCTTAGTGAAGAGCAGGTGGTCCTGTGGCAGTCGCAGATTGTCGGACCGCTGTCGGTCGAAGGGTCCTACCGCAACGGCCAAAACTGGCTTTCGCGCCCAGGTGGCCGCCTTCGCAATATCGCCGACTTCATCCCTCCACCCGCGGCGTTGGTCGGGCCGATGATGGAGGGTGTGGCCGAGGTGGCGATGCTGGCCACAAGCAATAGCCTGCACCCAGTGCTTGCCGCGACTTGCGCTGCGTTTGGTCTGGTCTACGTGCATCCACTGTTCGACGGCAATGGGCGGCTTCATCGCTTCTTGCTGCATCACGTGCTGCGTCAGTCCCGCTTCACGCCCGCCGGCGTGGTGCTGCCGCTGTCGGCCCGCATGCTCAGAGACCTGCCACGCTACTCCGCGCTGCTGAAGGGCTACTCACGCCCACGAACCGAGCTACTCGATTACCTGCTGGACGCCGACAGCGGCACCATTCTGGTGAAGTCGCCGCAGCCAATCTGGCTTTACGCCTACTTTGACGCCACCGAGCTGTGCGAATTCATCCTCGAGTGTGTGAAGCTGTGCGTCGAGGAAGACCTGCTGGAGGAAATCGCCTACCTGCAGGCCCACGACGCAACCGTGCGCGAGCTCGAAGGCTGGCTGGACATGCGCCAGTCGCAGCTGAACACGCTCATCGACGTAATCGTTCAGGGCCACGGCACGCTGTCCAAGAGCAAACGCAAGCTGGCAGAACTTCTCAGCGACGAACAAGTGGCTCTCATCGAGGCCACGACCCGCCGCCACTTCGCCAACTATCTGGAACGTCGCGTCGCCTGAGCGCGCAACAAGCCTGCTTTGCGCCAAGCAGCGAATGGAAGGGGGCTCTTGGCCAAATCAGTACGTTTCAAGAACAGAGCGACATCGCCACCGGCAACAGCCGCCGTATCAGTTCGTCTACAGGCATCGGGCGGGCAAACAGGAAACCCTGCTGCTGCTTGCAGCCAGCATCACCCGCCTGCGCGCCTGCTCGCTACGGCTCGCGCAGTGCCTGGTCGACCGCGGCCAGCATCAGGCGTCGAGCACTGGCCGGTCTTGTAGTCTTCCTCGGCTTCTGCGAGCAACGCATCCAGCTTGCCGCTGGCAGCGTCGGTGTCAATCTTCTTGTCCCACACGGCGAGATCGAACTCGGCAAACCAGCTTCGGAACTCGGCCAAGTCTTGGGGTTGCAGTGCCTTCACTGCGTCTTCGAGTGCTTTCACGTCGGGCATGTTGCCTTCCACCGGTCTGACGACGGTGGGATTGTAGGGTAGGGGCGTCGCGCGGCAACGGCGCTGGTCCATCGCATGCGCGTCGTCACGCGAAACGTCGCCGACTTCCAGACTATGGGCGTCGATGTGCGCAATCCTTGGGCTTGAGCTGGCAAGCTGGTGCGGGTGGCATCGTGACGGAGCAAGGTTTCACCTGATACACCTTCCGCGTTGGCCTTGGGCCGAACGTCTTCGGCAAGATCATCGGTTGCAGTCTAATTAGCGATTTGCTAACATTCGCCTCATGCTCTCGATTGAGTACACGCGCGAGGCCGACCGGGCGCTAGCCAGGATGCCGCGCAACGTGCGGCTGGCGCGTCATCTAAGACGTGGAACAAGGGCGGCTGGTCGTGCGCGTGCTCAGCATCGGGCCGCGCGGAGGGGTGTACGAATGACTCGTGTGCAAGTGATCGAGAAGGACGGCAAGCCCGACTTCTACGTTGTGCCGGCCGACCTCTGGGAGCGCGTCAAGGACATGGTCGAAGCCGCGGAAGATGCCGCGGCCTATGCCGAGGCAGTGGCCAACGACGACGGGTTTCGCATTCCGCATTCGGTGGTGACGGCAGACTTGAACGGCATCACCCGCCTGCGAGCGTGGCGCGAGCACAAGCGCCTGACGCTGCAGGCGCTGGCCGACGCGACCGGCCTGAGTAAACCCTACGTCAGCCAGATCGAGGGTGGCAAGCGCACGGGCACGGCCGCCACGATGAAGAAACTGGCCGCGGCCCTGGGCGTGCCGCTGGATGCGTTGCTGCCTTCGGCCTGAGCCAGGTCGATCGTCAGGGCCGCGCACGCCTCGCGTCACGAAGCCACGTGACACCCCGGGGATGCCGGGGCCGGTGTCGCAGACCTCGAAGCGCACGCGCGTGCCCGCGGCACCGTCACCGTCCCGTCACCGGCGCCGCCCTGCCCGGCCACGGCCCGCGCACGCAGCAGCACATGCCCGGCGTCGGTGAACTTCACAGCGTTGCCGACCAGGTTGGAAAGCACCTGGCGCCGGCCTGGGCAGGTGTCGCAGGTCAGTGGAGGGGCACGCCTGACCCTCACCCCAGCCCTACCCAGGAACCTGCACCAGCGTGACCTGTAGGGCCCCCTCTCCCGCCTGGGCGGGAGAGGGCTGGCGCCGTGCCCTCGAAGACCAGCCCCCTCGGCAGCAAAGAACTCGCTGCCTTTGAAGCCAGGCGCGACCTCGCTGCAGAGCTTCTCCAGTCAATCCGCGAGATGAAGACCGGGAAGACGCATGTAGTCCTGTCTCCTGCCACAGAGGCGCGCCAGAAGACAGGACTTTCACAAAGCCGGTTCGCGGCACTTCTCGGTGTATCGGTTCGCACGCTGCAAGGCTGGGAGCAAGGCCGCAAGCAGCCTAGCGGCGCAGCGCGAACCCTTCTCACAATTGCCCGCACCAATCCGAAAGCGCTGCTGGCAGTGGCAAGCGAGTAAGCCGCGCAAAGAGTGGCGCCTGCTTGGCGGCTCTGCCGTACCCGGGCAGGCTGCTTGCAACGTTCAACCAGGCACCGGGCTGCCAACTTCGTGGCAATGTAACGCTCCGCAAGCTCTCTCGCGGCCGTCCAGGCAGCGCGGCCTGCTTAGGGTATGCCATCATTCGATGCCATTCGCATCCACGGCCAGCCCTGGCTTTTCTGGGAGACCTCGCTTGAAGCTCATTTCGAACACGCTCGCCGCCGTCGCCCGGCTGCTCGCCGCGGTCGGTGCGGCATCCTTGCTCGTCTCTTGCGCCGGCCCCGCCTACCCGCCGGCCCCCGTCGCGGCCGCGACGCCCGACTACACCTACATCATCGGCGCCGGCGACAGCGTCAACATCGTCGTCTGGCGCAACCCGGAGCTGTCGATGTCGGTCCCTGTCAGGCCCGACGGCAAGATTGCCGCGCCGCTGGTCGATGAGCTCATGGCGCAAGGCAAGACCCCGGTGCAGTTGGCGCGCGACATCGAGCAGGTGCTCGGCAAGTACGTGCGCGACCCGGTCGTCACCGTCATGGTGGGCGGCTTCGTCGGCCCCTACAGCGAGCAGATCCGCGTCATCGGCGAAGCCGCGCGGCCGCAGTTCCTTCCCTACAAGGTGAAGATGACGATGCTGGACGTGATGATCGTCGTCGGCGGCATCACCGACTTCGCCGACGGCAACGGCGCCACCATCCTGCGCACCTCCGAAGGCAACAAGCAGTACTCGGTGCGCCTGCGCGACCTCATCAGGCGCGGCGACATCTCGGCCAACGTCGAAGTGAAGCCGGGCGACATCCTCATCATTCCGCAAAGCTTCTTCTGATGCGGGCGCCGGCCACCCAGCTGCAGCACCGCACGCAGACCCCGTACGCCCATGGATGAAATCATCAAGCAGCTGCTGGGCTATGCCCGCGGCATGTGGAAGTTCCGCTGGCCCAGCCTCCTTCTGGCCTGGGTGGTGGCGCTGATCGGCGTGGTGTTCATTTACCGCATCCCCGACCAGTACGAGGCTTCCGCGCGCATCTACGTCGACACGCAGTCGATCCTGAAACCGCTGATGGCTGGCTTGGCCGTGCAACCCAACGTGGGCCAGCAGATCTCCATGCTCAGCCGCACCCTGCTGAGCCGGCCCAACCTGGAAAAACTGGTGCGCATGGCCGACCTGGACCTGAATGTCACGGCAGCGGCCGACCGGGAAGAACTGATCACGAAGCTGGGCAGGACCATTCAGATCCGCAACACCGGCCGCGACAACCTCTACACGCTGGCCATCCGCGACAGCGATCAGGAGAAGGCCAAGCGCGTGGTGCAGTCGCTCACGTCGATGTTCGTCGAGTCCAGCCTCGGTTCCAGCCGCAAGGACACCGATTCGGCCAAGTCCTTCCTGGACGAACAGATCCGGCGCTACGAACTCAAGCTGGAAGAGGCAGAGACCAGGTTGAAGGCATTCAAGGTACGCAATATCGACCTCCAAAGCCCCGACGGCAAGGACGCGGCCTCGCGCGTGAGAGAGGCCGCCGGCCAGCTGGAATCCGTGCGGCTCCAGCTGCGCGAGGCGGAAAATGCGCGCGACTCGATTCGCCAGCAAATAGCCGCCGAACGCGCACAACAGGGCAGCGCGCCGGTGGCAGCGGGCTCCACTCCCATGCCGGAGTCATCCATCAGCGTGTCGACGCCGCAACTCGACGCCCGCATCGATGCGCTGAAGCGCAACCTCGACGGGCTGCTGCAGCGCTACACCGACCAGCACCCGGATGTCCTCGTCATCCGACGCCAGTTGCAGGACCTGGAGCAGCAGAAGACGCAGGAGATGGCAGAGCTGCGCAAGGCCGCACTGGCCGCGGCTGCGGCTGCGGCGGCGAGCCAGGGGCCGGCCGCCACGACGGCCGGCATGGTGGAACAGGAGTTGTCGCGCATGCTGGCGTCGGCCGAAGTGCAGGTGGCCACTTTGCGCACCCGGGTGGGTGAGTTCAGCGCCCGCCTCGCGGCAGCTCGCGAGTCGCTCAAGACCGCGCCCCAGCTCGAAGCCGAAGCCGAGCAGCTCAACCGCGACCACGGCATCAACCGCAGAAACTACGAGGCACTGGTGGCGCGGCGCCAGTCGGCCGTGATGGCGGGCGAACTGGAAGTGGCTTCGGGTCTGGCGGAATTCCGCCTCATCGACCCCCCGCGTGTCTCGCCGAAGCCGGTATCACCCAACCGGGTGGCGCTGCTGCCCTTGCCGCTGGCAGCGGGCCTGGCAGCAGGCCTCGTGCTGGCCTTCCTGCTGAGCCAGTTGCGTCCCGTTTTCTACGACCCCAGTGAACTGCGCAACAAGACGGGCCTGCCCCTGCTGGGTGTGGTGTCGCTGCGTGTGGACGATGCGGTGCGGCGCAAGGAGCGCGGCAGCCTGATCCGTTTCGCCAGTGCTTCGCTGGGCTTGGTGGGCTTGTTTGCCGTGGGCCTGGCCGTGACGGCCGCCATGAGCTGATGACCGGGGTCCTATCTTGAGCACCTTGATCGAACAAGCCGCGCTGCGGCTGCAGCAACTCCGCCAGGCCGGCATCGACGTGCCCGACCTGGACCCGCCCGCCGCCGAAGCGCGCGAGCCCGCGCCGGCGCGGCATGCACCGGCCCGCGAAACCCAGGTTCAGCCCACCACGGCTCAGTCCGTGTCGCGCCGGGTGGAAGTGGACCTCGACGCCCTTGCCAACACCGGCATCGTCACGCCCAATGCACCGCGCTCGGCGCTGGCCGACCAGTTCCGCGTCATCAAGCGGCCGCTTATCGCCAATGCGCTGGGCAAGGGCGCGGCAACGCTGAAGCACGGCAACCTGATCATGGTCACCAGCGCCATCGCGGGCGAGGGCAAGACGTTCACGTCGGTGAACCTGGCCATGAGCATTGCCGCCGAGATGGACCACACCGTGATGCTGGTCGATGCCGACGTCGCGCGGCCCTCCGTGCTGCGCGTGCTGGGGCTGCCAGCGGGCCCGGGCCTGCTGGACGTCTTGGAGGGCAAGGTCGAACTGTCGGGCGCGCTGCTCCGGACCAGCGTCGACAAGCTGACCATCCTGCCCAGTGGCACGCCCCACGCCCGGGCCACCGAACTGCTGGCCAGCGACGCCATGGGCGCCCTGCTCGACGACATGGCCACGCGCTACCCCGACCGCATCATCATCTTCGATTCGCCGCCACTGCTGCTGACCACCGAGTCGCGTGTGCTGGCCACGCACATGGGGCAGATCGTGGTCGTGGTGCATGCCGGGCGCACGCTGCAGTCCGACGTGCAACACGCGCTGTCCACCATCGAGTCCTGCCCGGTGCGCATGATGTTGTTGAACCGGGCCCGTGCCGACAGCGCGGGTGCCTACAGCTATGGCTACGGTTATGGGGCCTACGGCTATGGCTACGGCCACGGCCGCGGTGATGCAGAGGCCCTGGCCCCCGAAGCGTCGGCCAAGCCCGCCTGAGCGCATGAGCGTCTCCCGACTTCACTCCCTCTCCCTCCGGGAGAGGGTTGGGGTGAGGGTCCGGCCCAGACAGGTGCTGGTCCTGAGTGCGCTCGCCCTGGGAGTCTCCGCGGCCTGGGCGCAGGAGAGCGGCCTCACCATCAGCTCCAGCTTCTCGGCGACGCAGCTGTTCACCGACAACCGCAACCTCTCGGCCACCGACCCGCAGGCCGAGTCCATCACCGTGCTCAGCCCCAGGGTGCAGATCTCCAGCCGGTCCGGCCGCGTCCGGGGTTCGCTGGACTACTCGCTGAGTGGTGTGATCTACGGGCGCAACTCGTCGGCCAACAGCGTGCAGAACGCCCTGTCCGCAGCGCTCAATGCCGAAGTGATCGAGAACCACGGCTACCTCGACGCGAGTGCCTCGATTTCCCGCCAGTCGATCTCGGCGCTGGGCCTTCAGGGCAACCGGCCAGACACCGTCAACGCCAACAGCACGGAGCTGCGCACGTTCAGCCTTGCACCGTCGCTGCGCGGCCGGCTGTTCGGTGAGGTGGACATCGTGGCCCGCGTCGCATCGAGCATCTCCAGCAGCGCCGACAACCGCGTCAGCGACGCCGTCAGCCACAACGGCAGCCTGACCGTCGGCAACAGCCGCCGCGCCCTGGGCTGGTCACTCGCAGCCACCCGCAGCATCTCCGACTTCGAAGGCGGCCGCCGCACGACGCAAGACCGCCTCAATGCACAGGTCTCGTACACCCCCGATCCCGGCCTGCGCTTCTTCGTCAGCGCCGGCACGGAACGTAACGACGTTCTGACCATCGACCAGCGTACCTACGACACCTGGGGTGCCGGCGTCAGCTGGCAACCCACGCCGCGCACCCAGCTGAGCCTGCAGGGCGAGCGCCGCTACTTCGGCAACAGCCACAGCTTCAGCCTCAGCCACCGCATGCGGCGCTCGGTGGTGTCGTACACCGATTCGCGCAGCGTCAGCGAGAGCACCAGCGGCGCCGGCTTCACGCTGTCGGTGTACGAGCTGTTTTTCATCCAGTTCGCTTCGCTCGAGCCCGACCCGGTGCTGCGCGACGTGCTGGTGCGCAACTACCTCCAGGCCGCCGGCCTGGACCCGAACCAGCGCCTGACCGGCGGCTTTCTCAATACTGCGCTCACGGTGCAGACCAGCCGCAACCTGTCGCTGGCGGTGCAAGGCCAGCGCAACAGCCTGGTGATCTCGGCCTTCGCCACCGACACGCGGCGCGCCGACAAGGTCAGCACGGCGCAGGACGACCTGTCGCAGGTGGGCGTGCTGCGCCAGCACGGCTTGAACGTGTCCCTTTCGCACCGGCTCACACCGACGTCGTCCGTCGTGCTGCAGGCGTCTGAGCTGCGCACCCGCAGCAGCCGGGGCGTGCCGGGCAACGGGCTGCGCAGCATCAGCGCCAGTTGGGCCAGCCAGATCGCGCGGCGCACCAGCCTGTCGGTCACCGCGCGCCACTCGCAGGCCAACGGCGCCAACGAGTACAAGGAAAACACCTTGTCGGCCACGTTCAACATCAGCTTCTGAGCCATGTATGAAGCCTTCTACGGGTTGCAGAGCAAGCCTTTCCAGCTCAACCCCGACCCCAACTTCTACTTCGCCAGCAAGCAGCACCGGCGCGCCAAGGCCTACCTGGAATACGGGGTCTCGCGCAACGAGGGTTTCATCGTCATCACCGGCGAAATCGGCGCCGGCAAGACGATGGTGCTGCGTTCACTCATCGAGGGCCTGAGCGGCAGCAACGTCATCACCGGCCACCTGGTGACGACGCAACTGGGTGCCGAGGACACGCTGCGCATGGTCGGCGCGGCCTTCGGCTTTCGCGTCAAGGACGTGCCCAAGAGCGAGCTGCTGATCACGCTGGAAGCCTTTCTCATCAGCCAGACGAGCAAGGGCAAGCGCTGCCTGCTGATCGTCGACGAGGCGCAGAACCTGACGCCGCGCGCGGTGGAGGAGCTGCGCATGCTGAGCAACTTCCAGTTCGGCAACCAGGCACTGCTGCAGAGTTTCCTGGTCGGCCAGCCCGAATTCCGCGAGATCCTGCAGCGCCCCGAGATGGAGCAGTTCCGCCAGCGTGTGTCGGCCACCTGCCACATCGGCCCGCTCGATGGGGACGAGACCCGGGCCTATATCGAGCACCGTCTCAAGTGCGCCGGCGCTGCCGGCAAGCCGAGTTTCGAGGCCGGGGTCTTCAGCGAGATCCACAAAGCCAGCGGCGGCATCCCGCGGCGCATCAACGCCGTCTGCGACCGGCTGCTGCTGGCCGGCTTCCTGGGCGACCACGCGCACCTGACGGTGGCCGACGTGGCCGAGGTGGTGCAGGAGTTCCAGCAGGAAAACGGCGTGCCGGCACGGCAGGCCGAGCCGGCGCTGTCGGTTGGCGGCAAACCCACGATGCCCGGCGGCGTGGCCGGGGCGGTGCTCGACCTCGACATGACCCGGATCCAGCTCGACGCCGAAGCGGCGGACGGCATGTCGCGCCAGCTCGCCGCCCTCACCGGCGACCAACGCGGCGACCAGCTGCAACGCCTGGAGCGCAGCCTGCTGCGGCTGGAGCGCATCAACCTGCAGACGCTGGACATGCTGCAGAAGCTGGTCGATGCGGTGAAGAAACCCGGCGATAAACCGTCATGACCGCGACTGCCGCCGCGCCGACCCAGCCGCTGGGGCCCGTGATGTGCGTCGTCGGCGCACGGCCCAACTTCATGAAGATCGCGCCCATCCTGCGCGCGCTGGCGGCGCACGTGCCGCCGCTGCCGGCGCTGCTGGTGCACACCGGCCAGCACTACGACGCCAGCATGAGCGACCGCCTGTTTGCCGACCTGCGCCTGCCGCAGCCCGACCTGAACCTGGAGGTCGGCTCGGGCAGCCACGCCGTGCAGACCGCCGAGGTCATGAAGCGCTTCGAGCCGGCGTTGGACACCCACCGGCCCAGCTGCGTGCTGGTGGTGGGTGACGTCAATTCCACGCTCGCCTGCGCGCTGGTGGCGGTGAAGAAGGGCGTTCCCGTCGTGCACGTGGAAGCGGGTCTGCGCAGCTACGACCGCAAGATGCCCGAAGAGATCAACCGCGTGCTCACCGACCAGGTCGCCGACCGGCTCTACACCACCGAGCGCAGTGCGGCGGCCAACCTGCAGCGCGAAGGCGTGGCCGCCGAGCGCATCGTCTTCACGGGCAACGTGATGATCGACTCGCTGCTGGCCTGCCGCGAACACGCGCGCCCGGCCGCCGCCACGCTGCAGGCGCATGGCCTGGACCCGGCGCTGCTGTCCCACCCGCAGGGCTACGGCGTGGTCACGCTGCACCGGCCTTCGAACGTCGACGACGCAGCCACGCTGCGCCCGCTGCTCGAGGTGCTGGCCGAGGTGGCGGCGCAGCTGCCGCTGGTGTTTGCGATGCACCCGCGCACGCGCAACAACATCGAACATTTCGGCCTCGGTGCCCTGCTGCGCCCGGAGCACATCGCCGTGCTGCCGCCGCAGGGCTACCTGGAGATGGTGGGCCTGATGGACGGCGCCACGCTGGTGCTCACCGATTCCGGCGGCCTGCAGGAAGAGACTACCGCGCTGGGCGTGCCCTGCCTGACGCTGCGCGAGAACACCGAGCGCCCGATCACCGTCGAGCAGGGCACCAACACGATGGTCGGCCGCGACGTGCAGGCCATCCGCAACGGCGTGGCCGAGATCCTGGCCGGCCGCGGCAAGCGCGGGCGCGTGCCCGAGCTGTGGGACGGCCGCGCCGCCGAGCGCATCGCCGCCGACCTGTACGCCTGGCTCCAGGCTGGCACCCCCTGAAACAGGGGGGTGGCGGCGCGCCGACCCCTCCACAAGCGCGCATCCTGCGGCGCACGTCACACCCGCCGCTACCCTGGGCGCCTACCATCGTGTTCTGCGCCGCGCGCCTTGCGCGCCGACGAGAACGCACTCCCCGCACATGCTCGCCCCCGCCATCACCAACGCCCTGACGATCGACGTGGAAGACTACTTCCAGGTCTCGGCCTTTGCGCCCTACATCCGGCGCGACGAGTGGGACGCGCGCGAATGCCGGGTCGAGGCCAACGTCGACCGCTTCCTGGCGCTGCTGGTGGCCAGCGGCACCAAGGCCACCTTCTTCACGCTGGGCTGGGTGGCCGAGCGCTACCCGCAAGTGGTGCGCCGCATCGTCGACGGCGGCCATGAACTGGCCAGCCACGGCTACGGCCACCACCGGGCCAGCGACCTCAGCGAACCCGAGCTCTGGCAAGACGTCTCGCGCGCCAAGAAGCTGCTGGAAGACCTCTCGGGCCGCGCCGTGCACGGCTACCGGGCGCCGAGCTTTTCCATCGGGCTGGGCAACCTGTGGGCCTTCGACACCCTGGTGCGTGCCGGCTACCGCTACAGCAGCAGCATCTACCCCATCCAGCACGACCACTACGGCACGCCGGACGCGCCGCGCTTTGCCCACCGGCTGACCAACGGCCTGCTGGAAGTGCCGGTGACCACCTTGCGCGTGATGAACCGCAACCTGCCTTCCAGCGGCGGTGGCTACTTCAGGCTGCTGCCCTACCCGGTGTCGCGCTGGATGATCGGCCGCGTCAACCGCGTCAACCGCGAAGCGGCGGTCTTCTACTTCCACCCGTGGGAGATCGACACCGGGCAGCCGCGTATCGCCGGCATCGACGCCAGGACGCGCTTTCGCCACTACGTGAACATCCCGCGCATGGCAAGCCGGCTGCAGGCGCTGCTGGGCGACTTCCGCTGGGGGCGCATGGACGACATCTTCCTGCGGCGTGCCGAGGCGCCGGAACCCGCCCCGGTCCGCCGCATTCTTACCCCCTCTCCCGCCGGCGGGAGAGGGCAGGGGTGAGGGTGGTGGTGTCCGAAGCCGCCGGCAGCCACCCCAACCCTCTCCCACGAGTGGGAGAGGGAGCAAGAGGGCCGCTTGCCCTGAACGCCGTCAGCCGCTGAGGCACGCCATGCCCAGCATCCAACGCCTGGCCCCGGGCGACAGCGGCCACGCCGCCGCCTGGGACGAATTCGTCATGGCCTGCCCGCAGGCCACCTTCTTCCACCGCGCCGGCTGGCAGCGCATCCTGGAGCACGTCTTCGGCCACCGCACGCACTACCTGTGCGCCGTCACCGACAACCGCATCACCGGCGTGCTGCCGCTGGCCCATGTGAAGAGCCTGCTGTTCGGCAACGCGCTGACCAGCCTGCCCTTTGCCGTCTATGGCGGCGTGGCTGCGAGTGACGAGGCCAGCGCCGCGGCGCTGGAAGCCGAAGCCTCGGCCCTGGCGCAACGGCTGGGCGTGCAGCACCTGGAGCTGCGCCACCGGGAACGCCGCCACGCCGACTGGCCGGCGCAGGACCTGTACGTGACCTTCCGCAAGGCCATCCTGCCCGACGAAGAGGCCAACATGCTGGCCATCCCGCGCAAACAGCGGGCGATGGTGCGCAAGGGCATCAAGAACGGCCTGCAAAGTGCGGTCGACGCGGGCGAGGACCGCTTCTTCCGCCTCTACGCCGGCAACGTGCACCGCCACGGCACGCCGGCCTTGCCGCGGCGCTACTTCGCCGAGCTGCAGCGCGAATTCGGCAGCGACTGCGAGGTGCTCACCGTGAGCAGCGCCGAAGGCCGGCCGCTGTCCAGCGTATTGAGTTTTTACTTCCGTGACGAAGTGCTGCCCTACTACGCCGGCGACGACGAAGCGGCGCGCGACCTGGCCGCCAACGACTTCAAATACTGGGAACTGATGCGGCGCAGCTGTGCCCGCGGCCTGAAGCTGTTCGACTACGGTCGCAGCAAGCAGGGCACGGGGCCGTATGCGTTCAAGAAGAACTGGGGTTTCGAGCCCACGCCGCTGCACTACGAGTACCAGCTCTACAAACGCGACGCCGTGCCCCAAAACAACCCCGCCAACGCCAGGTACAAGCTGATGATCCAGGCCTGGCGCCGCCTGCCGCTGGGCGTGGCCAACTGGCTGGGCCCGCACATCGTGCGCAACCTGGGGTGACAGCCGCCGCCATGGCCAACCTGCTGTACCTGGTGCACCGCATGCCTTACCCGCCCGACAAGGGCGACAAGGTGCGTTCGTACCATCTGCTGCAGCACCTGGCCGCACTGCACCGCGTCTTCGTCGGCACCTTCGTCGACGACCCCGACGACGAAGCCCACATCGAGACCCTGCGCGGCCTGTGCGCCGGCCTGCACGTGGCGCGGCTGCAGCCGCGGCGCGCGCGCCTGGCCAGCCTGGCCGGCTTGCTGAGCGGCGATGCACTGACGCTGCACTACTACCGCAACGCCGGCCTGCGCCGCTGGGTGGCGCAGACCGTGCAGCGCGAGAACATCGCCGCGGCCGTGGTGTTCTCGTCGTCGATGGCGCAGTACGCCCAGGCCCACCCAGAGCTGCCGATGCTGGTGGACTTCGTCGACGCCGACTCGGCGAAGTGGGCCGAGTACGCACCGCGCCACCGCTGGCCGCTGTCGTGGCTGTACGCGCGTGAAGGGCGGCGCTTGCTGACCTGCGAGCGCGCCGTGGCCGCGCAGGCGCAGCGCAACTTCTTCGCCACCGAGAAGGAAACCGCGCTGTTCAGCCAACTGGCGCCCGAATGTGCCGGCCGCGTCGAAGCCATGAACAACGGCGTGGATACCGACTACTTCCGCTCCGACCCAGCTCGCCCCTCGCCCTTCGACCCGGCCGAGCTACCGCTGGTCTTCACCGGCGCCATGGACTACTGGCCCAACGTCGACGCCGTGGCCTGGTTCGCTGCCGAGGTGCTGCCCCGCCTGCGCGAGAAGTTGCCGCAGCTGCGTTTCCACATCGTCGGCCGCTCGCCCACCGCGGCAGTACGCGCGCTGGCCACCGACCCCAACGCCGGCATCGTCGTCACCGGCACCGTGCCCGACGTGCGGCCCTACCTGCAGCACGCCGCCGTGGTGGTGGCGCCGCTGCGGCTGGCGCGCGGCGTCCAGAACAAGATCCTGGAAGCCATGGCCATGGGCCGCCCGGTGGTGGCGGCCACTCCCTGCGTGGAGGCCCTCACGGCCGAAGCCGGCCGTGAGATCCTGGACGCCGGCACCGCCGACGAGTACGTGCGCTGCATCGACCTGCTGCTGCAGGCCCCCGACCGCGCCGCGGCCATCGGCAACGCCGGCCGGCTGCACGTGCAGCAGAGCTACACCTGGGCCGCCCACCTGGCCGTGCTGGACCGCCACCTGGCCAGCCTGCGCCCCACCGCGTCCGGCTCGGCCATCGTGCAGGCGTTGAACGAAGAGCCCGCCTCATGAGTGCCATCCTCGCCCCCACTATGACCCCCTCACCCTGGCGCACCGCACTCCCGGTGTTTGCGCTGCTGCTGGCGGCCATCCTGCTGCTGTACCGCGACATGGGCATGGCCATGGTGCAGGTCTGGCTGAGCTCCGACACCTTCGCGCACGGCATGCTGGTGCCGCCCATCAGCCTGTGGCTGGTGTGGCGGCAACGACAGCGGCTGGCGGCGATCACGCCCCGCGCGCAGCCGGGGGTGCTGCTGCTGCTGCTGGCAGCCGCCGCGGTGTGGCTGTTGGCCGACCTGATGGTGGTCAACGCTGCCGGGCAGTTTGTGCTGGTGGGGTTGGTGGTGCTGGCCGTGCCGGCAGTGCTGGGCGTGGAGGTGGCGCGTGTCATCCTCTTCCCGCTGTTGTTCCTGTTCTTCGCCGTGCCCTTCGGCGAGTTCATGCTGCCCACGCTGATGCAGTGGACGGCCGACTTCGTGGTGCTCGCGCTGCGGTACAGCGGCATACCGGTGTACCGCGAAGGCCTGCAGTTCGTCATTCCATCGGGCAGCTGGTCGGTGGTGGAGGAATGCAGCGGCGTGCGCTACCTCATTGCGTCGTTCATGGTCGGTGCCCTGTTCGCCTACCTGAACTACCGCTCGTGGCAGCGGCGCGCGGTGTTCATGGCCGTGGCGCTGGCGGTGCCCCTGGTCGCCAACTGGTTGCGCGCCTACATCATCGTCATGCTGGGCCACCTCTCCGGCAACAAGATCGCCGCCGGTGTCGACCACATCATCTACGGCTGGGTGTTCTTCGGCATCGTCATCATGATCATGTTCGTGATCGGCTCGCGCTGGTCCCAGCCCGACGAGGCGCCTGCTGCTGCAGGTGCCGCAGGAAGCGCGGCCGGGCCCGACACGGAGGCGCCCGGGCTGGCGCGGATGAGCCTGGCCACCGGCCTGGCCGCCGCGGCCGTCGTGCTGCTGCCGCACCTGGCCCTGTGGGGGCTGCAGCGCGCTGAAGGTGCCGCGGCCGAGGTGCGGCTGGAGTTGCCGTCGCAATTGGCGCAAGGGTGGTCGGCCGACGGCACCGGCGCCGGCGCATGGACACCGGCATTTCTCAACCCGTCGTCTGCCTCAGCCCGCACCTACGCGGGCCCGGCTGGCACCGTGGGGGTCTATATCGCCTACTACCGGGGGCAGAGCCACGATCGCAAGCTGGTCAGCGGCTTGAACACTCTGGTGGGGCTCAACGACCGTGACTGGGAGCAGCACGCCGGCGGCCTGCAAGAGGTGTCGGGCGGCGGGCAGACCGTCACCATGAAGACCGCCGAGGTGATCGGCACCCAGCGCCAAGGCGCTGGGCGGCGCCAGCACCTGGCAGTGTGGCGCGTGTACTGGGTGGATGGCCGCTTCATCGCCGGCGACGCTCAAGCCAAGGTGGCCGGCGCACTGGCCCGGCTCAGCGGCCGCGGCGACGAGGGTGCGGCCCTGGTCATCCATGCCGGCGCCGGCACCGTAGCTGCTTCCAACGCCGCCCTGCGGGCCTTCATGCAGGCCAACCTGGCCCCGCTGAGTACGCTGCTGCAGCAAACGCGCGATGCACGCTGACCGCAGCGGCCGCGCACACCGATCCGGAAAGAAGGACGACCAAGAATGAACACCGTTGCAGTCATCGGCCTGGGCTACGTGGGCCTGCCGCTCGTCGTCGAATTCGGCAAGCACATGCGCACCATCGGCTTCGACATTGCCAGCAACAAGGTGCTGGCCTGCCAGCGCGGCACCGACCCATCGCGCGAACTGGAAGACGAGCAGATGGCGCTGGCCAGGCACGCCATCTACACCGACGACCCGGCCCTGCTGGCCGAGGCCGACATGATCATCGTCGCCGTACCCACGCCGGTGGACCAGGCGCACATCCCCGACTTCCGCCCGCTCATCGGCTCGTCCACCAGCGTCGGTCGGCACATGAAGAAGGGCGTCACCGTCATTTACGAATCCACCGTCTACCCCGGTGCCACCGAAGACGTCTGCATCCCGGTGCTGGAACGGGAATCGGGCATGAAGTGGAAGGAAGACTTCTTCGTCGGCTACAGCCCCGAGCGCATCAACCCCGGCGACAAGGAACACACGCTGACCAAGATCCTGAAGATCGTCAGCGGCGACACGCCCGAGACGCTGGACAGGGTGGCCAAGTTGTACGAAAAGATCATCGTGCCCGGCGTGCACCGCGCCAGCAGCATCAAGGCCGCCGAAGCCGCCAAGGTCATCGAGAACACCCAGCGCGACCTCAACATCGCGCTCATGAACGAACTGGCCATCATCTTCGACAAGCTGGGCATCGACACCACCGAGGTGCTGGAAGCGGCGGGCACGAAGTGGAACTTCCTCAAGTTCAAGCCCGGCCTGGTGGGTGGCCACTGCATCGGCGTCGACCCGTACTATCTGACGCACAAGGCCGACATGCTGGGCTACCACCCGCAGGTCATCCTGGCCGGCCGGCGCATCAACGACGGTATGGGCAAGTTCATCGCCGAGCAGACCATCAAGCACATGATCGCTTCCGGCAGCTACATCAAGGGCTCACGCGTCAACGTGCTGGGCCTGACCTTCAAGGAAAACTGCGGCGACCTGCGCAACAGCAAGGTCATCGACATCATCCACGAACTGCAGAGCTACGGCGTGGAGGTCTTCGTCACCGACCCGCAGGCCGACCCGGAAGAGGCGGTGCACGAGTACGGTGTGACGCTGACGCCCTTCGACCAACTACCGCGCGCCGACGCCGTGGTGGCCGCCGTGGCGCATCGCGAGTACCAGGATCTGTCCGTCGAGGACCTGGGCAGGAAGATGGTCAAGGGCGGGGCCTTCATCGATGTCAAGGCGGCGTTCGCTGAGGCGGCGTTGCGTGCGGCTGGCTATCGGGTGTGGCGCCTGTAGGAGACAGTGAGTGAGGGGTCAGGTCTTAAGGTCTTAAGGGGGTCAGGTCTTAAGGGAAGCCAAAGGGGTCAGGTCTTAAGTAGAGGCGATGGGCGCCCGTCGCCGATGCTGGCGGGCGACTCTTGAGGGTGGTCTTGGTGGGAGACGGCAAAACCGTTCACAACGCATTCTTCGATCGAGGATTCACGCCATGAAGATCCGCTACTTCGAAGACACAGACACGTTGTATATCGAACTGCGCGACGGCGCAGTGGCCGAGACGCGCGATCTCGACGAGAACACTCTCATCGACGTGGACGACCAGGGTCGGATGGTTGCCATCACCATCGAGCATGCCAAGGACCGCACCGAACTGGCGAACGTCGTCTACGAGCGGGTGGAGTGAGGGGTCAGGAGTGAGGGGTCAGGTCTTAAGTATTAAGTGAGGCGGGCGGGCCCTGCCTCTTTCCCCGTTACCGATTCGCCGCAGCGTCGAACGCCGCCTTGGCCGCACGCATCAGCGACGGGTGTAAGGTCCCCGCAGAGGGCGGCTTCCAGCGGCCTTGCATCAGAACAGGCTCTGCGTGCCCAGCACCTTGCCCTTGGGCATCGCGGCTTTGGCCTTCTTGCGCACGACGGCCAGCTGGGCCGCTGTCAGCGGCCCGTCGTCTGCCTCGTAGGCCGGAAGCAGCTCGGTGGCCAACTTCCGCAGTGCCATGTGCACAACCTGAGTCTCAGTGGTGTCCAACTCGCTGGCGAGCGCTTTGACCGTGTCGCGCGTGACGCCGAAGCGGCTGTCCCTGGACCGGAACTTCAAGAGCAGGGAATCGGCAGCTGCTGGCATGGTGGAATTCGCGTTCGTATATGCGAAATATATACTCTGCTGATTAGCCCCCAAACTCAGATACTAATACTTGGATAATGGAAGTAATATCTGCTGCTGATCATGTTAATTGGAAAATCCCGGAACTGGTATTGATTAGAGTGGCTTCCGGGACCTTCGCACTACTTTTTGACGGC
>JAUXVE010000117.1 GCA_030680415.1 Rubrivivax sp.
CTTCAGCCGCGCATGCAGCGCAGCGGCGTCGCCGGCCTCGGCCGCGCTCAGGCCGGCATGCGCCACCAGCGCCTCGCGCACCGACAGGCGCGCGAAGGGCCGGTCCAGGTCGACGTCCCTGCCGGCGTAGCTGAGCGTGGCGGTGCCGGCGGCCGCGCGCGCGGCGTGGCGCAGCACCTGTTCGGTGAAGTCCATCAGGTCGTGGTGCGTCCAGTAGGCCGCATAGAACTCCATCATCGTGAACTCGGGGTTGTGGCGCACGCTGATGCCTTCGTTGCGGAAGCTGCGGTTGATCTCGAACACGCGCTCGAAACCGCCCACCAGCAGCCGCTTGAGGTAGAGCTCGGGCGCGATGCGCAGGAACATCTCCTGGTCCAGCGCGTTGTGGTGGGTGGTGAAGGGCTTGGCGTTGGCGCCGCCCGGAATGGGGTGCAGCATGGGCGTTTCCACTTCCAGGAAGCCGTGCTCGACCATGAAGCTGCGGATCGAGCTGACAGCCTTGCTGCGCGCCACGAAGCGGTTTCGCGCCGTGTCGTCGGTGATCAGGTCGACGTAGCGCTGGCGGTATTTCTGCTCCTGGTCGGCCATGCCGTGGAACTTGTCGGGCAGCGGGCGCAGGCTCTTGGTGAGCAGGCGTACGCTGGTGGCCCGCACCGACAGCTCGCCCGTCCTGGTGCGAAACAGCGTGCCTTCGCAGCCGAGGATGTCGCCGAGGTCCCAGCGCTTGAAGGCGGCCAGCACTTCCGGCCCCACCGCGTCCTGCGTCACGTAGAGCTGGATGCGGCCGTTCCTGTCGCCCATCGATCCGTCCTGCAGCGTGGCGAAGCAGGCACGGCCCATCACGCGCTTGAGCATCATGCGGCCGGCCACCGACACCTGCACTGCCTGCGGCTCCAGCACCTCGTTGGGCACCTCGCCGTGGCGGTGGTGCAGGTCGGCGGCGTGGTGGCGCGGCTTGAAGTCGTTGGGGAAGGCCACGCCCGCGGCGCGGATGGCGGCGAGTTTCTCGCGGCGCTCCTTGATGAGCTGGCTGTCGTCGGCGGGGGCGACGGGTGCGGCGGGCGCGGGGTGGGTGGCGGACATCGGGTGTGTCGAAGTGAAGCGGCGATTTTAGGCGGCGTGCCCGACGCCGGCCCTGCGCCGCGGGGCACGGCCCGTAGAATCCGGGCCCCGCGCTGCCTCCCGCACGGCGCCCCGACATGCCCGCCACGCTGCGCACCGCCACGGCGCTCTACGCGTCGGCCCTCCTGCTCGACCGCCTGCTCGGCCTGCTGTTGCTGCCGCTGCTCACGCGCGCCATCGCCCCGCACGACTACGGCGCGTGGACGCAGACGGCAGTCACGACAGGGCTGCTGATGCCGCTGGTGCTGCTGGCCACGCCGACGGCCATCGTGCGCTCGTTCTCGGCCGCGGTCGGCAGGTCCTTGCGGCTGCGCTTCTTCGGCCGCCTGGGCGGCGTGGCGCTGGCGCTGTTCCTCATCGTCGCCGCCCTCGTGCTGCTGTGGCGCGAGCCCTTTGCGCGGGCGGTGTACGGCGAGAGCGGGCGCGCGGCCATCGTGCCGGCGCTGCTGGCGCTGCTGGCCGCCGACGCCGCGGTGGACTTTGCCACCGCCTGGCTGCGCGCCGCCGGGCGCATGGGGCTGATCGCTGCCGTGCTCGCCTTGCGCAGCGTGCTGCGCTTCGCCGTGTTGCTGTGGCTGGTGGGCGCTGGCGGCGTGGCGCTGGCCGACTGGCTGGGCTCGTACGCCGCCGTGCAGTGCGTGCTGGCGCTGGCCGTGGTCGCGGGAACGCTCGCGGTGCTGCGCCGGGGCGCCGAAGCCGCGAGCACGGCGGCGTCGGCGGCGGGTGTGCCGACCCTGCGCGGCCTGCTGGCCTTTTGCCTGCCGCTGGTGGCGCTGGCGCTCTTCACCTCGTTCAGCGCCACCTTCGACCGCTTCCTGCTCGTGCAGCTGCTGGGTCTGGAGGCGGTGGCGGTGTACGCCGCCGCGGTGTCGTTGTCGGGCGTGCCGGCACTGTTCTACACCGTGCTCGGCTTCACGCTGTTCCCGGTGCTGGCGCGGCACTGGAGCGACGGCCGCCGCGACGAAGCGGCCCGCCTGAGCACGCAGGCGCTGCTGGCCTTCGCCTTCCTGTGCCTGCCGGTGGCGCTGGCGCTGGCGCTGGCCGGCCCGGCCCTGTTGCCGCTGCTGAGCACGGCCGACTACCGCGCCGAGCTGGCGGTGTTCGCGCTGCTGGGGCTGTCGGTGGCGGCTTTCGGCCTCTATCAGATCCTGCTCTACACGCTGCTGCTCGACGGGCGCAGCCGGCAGGTGCTGGCGCTGGCGGTTGCGGCCGCGGCGCTGAATGCGGCGCTCAACCTGCTGCTGGCGCCGCGCTGGGGCACGGTGGGGGCGGCGGCAGCAGCCGCGGCCTCGAACGCCGCCATGGTCGTGTGGGCCGCGCGGCTGGCCGAGCGCGTGATGCCTTGGCGCTTTCCCTGGCGAGGGCTTGGCCACATCGCCTGGCGCGCGCTGGCCGCTGCGCTGCCGCTGGCCGCGGTGTTGTGGCCGTGGCGCGCAGCGGCGCAGACGTCGTGGCCGCTGGTGTCCGGCGCGGTGCTGCTGGGCGCGCTGCTCTACCTGGCGCTGGACTGGAGCCGCGCCGGCTCGGTTGCCCGTATGCTGCTGGCCAGATGATGTCCACGCAATGAGCGGCGAAGCTTTCCAGCAGCAATACACGCTGAGCCCGCGGCAGTACCTGGCGCAGGTCGACTTCTACACCTGGACGCGCCACTTCCACGTCCTGCACGACCTCTGCGCGCTGGTGCAGGGCGACGTGCTCGAGGTCGGCACCGGCGACGGCGTCGTGCGGCGCTGCCTGCAGCCGCTGGTGCGCAGCTACACGGTGGTCGACATCAATGCGCAACTGCAGCCCGACGTGCTGGCCGACCTGCGCCAGCCGCAGCCGGCGCTGGCCGCGCGCTTCGACGCCGTGGTGGCCACCGAGGTGCTGGAACATATGCCGTTCGCCGACCTGCCGCTGTGCCTGGCGCACCTGCACGGCTTCCTGCGCCCGGGCGGGCTGCTGTTTTTGACGCTGCCGCACCGCAAGGGGCACATGCTGGTCGTGACGCCGCGCCAGCGGCTGCTGAAGTGGCGCTTTCCGGTCGGGCTGACGAGCCTGGGCGAGGCCTGGAACCGCTTCGTGCGGCGGCGCATCTGGATCGACCCGCACCACTGCTGGGAGATCGGCGACGGCCACGTCAGGCGGTCGCAGGTCGAGGCCGCGCTGCGCGCCGCGGGCCTGGACAGCGAGCGTTTCGCCGAGTTGCCCTATTGCGACTACTGGGTGCTGCGCAAGGCCGTGCGGGCCGGCGCATGAAGGTGCTGCTGGTGAGCTACCACTACCCGCCGATGGGCGGCGCCGGCGTGCAGCGGGCGCTGAAGTTCAGCAAGTACCTGGGCGACTTCGGCGTTCGCACCACCGTGCTGGCGGCGCACGACCCCGGCTATCTGCAGGACGAATCGCTGCTGGCTGAAATCCCCGGCGATGTCCATGTGCTGCGCATCGAGCACCGCCCGCTGCTGCAGCGCGTGCTGGCGTGGCGGGGGTGCAGCGGCGCCGCGCCTGCGGCGCCTGCCGCAGCGCCGC
>JAUXVE010000125.1 GCA_030680415.1 Rubrivivax sp.
CCCGGTGCAGCCTCTGCTCAATGGAGCAGGGCCGCACAATGCTGTGCGCCGACGGCCACTGGTAAGCCGTGTGCGGGAAATCCGCACGCACGGTTTGAACGGGGGCGTTGGCTCTGAACCCGGCCTTCGGGCCGTCTAAGAACCAACGTCTACCAATGCCCATCCGCACCCGCCTGGCCGCGCTGCACCGCCTGTTCGTCGTCACGCTGCTCGGTTTTGCCTCGGGGCTGCCGCTGGCGTTGACCGGGCAGGCCATGCAGGCCTGGCTCACGGTCGAGGGGCTGGACCTGGCGACCATCGGTTTCCTCAGCCTGGTGGGCCTGCCCTACACCTTCAAGTTCCTGTGGGCGCCGCTGATGGACCGCTTCGAGCTGCCCTGGCTGGGCCGCCGCCGCGGCTGGCTGGTGCTGACGCAGCTGGCGCTGGCCGGCGTGCTGCTGGCGGTGTCGTCGACCTCGCCCAAGGACGCCATCCGTGTCTTCGCCTTGCTGGCGGTGGCCGTGGCCTTCGTCTCGGCGTCACAGGACGTCGTCATCGACGCCTACCGCACCGACCTGCTGCCGGCCGCCGAGCGCGGCATGGGCGCCTCGCTCGGCGTCATGGGCTATCGGCTGGCGATGATCCTGTCGGGCGGCATCGCGCTGATCTGGACCGACGCCACGCAGGGCGCCGGCTGGTCCTGGCCCGAGGTCTACCGCTTCATGGCCGGGCTGATGGCCGGCGCGGCGGTGCTGTCGGCGCTGCTGCTGCCGCGGCTGCCGTCGCTGACGGTGCGGCCGCCGCCGGCGCGCAACGACCTGCTCGGTTTCGGCGCCGTGCTGGCCGCGGTGGCCGTGGGTGTCTGGTTGAGCGACCGCTACGGGCCGGCCGTGGCGCAGGCGCTGGTCGGGCCGCTGCTCGAAGGCAGCGCGATGCCGGCGCCGCTGCAAAGGCGCTGGGTCGACCTGGCGGCGCTGTTGCTGGGCATCGCCTTCACGCTGCCGCTGGCGGCCTGGGCGGCGCGGCGGGCGCGTTTTCACACCCTGCTCGGCGGGCTGAACAGCTACTTCAGCCAGCGCGGCGCGGCGGCCTTTCTGCTCTTCATCGTGCTCTACAAGCTGGGCGACGCCTTCGCCGGCTCGCTGATGACGGTTTTCCTGCTCAAGAGCATGGCCTACACCTCGGCCGAGGTCGGCGTCGTCAACAAGGTCATCGGGCTGTGGCTGACGATCGGCGGCGCGCTCGTCGGCGGCGCGCTGATGATGCGCATCGGCCTGTGGCGCGCGCTCATGTTCTACGGTGTGCTGCAGATGGTCAGCAACCTCGGCTTCTGGTGGCTGGCGGTGTCGGGCAAGGGCGTCATTGCCGGCACCACGCTGCCGGCCTTCGACTGGGGTTTCGTCGCGCTGGCGGCACCGACGCCGGTGGACGGTGGTCTGCTGCTGGTGGTGGCTTTCGAGAACCTCTCCGGCGGCATGGGCACGGCGGCCTTCGTGGCCTTCCTGATGAGCCTGTGCAACCAGCGCTTCACGGCGACGCAGTACGCGCTGCTGTCGGCCTTTGCCTCGGTGGGCCGGGTCTGGGTCGGGCCGCTGGCCGGCGTGCTGGCCGAGAGCATTGGCTGGCCGACCTTCTTCATCGTCAGCACCGTGCTGGCGGCGCCGGCACTCGTGATGCTGTGGTGGCTGCGTGCCAGCGTGCGGGCGCTGGAGGTGGAACCGGCAGCGGTGGGTGCCGCCGACGATTGAACATCGTGCCGCCCACCCCAACGCGAGTCGGGCCCGCCGCCGGGGCGCTACCTGGAATGCCGCGGAACCCCTGCGGCGCCGCCGCGGTCTGATTTGACCATGCCCACCATGCCCACCACGGACACTCCGACCCCGGCCACGCACCCAGGCTGCTGCCTGTGCGCGCTGCACTCGCGGCGCCTGTTCACGGGCCTGCTCGCGGCCGTCGGCGTGGCGGCGCTGGCCGCGCCGGTGGCGGCGCAGGACGGCCTGCAGGCCGATGTCGGCAAGACCTCGCGCATGACCAGGCTGGTGCCGGCCGAACAGCTGGAGGCCGCCGCCGCACAGCAATACCAGCAGATGCTGCGCGAGGCGGCTGCGCAGCGCGCGCTGGGCCCGGCCGACCACCCGCAGGTGGTGCGGCTGCGCGCCATCGCGCAGCGCATCACTCCGCATGCCGTGCCGTGGAACAGCCGTGCCCGGCAGTGGCAGTGGGAGGTCAACCTGCTCGGCAGCCCGCAGGTCAACGCCTTCTGCATGCCCGGCGGCAAGATCGCCTTCTACTTCGGCATCCTGCAGAAACTGCAGCTCAACGACGACGAGGTGGCCAGCATCATGGGCCACGAGGCCGCGCACGCGCTGCGCGAGCATGCGCGCGCACGCATGGCCAAGACGGCGGCCACGCGCATTGGCGCCGGGCTGCTGTCCAGCCTGTTCGGGCTCGGCGGCGTCGGCGACGCGGTGCTGAACATGGGCGGCCAATTGCTCACGCTGCGCTTCAGCCGCGAGGACGAGACCGAAGCCGACCTCGTCGGCATGGACCTCGCCGCCCGTGCCGGTTACGACCCCGCCGCCAGCGTGACGCTGTGGCAGAAGATGATGGCCGCCGGCAAGGGCGCGCCGCCGGAGTTCATGTCCACGCATCCGGCGGGCGAGACACGCATCCGCGACATCCAGGACAAGCTGCCCAAGGTGCAGCCGCTGTACGCCCGGGCCGACAAACCAGCGCGGCGTTTTGCGCCGCCGGCCGCCCGATCGACAGGCTAGCCTGTCGGGCTGCGGATCGGGCGCGCGATGTCGCCGGTGGAGAAGGTGTTGGCGGCGTGGCGGCGGCCGCCGCCGGAATGGCGCCGCTGCGCGCACGAGCCCGCCGCTATCATGCGCCGCGTGTCGTCCAGCTTTGCTGTCGCCCGCCTGTTCGCCCTTGCCGCGGCAGGCGCCAGCGCCGAGGGTTCCGACCCGCCGTCGTGGGATACGCCATGACGGGCGGCGGCGGGCATCGCGGCAGCGCGCAGATCCGCGTCGAGGACATCGCCGCCGACCCGGCCTTCGTGCGCCTGCAGACATTGCACGGCGTGCGCGTCGACCTGCGCTATGCCGGGGGCAACAATTTCGCCGGGCGCAGCCTGTACGGCACGCTGGACTGCGCCTGGCTGCGCCGCGAGGCCGCGGCCGGCCTGCAGGCCGCGGCGCAGTGGCTGGCGGCGCGCCGGCCGGGCTGGACCATCCTGGTGCTGGACGCGCTGCGCCCGCAGCGGGTGCAGGAAGCGATTTGGAACGACGTCGAGGGCACGCCCATGCAGCATTACTTTGCCCACCCCGGGCGCGGTTCGATCCACAGCCACGGCATGGCGGTCGACGTGACGCTGCTGGGCCGCGACGGCCGCGAAGCCGACATGGGCAGCGGCTTCGACGAGATGACACCGGCATCCCACCCGGCACTGCACGAAGAACACCTGGCCAGTGGCGTGCTCACGTCGGCGCAAGTGCAGCTGCGGCGCTGGCTGGCTGAGGCGATGGCCCATGGCGGCTTCCACGGCATTGCCAACGAATGGTGGCACTTCGACCACGGCGACCGCGACCGCGTGCGGCACGAACTGCCGCGTGTCCTCTGACCCGCGGCCCTGCCCATGCCCACCAACCGACGCCAGTTCATTGCCGCCACCGCCACGGCGGCGACGGCTGCAGTTTGCGCCGGCGCATCCGCCGCGGCACTGCCACGCCCGGCGACCCTCCGGGCGCGCCGCCTGCAGCCCGGCGACACCATCGCCCTGATCAACCCGTCGGGGGCGATCCACGAACGCGCGCCTTACGAGATCGCCACCGAAACGCTGCAGGCGCTGGGCTTCAAGGTGCGCGAAGCGCCGCACCTGCGCTCACGCCACGGTCACTTCGCCGGCACCGACGCGCAGCGCGCCGCCGACGTCAATGCCATGTTCGCCGAGCCCACCGTGCACGGCATCCTGGCCATGACCGGCGGCTCCGGCGGCAACCGCATCCTGCCGCTGCTGGACTACGCGGCGATACGCCGCACACCCAAGTTCCTGGGCGGCTTTTCCGACATCACGGCACTCATCACCGCGGTCAACGCCCGCACCGGGCTGGTCACCTTCCACAGCCCGGTGGGCGCGTCGGAGTGGAACGCCTTCAGCGTCGAGCACCTGCGCGGCGCGGTGATGGACGCGCAGGCCATGACCTTGCGCAACCCCAAGGACAGCGACGACGCGCTCGTGCCCAGGGCCAACCGCGTCACCACGCTGCGCGGCGGCAGCGCGCGCGGGCCGCTGCTGGGCGGCAACCTGGCGGTACTCACGGCCATGGCCGGCTCGCCCTACTGGCCGCGCTTCGAAGGCGCGATCCTGTTCCTGGAAGACGTCAACGAATTCATCTACCGCGTCGACCGCATGCTGAGCACGCTCAAGCTGGCCGGCGTGCTCGACCGCCTGGCCGGCGTCGTGCTGGGTGCCTTCACCAACTGCAAGCCGGGCGAGGGCTACGGCACGCTGACACTGGACGAGGTCTTCGACGACTACTTCAAGCCGCTGAACGTGCCGGTGTACAGCGGCGCCATGATCGGCCACATCAAGCGCAAGTTCACGCTGCCGGTGGGGCTCGAGGTGGAGATCGACGCCGACGCGGGAACGATCCGCTTCCTGCAAGCGGCGGTGGAGTAAGCGCCGGCGCGCCGGTTGCGGCACCGGCCGCGGCCGTCAGCCGGCCTTGCGCTCGGCGCGCGCGCACCAGCGCAGCAGCGTGGCATACAGCTTTTCGGCGTCTATGGGCTTGGTCAGGAAGTCGTTCATGCCCGCAGCCAGCGCCTCGTCGCGCTCGGTCACCAGTGCCGCGGCGGTGAGCGCGATGATCGGCAGCTCGCGCCCAGGGACACCGGCACGCAGTGCGCGCGTGGCCTCGTGACCGCTCATCACGGGCATCTGCACATCCATCAGCACAGCGTCGAAGGGGCGGCCGGCGGCAACGGCCTCCTGCACCTCGGTCAGCGCCTCGCGGCCGTTGTGGGCCTGTGCCACCGCGACGCCCCAGCGTTCGAGCATGGCCACGGCGATCAGCATGTTGACCGGGTTGTCCTCGACCATCAGCACGCGGGCGCCTTCGAGGCCGCGGCTGTCGTCGGCCAACACCGCCGGCGGTGGCGCCTGGGCGCACGGCAGGGGCAGATCGGCCCAGAACGTGCTGCCCCGACCCGGGTCGCTGTCGACGCCCACCGCACCGCCCATCATCGTCGCCAGTTCACGGCAGATCGACAGGCCCAGCCCGGTGCCGCCGTAGCGCCGGGTGGTCGAGTCGTCGGCCTGCGTGAAGGGCTTGAACAGGCGCGCGCGCGTCGCCTCGTCGATGCCCGGTCCGGTGTCCGAGACCTCGAAACGCACCGTTGCCGCAGTGGGCCCGCCCGGGCGCCGCGCAGCCACGTGCACATGGCCGGCGGCGGTGAACTTGAGCGCGTTGCTGAGGAAATTGTTGATGATCTGGCGCACGCGCAAGGGGTCACCGCTGACGGCGGATTCGACTTCGGGCGCGATCTCGAAACGCAGCCCCAGCGCACGCACGTCGGCCAGGGTGGCATAGGTGCGCTGCAGCGTGTGCAGCAGGTCGCCGAGGTCGAAGACGGTGGTCTCGAGGTTCAGCTTGCCGGCCTCGATCTTGGACAGGTCGAGGATGTCCGAAATGATGCCCGCCAGCGACTGCGCGCTCTCGGCGATCTGGTCCAGGTACTGCAGCCGCTGCGGCGCGGCCGTTTCGGGCGCGCGCGCCAGCCGGGCCAGGCCGATCATGCCGTTGAGCGGCGTGCGCAACTCGTGGCTGGTGTTGGCCAGGAAGGCACTCTTGGCGCGGCTGGCGGCCTCGGCGTCGTCACGTGCGCGCGCCAGCGCCAGTTCGAACTGGCGCCGCTCGGTGACGTCCTCGACGATCCACACCGTGCCGCCCTCGGCGGGCCGCTCGGGGTCGATGGCGCGGCCGCGCACGTGGGCCAGGAAGCTGCTGCCGTCCTTGCGGTGGCCGCGACGCTCCAGTTCCACCGCTTCGCCGCGCCCCAGCGCCGGGCCCACGAGCCGGTGCACTTCGGCGTAGTCGTCTTCGTTCAGCCACACCACCTGCCCGGGCTGGCCGATCAGGCCCCCCGGCTCCCAGCCGTAGATCTGCTCGAAGTGGCGGTTGGCCAGCACGAAGCGGCGCGCGCGCGTGACGGCGATGCCGATCGAGGCATTGGCCAGGATCGCCTCACGTTCCAGACGCTCACGTTCGCTGGCGGTGACGTCGCGCGCGTTGATCACCATGTAGTCGCGCCGGTCCATCACGAAGCGCGCCGCCGACACCAGCATCGAGATCGAGGCACCGGACTTGGTGACGAAGCGCGTGGCCAGGTCGACGACCTCGCCCTTGTCGCGCAACACCGCGACGAAGCGCTCGCGGTCTGCGGCGCTGGCCCACACGCCCAGCTCCAGCGAGGTGCGCCCCACCGCCTCGGCGGCGGTCCAGCCGATGAGGCGCTCGAAGGCGTGGTTGATCATGGCAAAGCGGCCGCTGGCCATTTCGGTGAGGGTGATCAGGTCGGGGCTGGTGGCCACCAGGTGCGACAGCATGGCCTCCGAACGGCGCACCGCCTGTTCCGCCGCCAGACGCTCGGTGTCGTCGACGAAGATTGCCAGCATCGCCGGGCCGCCTTCGGCGTCGACGCGCACACCCGTGGCGCGCACGGCGATGTGGCGCCCGCGCACGAGCAGCCTGTAGTCGGCCACCGGCAGGGCGGTGCCCAGCGGCTGCCCCTGCAGCAACTCCAGGCGCCGCCGCGCACGCTCGCGCGAGTCGCCGCTCTCATAGGCGGTGAGTAGATCGATGCCCAGCATGGCCTGCAGGTCGGGGTGGCCGAACATCGCCACCGCCGACGGGTTGGCGTCGATGACGCGCCCGCCGCGGTGCAGCACCAGCGGCGTGGGGATGCGGGTGAACAGCTCCTGGTAGCGCGTTTCGGTGGCGACCAGCGCCTCGCGGGCGGCGTTGACGTCGGTGACGTCGCGCGCCACGCCCCAGTAGCCCGTGAAGACGCCACGTTCGTCATGGCGCGGCTCGCCGCTCACCAGGTAGGCACGCACCCGGCCCTCGCCGTCGGTCCAGGTGACGGGCTGGTCGCGGAAGGGCACCCGTGAACCCAGGTCGGCCTGCAGGTGGTCCAGCGTCTCGGCGTCGCAGCCGAAGTTCGGCATCTCCCAGGGCGGCAGGCCCAGGCCGACGGCCGGCGCCGCAGAGCCGCTGTCGCCATGCGGGTCGGTGGCCGCCACCAGGCAGTTGCGGTGGTCGATTTCCCAATAGGCGTCGGCGGCCAGCGCCAGCAGTCGGCGAGAGTGCTGTTCACGTTCGTGTGCCGAGCGCATGTAGCGCGCCACCACCTGCGAGATCATGACGCCGCCGGCCAGCCCGGCCGCGATGAGGATGAGCTGGGCGGCAATCAGGAACGCGGCAGACGGCGCTGCCGTGACCGCCGCGGGCGGCGCCACCAGAGCCACCGCCAGCACCGCCGCCGTGGCCACGGCGGCCAGCAGCGCGCCGGCGCGCCAGCCGGCCGCCGCGCACAACACGCACACCAGCAGCCCCAGTGCCGGCAGGGCGGGCGCAGTCAGGCCCCAGCCGAGTGCGAACGCGGTACCCGCCAGCAGGACGATCACGGCGGTCAACACCAGCGTCAGGGCCGTCGCTATCCAGTTCTCCGGCAAGCGGGTGGCGAGCGCCGAACACAGCGCCAGGACGGCGTAGCTCGCGGCGATCAGTCCCCGCGGGCCCGGCGCGCCCTGTTCGGCCAGGAACAGCAGGCTGCCGGCAGCGCAGGCCACGGCGGTCACCAGCAGGAAGGCGCGCGCCATCTGCCGCAGCGGCGCCGGGTGCGGCTCGCCACTGGCGCGCGGTGTTGCCGGCCGCAGCTCGTGCTCGGCGATCGCCTCGGTGTCGACGTCGGGGTCCAGCATCGGTTCAGAGACTGAGAGTCTCCTGGATTTGCTCCCTCTCCCCACAGGGCAGAGGGATCAAGTACGGTTGTGGCCGAGAGACTCTCACGCTCTCAGGCCCCGGGGCAGCGCCCGCTGCAACTGCGTGCGCGTGGCCAGCGCGACGCTGCGCGCCGCGGTGGCGAAGTCGTCGCCGCTGCCGGCGTAGAGCACGGCGCGCGATGAGCTGACGATGATCGGCGCGCCCGGCCGCCAGCCGGCGCGCACCGTGGCCTCGGCGTCGCCGCCCTGGGCGCCGATGCCGGGAATCAGCAGCGGCAGCGTGGGCGCCAGTTCACGCACCCGCGCCACTTCGCGCGGGTAGGTGGCGCCGACCACCAGGCCGAGCTGGCCGCCGCGGTTCCACGCCCCCGCTGCCAGCCGCGCGATGCGCTCGTAGAGCAACTCGTCGCCATCGGCCAGCCGCTGCGCCTGCAGGTCGCTGCCGCCGGGGTTGGAGGTGCGGCACAGCAGGATCAGGCCCTTGCCGGCGTAGCGCATATAGGGTTCGATCGAGTCGAAGCCCATGAAGGGCGACAGCGTCACCGCATCGGCCTGGTAGCGCTCGAAGACCTCGCGTGCGTACTGTTCGGCGGTGGCGCCGATGTCGCCGCGCTTGGCGTCCAGGATCACCGGCACGCCGGGCGCACTGGCATGGATGTGTGCGATCAACCGTTCCAACTGGTCTTCGGCGCGCTGCGCGGCGAAGTAGGCGATCTGCGGCTTGTAGGCGATGACCAGGTCGTGCGTGGCTTCGACGATGGCCGCGCAGAAGTCGAACATGCGCGCCGCATCGCCGCGCCAGGCGTGCGGGAACCTGGCCGGTTCGGGGTCCAGGCCGACGCAGAGCATGGAGGCGTTGCGCGCCTCGGCCGCCGCGAGCTGGTCGCGAAAGTTCAAGACCACCTCCGCGCCAGCGGCTCGGCCAGGCCGGTGTAGCTGGCCGGCGTCATGTCCAGCAGGCGCTGCCTCTCGGCCGCGGGCAGCGGCAGCGCTTTGATGAACCCCTGCATCAGCTCGCGCGTGATCGGCTTGCCCTGGGTGAAGTCCTTCAGCTGCGCATACGGGTCGGGCAGGCCGTGGCGGCGCATCACCGTCTGCACCGGCTCGGCCAGCACCTCCCAGGCGGCGTCGAGGTCGGCGGCCAGCGCAGCGGGGTTGATCTCGAGCTTGTCCAGGCCGCGCGCCAGGCTGTCGCAGGCCAGCAGCGCATAGCCCAGCGCCACGCCCATGTTGCGCAGCACGGTGCTGTCGGTGAGGTCGCGCTGCCAGCGGCTCAGCGGCAGCTTGTGGCTCATGTGTGCCAGCAGCGCATTGGCCAGCCCGAAGTTGCCTTCGGCGTTCTCGAAGTCGATCGGGTTGACCTTGTGCGGCATCGTGCTCGAACCGACCTCGCCCGGCTTCACGCGCTGCTTGAAGTAGCTCAGCGAGATGTAGCCCCAGAGGTCGCGCGCCCAGTCGATGAGCAGCGTGTTGGCGCGCGCGTGGGCGTCGAACAGCTCGGCCATGTAGTCGTGCGGCTCGATCTGGATCGTGTAGGGGTTGAAGGCCAGGCCCAGCCGCTGCTCGACGACGCGGCGGCTGAAGGCCTCCCAGTCGAAACCCGGGTAGGCGGCGAGATGCGCGTTGTAGTTGCCCACGGCGCCGTTCATCTTGGCCAGCAGCGGCACCGCGGCGATGCGTGCGCGCGCGCTCGCCAGCCGCGCCGCCACGTTGGCGACCTCCTTGCCCACCGTGGTCGGGCTGGCGGTCTGGCCGTGGGTGCGGCTGAGCATGGGCACAGCGGCCAGCGCATGCGCCATCTGCGTCAGCCTGGCCAGCAGCCGGTCCAGCGCCGGCAGCATGACGGTGTCGCGCGCCGCCTTGAGCATCAGCGCGTGGCTGGTGTTGTTGATGTCCTCGCTGGTGCAGGCGAAGTGCACGAACTCGCCCGCGGCCAGCAGTTCGCCGTGGCCCTCGAAGCGCGACTTGAGCCAGTACTCCACGGCCTTGACGTCGTGGTTGGTGGTCTTCTCGATGTCCTTGATGGCCTGCGCGTCGGCCTCGGCAAAGTGCAGCACGAGGCCGCGCAGCAGCCCGCGGGCGGCCTCGCTCAGTGGTCGGAACTCGGCAAAACCGGCGTCGGACAGGGCGATGAACCATTCGACCTCGACCTGCACGCGGCGGTGCATGAGTCCGAACTCGGACAGCAGCGGCCGCAATGCCGCCAGTTTGGGTGCATAGCGGCCGTCCAGCGGCGACAGGGCGGAAAGGGCGGTGGTGGTCATCGGGGCGACGCCGGGCGGCCGTGAGGCCGCGGTGGACAGGGCGCCCGGCCGCTGCCGTGCGGCCGTCCACCCCAGGCAGATTGCCGCCGATTCTAGGCGTCCCCCCGTGGGGCAGAGCGCCGGATTGGCCGCCCTTTGGCCAGCAGATCTCGAACCGGCACCCCGGGGCTCGCCGCTGGCATGGGGACGCACCGGCAAGCCTGACAAGCCCGCCGGGAATGGCCGCCGCTGAAACGCGTCTTGCATGATCATCGGCCACCCCCGCAACATTCCGAGGAGTCCGCATGACCGCGTCGCGATGCACCGCCCTGAGCACCGGCCCGAAGGTCGACGCGCTGGCCGCGCCGCGGCAGAAGGCGGTCCTGGCCGGCACCCATGCCGTGAAGGTCGACGACGGCCAGCCCAGGGGCACGGCGAAGTAGACAACGTGGCCAGCGACGCCATGCCGCCCGTGCGCGCGCTCACCTTCGACATCTTCGGCACCGTCGTCGACTGGTACGGCTCGATCGTGGCCGAGGTGGCGCGCATCGGGCTGCCGGCGGACGGCGGCGAATTCGCGCTCGCCTGGCGCGCCGGCTACCAGCCGGCGATGCAGGAGGTGCGCAGCGGCGCGCTGCCGTGGACCAGTATCGACGGCCTGCACCGGCGCACCCTCGATCGCCTGCTGGCCGCGCGCGGCATCACTCTGTCGGAGCGCGCGGCCACCGATCTCAACCTCCTCTGGCACCGCCTGACACCGTGGCCCGACAGCGTGGCCGGGCTGACGCGGCTGAAGTCGCGGTACACGATCACGACGCTGTCCAACGGCAACCTGTCACTGCTGGTGGCGATGGCCAGGCATGCCGCGCTGCCGTGGGACGCGGTGCTGTCGGCCGAACTCTTCGGCCACTACAAGCCCGACGCCGAGGTCTACCTGGGCGCGGCCAGGCTGCTCGACCTGCCGCCGCAGCAGGTGATGATGGTCGCTGCACACCCGAGCGACCTGCGCGCCGCCGCGGCCTGCGGGCTGCGCACGGCCTACATCCCGCGGCCGCTGGAGCGCGGCCCGGGAGGCGCCATGGAGGCGTGGGCCGAGGGCGAGTTCGACTGCGTGGCGCGCGGCGTCGACGATCTGGCCGCGCAGCTGGGTTGCTGACGGTCGATCTGAAGGAGCCGGCGTGCCCGGCTGAGGCCGACACTGCGGTCGAGGTCGATCCAGCGTCTGCAACAGACCGGCGGCTTCAGGGCTTGAGCTCGTAGCCCGCCACACCCATCTGCCACAGCATGAAGGCAAAGACGTCGGCGCGCTCGTCGAGCACCTGGGCCTTGGTGCTGCCGATGCCGTGGCCGGCGTCGTAGTCCAGCCGCAGCAGCACCGGCTTGCCCGACTTGCTGGCCGCCAGCAGCCGCGCTGCGGTCTTGGTGCTGTTCCAGACCTCCACGCGCGGGTCGTTGACGCCGTGCGGCAGCAGCACGGCGGGGTAGTTCACGCCGTCCTTGACCTGGTGGTAGGTGCTCATCGCCAGCAGCGCGCGGAAGCCTTCTTCGGTCTTGCGGCTGCCGAACTCGGGGATGTTGGGGATGCCGTTGGGCGTGGTCTCGGCGCGCACGAGGTCGAGCGAGCCGACGTCGGGCACCACGGCGGCGAACAGGTCGGGCCGCTCGGTCATGGCACGGCCGACCAGAATGCCGCCGGCGCTGCCGCCCCAGATCGCCAGCCGCGCCGGTTTCGTCCAACCCTGCGCCACCAGAGTTTCGGCGCAGGCGATGAAGTCGCGCCAGGTGTTGGGCTTGTTCGCCTTCTTGCCGTCTTCGTGCCACTGGCGGCCGAAGACGCCGCTGCCGCGCGGGTTGGCCACCGCGAACACGCCGCCGGCGTCCATCCAGGCCAGCCGGCTGATGCTGAAGAAGGGTTCCTCGGTGATGCCGTAGGAGGCGTAGCCGTAGAGCAGCGTCGGGTTGCTGCCGTCGAGCTTGACGCCCTGGCGGTGGATGATCGACATCGGCACCGCCACGCCGTCGTGGCTCCTGACCATGACCTCGGTGGCCACGACGTCGGTCGGCGCATCAAAGGGCCCGGCCGGCTGCAGCCCGGTGTTGGCGACGCTGCCGTCGGCGGCCACGGCATAGATCTGGCGCGCCCGCGCCCAGCCCTGCAGGTCCAGCAGCAGGCCCGGCAGCTTGGGGTGGGCGCTGGTGCTGCCGAGCGTGAAGGCGCCGGCCACCGGCAGCGGCACTTCCCTGGGTTCGGCGCCGTCGCGGTGCTCGACGCGCAGCAGCCGCTTCACGTTGCCGTCGCGCAGCTCGATGTACAGGCCGTCGGCCGCCGAGGCCAACCCCGAGAGTACGCGCTGACTTTCCGGGAGCAACACCTGTGCCGTGGCGGGTGAAAAACCGTCCAGCTTGGCGGTCAGCAGCTGGTAGCGCGAGGCGTTCTTGTAGCTCAGCACGTAGACGCGGTCGCCCTGCAGCGCCAGGCCGGTGACGCCGTCGTCGCGGTCGAAAAGCTTCTTCCATGCCGGCTTGCCGGCGCGCAGCGCGGCCAGCGTCGAGTGGTAGGCGCGGAAGTCGGGCGAGACGCCGTCCATGACGACGGCCAGCACGCGGCCGTCGGGCTCCACGCCGACGAAGCCGAACTCGGTGGCCGGGATCTCGACCTCGCCCTTGTCGCCGGCGCGCAGCAGGACGCGGATGTCCTTCTCGCCGCCGCCGGGCTTCATCACTGCGGCGACGCTGCGCTGGTACCTGTCGGTGGCCGGCATGCCCTTCCTCAGCGCCTGCATGCGGTGGAAGTAGATCTCGCGCGAGTCGGGCGACCAGCTCACGGCGCCGAACTGCGCGCGCGGGATCTCGGGCCCGAGCTGGCGGCCGCTGCGCGTGTCGAGCACGCGCAGGGCGGCGTCTTCCGAGCCGGCGGCCGAGACGCCCAGCGCCACCAGGCGGCCGTCGGGCGAGGGCGTGTAGTAGTTGATGGCGTGCGGCTTGCCGGTCTTCTTCTTCAGCGTCTCGGGGTCGAACAGCAGCTTCTCGGCGCCGCTCAGGCCGCGCCGCATGTAGAGCTTGAACTGGTCTTCGTCGGCGGCCCGGCGCTGGTAGAAGTAAAGCTCGCCGGGCAGCCGCGTCACGTTGGCCACGCGCGCCGGTGCCGCGGCGTCGAACATTTCGAGCTTGGCGCGCAAGGTGTCGCGCCCGGCGATGCGGCGCAGCGTGGCGTGGGCATGGTCGCTGTGCGCCTTCATCCACGACGCGACGGCGGGGGTCTTGGTGTTCTCGAAGTCGCGGTAGGGGTCGTCGACGGTGGTGCCGAAGAAGGTCTCGGGCACGTTGTTCACCGGCGCCACGGGCAGCCCGGTCTGGGCCGCGGCAGGCAGCCAGACGGCAGCGGCCAGGGTCAGCGCGGCGGCGCGGCGAAGCAGGCTGGGCGGGTTCATGTCGTGGGCTTCCGGCGCGGCAAGGAAGGCGCGATGCTAGCGCCCGTCCCCGGGGGCCAGGCGAGCGCGATGCGACGAATGCGCGATCGGCGGTGACGGGCCGCGGTCGAGGGCGCTCAGCCGCGCGCGTGCACCATGCCGAAGATGGCGTAGTAGATCAACGCCGCCAGCAGCGCCGCAGCCGGCACCGTGATGACCCAGGCGGCGGCGATCTTCAGCACTTCCGAGCGCTTGACCAGTTGCTGGCGGTAGACCTTGCGCAACTGCTTGCGTTCGAACTTGCTCAACACCGCCGGCGCAGCCTGGCGCTTGAGTTGCGCCAGCAGCAGCCGCTTGCCCTCCAGCGTGGCCGCGGCAAACCCGTCGAGGAAGCGCTCGACGACCTCCTTGTCGGCGCCGGCATGGTGCATCTTGATGAACTCGATGGCGTCGGTGTGCCGGCGCTTGAGGAACTCGCGCAGGAAGCCGACGCCGAACACGCCACCCACGGCGATGTGCGTGGAACTCACCGGCAGCCCCAGCTGCGACGCCACGATCACCGTCACCGCCGCCGACATGGCGATGCAGAAGGCGCGCATCTGGTCGAGCTCGGTGATCTCGCTGCCCACCTTGCGGATCATCCGCGGGCCGTAGAGCATGAGCCCGATGGCGATGCCCGCCGCGCCCACCACCATCACCCACAGCGGGATCGGCGCGCGGCCCGACACCGTGCCGCTGCGCACGGCGTCGGCGATGGCCGCCAGCGGGCCCACCGCGTTGGCGACGTCGTTGGCGCCGTGCGCGAAGCTCAGCAAGGCCGCGGCGCAGATCAGCGGCAGCGTGAACAGGGTGTTGATGCCGGCCTTGGTGTTGGCCAGCATCGCCGCGCGCCGCCGCACCCAGGCCACGGCCAGCCGCCAGCCGACGACGCCCAGCACCGCGCCGATGCCCAGCGCCTGCGCCACGCCGGTCTTCCAGACCCGGCTCAGTCCCTTGAGCACCAAGTAGGCAGAAAAGGCGAAGACCATGACCGCGATCAGCAGCGGCACCGTGCGCCGCGCGGCGTCGACCATGTCGCCGCGCCAGGTGATGCCGCGCTTGATCCAGTACAGGAAGGCCGCGGCGATGACCCCGCCCAGGACGGGCGAGATCACCCAGCTGGCGGCGATGCCGCCGAGCTGGCCCCAGTTGGCCGCGGCGCTGCCGCCGGCAGCCAGCCCGGCGCCCAGCACCGCGCCGATGATCGAGTGTGTGGTCGACACCGGCGCGCCGACGGCGGTGGCGATGTTCAGCCACACCGCGCCGGCCAGCAGCGCCGCCGTCATCAGCCAGATGAAGCGATCGGTGTCGCCGATGACATCGGCGTTGATGATGCCCTTCTGGACCGTCGCCACCACGTCGCCGCCGGCGATCAGCGCGCCGGCCATCTCGAACACCGTGGCGATGAGCAGCGCGCCGACCATCGAGATCGCCTTCGACCCCACGGCCGGCCCGACGTTGTTGGCAACGTCGTTGGCGCCGATGTTCATCGCCATGTAGCCGCCGATGATGGCCGCGGCCACCAGCATCACGCCCTGCGGGCCGCTGGCGCCTTGCGTCAGGCTGGTGTAGAGCATGATCATGACGACGAAGATCAGGCCCACGCCGAGGCGGAAGGACTCGTTGCGGCCGCCCTTGGCGGCCTTCTCGAACTGGGCGATGCTCTTGAGGTCCATCTCGGTTCCGGGCGCAGCGGCGCCTTGCAGTGCGGTCTGGTCGCCGCGGCACGACCGGGCATGACGGAATTGTGACAGTCCGATGACGGCGGCCGGCCTGGCGGCCCACTGGCAAGCGCCGGCCTCGGGCCTGGCGCTCAGCTGCGAACGGTTTCCAGCAGCCAGTGCGCCGCGGCCGGCGGTTGGTCGCCGACCGGCATCGCCGCCGCCACCGCGCGCACCGCAGTCTCGGCATCGTCGGTGCTGGCCGCGTGCACCAGCGCCAGCGCATCGCCGGCCTGCACGGCAGCGCCGGGTGCCAGCACGGCAGCCAGGCCGACGCGGGGGTCCACCGCCGTGCCGGGCCGGCTGCGGCCGCCGCCCAGCGCGACGA